>CAZFFM010000140.1:0-9089 GCA_964517425.1 uncultured Ardenticatenales bacterium | reverse complement strand
TGGCGGCGGCTGGTAGTTTCCAAACCCGCAACCCACCGGCACAGGGCCGGTGGGGAGACGGCCACGCCCTGTCAGCCTCCCCCACCTGGATGGCTCTGCTGGGCGATCCGAGCTATGGCAGCGGCGCGCAAGGCAACGTTCCACCGAATACCAGTGCCTTCGTCTATCAGGAAATTCAGGTGCCAAAATTCACGGACTTGCCGCTACCCTTGTTGTCCTTCTGGTACCGCGTCTATACGTATGATGTCGTTTACGGGTGTCCTCCCGGACAGACGGATCCGCAGGATCCCAACCGGTGCAAGGTTGACCCGGATTTCCTCTACGATTCGTTTGACGTGCGCGTTGAGGGAACCGGCTTCGATAATCTGGTGTTTCGGGGCGGCAATTTCGACCGGAGGAAAGTCGGGACATTGGTAGATACCGGCTGGCAGCAAGTGACGATAGATCTTAGCTCGTACGCCGGCCAAACCATTCGCGTCCGCTTCGCGAACTGGAATCGGCCGGATAACTACTACAACACGTGGTCGTACCTTGATGATGTGCGGGTGATGTCTCCGGGCAGGTCTGCGTTCCAATTCTACTTGCCCATCATCGTGCACGGGCAGGGCGGCGTCACCGCCCAGTCGCGCCCATCGCCGATCCCTGCGCCCGGCCCACCGCTTGGGGGCACCGGCCCAAGGCGCTAAAAACCGAAGTCCGCAACGATTCGCATGAAAATGTGAGACACAAAGGGTATGGGGAATGACTGACGAGAAAGCAAACCAACTTGCACCAACGCCAGAGGCTGTTGAAGTCGAAGTAGAGGACGATGGCCAGCAAGCGCAAGAACCACAGCCGGAAGAAGCAGGCGCTTCTGAGGCCCTCTATGAAAAGGGGATGTCGCATTACCGGCGACGTGAGTGGCAAGAAGCGTTGGAATGCTTTACGCAGCTAAAGGCCGTAGACCCCGGCCGTCGCGGCATCGAGGCCTTGCTCTCTGAACTGCAAATCTTCATCCAATTGCAGGGAATTGAGCCCAACCACGTGCAGGAAGCAGAGGAGACTGCGCCAGAGGAACCTTTGGAAGAGCCGGCTTTTCCGGAGGAAGAGGAAGCAACGCCGAAGCCTGAACGCAACCGTCTCCTGTGGGTCGGTGGTGGCGTCGCCCTCCTGCTCTTGATCGCCATTGCTGCCTTTGCCTTGCGCCCCCTGCTCTCTGCAAACCAGGTCCGCACAAACCAGACCACACTGTATAACAGGGGACAGGCCCGGCTGGCCGTTGAAGATTATGACGGCGCTATCGGGGCCTTCGAAGAACTGCTTGCCCAGACGCCTGATGACAAGCGCGCCCAGGTCGCCCTGGAGCGTGCCCAGCGTCTGCGTACGGTCAGCCAATTGTACCGCGAAGCCCAACAAGCTGTCACTACTCAGGATTGGGACACCGCCTCGCAGAAACTGGACACCATCCTGACCATCGAGCCTGACTACCGTGACGTTCGCTCTCTTAGCGCTTCCGTAGAAAAACAGCGGCGGCTGATTACCCTTTACAGCGAAGGGGTCAGCTTCTATAACCAGGGGGATTGGGCGCAGGCGCGACAACGATTTGAGGAGATCGGCAAGCTGGACAGCAACTATCGGGCCGACAATGTGTTGCAGTACCTGTTTGTCGCCTACCTGAATGAAGGACTTGCCCTGGTAAACGGGCCACACGACACGCTGGAAACGGCGCGCCAGGCGGTTGACCGGTTTGGCGATGCGTTGCGTCTCAACCCACGCAACGAGCAAGCCGTTGAAGAGCGACTCCGCGCCGGGCAATACCTGGAGGCCTACACAGCTTACGACCGGGGTCGGTGGGAGGAGGCGATCATCCTGGCCAGCCGTCTGTATAGCCTTGATTCTCACTATGCCGGGGGAAAACTGGTTGCCCTCCTGTACCGGTCGTACGTCGAGCTGGGCAAAGGCTATGAGGAATCGCAAGATTACGCCAAGGCGCTGGAAGCCTATCGTACCGCCCTCGCGCTGCCTGTCACCGACCACAGCACGGCCCAGACTCGTGAGCATACAATTGTCCTGCGTCTCTATACACCCACCCCGACGGCTACTGCAACCGGTACGCCGACGAAAACGCCGACGATTACACCCACACCGCGACCGGTCACGCCCACGCCGATTCCAACGATCACGCCGCAGCCCACATCGACCTCTCCGCCGGACATCTCTCCCCCCTCCGGTGGCGATCATAATCACGGTGGTGGTGGTGGTGATGGCGGCAGTCAGCCACCACATCGCTAGGCCGTCCGGACGGGGACACAAATGAGGCCCTTCTATGAACGATGGAAGGAGGGGGGATTGGCCATTGCTTTATTCATGGCCCCCTTTCTCCTTGCGCCGGTTCTGCTTCTGAACAAACAGCCTGCGTTATGGAGAGAATCCCAGTTTCGCGGAGGTGCTGTGCGCAGTATGGCCTTGACGGCAAGCCAATACGGACGCATTGACTACATCGCCTTTGGCCAGCAGGGTGTCTTGACGCACCAGGACGATGGCCCCTGGCAGCCTTCGAACCGGGGCTTGCCCCTGTCCAGCTTGGACCGACTGGCCGTCCAACTTGTGCGTGTCGCACCGTGGGACAACCGCGTGGCGTTTGCTGCGTTGCGTACGAATCGCGGTACGGTCTACCGAACACGGGATGGCGGCAATAGCTGGATCTCCGTCCTGGTTGACGTGGAAGGCCCTGTCCAGGATATGGCATTGTCCTCAAATGGAGACCATTCCCTTTTCGTGGCGACCGCGTCCCGCATATACCGCAGCCTGGACCAAGGTGATAGCTGGTCGCGGCCGGTGGACGTACCCACCAAGGGCCGGACACTCACGCTGGCCCTGGCCCCGAACGATCCCAATCGAATTTACCTGGGCCAATCCGGCGGACAGTTTTTCCGCACGGATGACGGCGGGGCCCATTGGACGTCGTTGAGTGCCGGGCTGGGCCGTCTATCGGTGCGCGCCCTGGCTCTGGACCCTGGCGATGAACAACACGCCTATGTTGGCACCAGCGGTGGCGTGTATGGAACGCGTGATGGCGGCCTCACCTGGAACCTCTTGGGGTGGGAAACGAACGTGCCGCCCGTTCGAACTTTGCTCGTGGACCCTTTGACCCCCAACATCATTTATGCAGGCACCGAAGGGCACGGCGTTTACTGGAGCGCAAATCGGGGACGGAGCTGGAGTCTCCTTGCGGAAGGCATGGGCCCGGTTACGATCTATTCCCTTGCGCTGGACCCCGTCACCCACGACCGGCTCTTTGCCGGCAGCTCTGTGGGCTTGTGGACCCTCGATATTTCGGCGCAAAGAGCCGCCATTTCGACGGTGTCTCCTTCACCGCAGAGGACAGCGACTCAGATAACGCCTTTGGCAACCGGAGTACGAACCGAAACGCCCACGTCCACGGCTCCTCCGCAGACGCCAGCCCATGCAGCCACGCGCGAGGTATCGCCCACGAGTACGGCTTTGCCGGCAGCGACGAGCACCGGTGTTCCTGTGGCCACGCCTTCGGCTGCGCTGCCGCCAACGGCGACGGCGCTTCAGGCCGGCCAGGCTTCGCCGCAGTCCGAGACGACTGTGTCGCCCTCCGCCACCGCGACACCTGTGCCTCCGGCGGCAGGTGATAAACCTGAGAAACAAAAGGAAGAGCCACCCCGACGATGACCAATGGCCGGTGTGGAGCGTATGAGGATGATACGATCAGATGATGTCTGAAACGTACGATCCGCTGCAAGAACACGACAGCTTTTTGCTGCGTACAGAGCGACGCTTGCTCATTCCCGTTAAACTGGGCATGCTCTTGCTGGGTGTTGGCGTACTGGTCATCCAGCCGGCAACACCGCCACCCGGAAATGTGGCCGTCGGCTTTGTACTCTATGCGCTCGTCGGAGGCATCCTCGGTGTGTTGTTGTACCTCTTTCCGGCCAGTCTGTCACCGCGCCATGCACGATTGATCGTGTTGGTTTCTACGGTCGCCGATGCGCTGTTTACCAGCTTTCTCATCTACCAGGACACCGGCCTTTCCAGCGAATTCTTTCTGCTTTTCTGTTTCCTGTCCTTTAGAACCGCCATCTACTACGTTGCCGAGCGGAAAATCCTGTTCCTGCCCTACTTGTTTGGGCCTCTCTATGTGCTGACGGTTTACTTGCGCACGCAAAGCCTCTACTTCCTGCTCGACCGCGAGTTCTTGCTCCGATACTTCCTGCTGTTCGCCGTCGTGCTGGTGGCCACCTACACGGCGTGGATGATGGACACGCGCCAGCGCTGGATCCAACGCTTGAGCATCAGCCTCCGGCAAAAAAGTGATGATCTCGAAGGCAAGACGGACATTCTGCAGACAACGGCCAACGATCTGAGTGATCGTCTGGTCGAGCTTCGTTCGTTGCAGGAGGGCTTGAAGGCGATCAACTCCGCGGTATCGCTGGCCAATTTGCTGAACCTGATCGTTACAAACGCCTCGGAAGTGCTGGAAGGGGCACGCTGTTCCGTTGGACTGATTGACGAGGATGGCGATACCGTAACCATAGACGCCGCTTCCGGTGGGCAGTGGGAGTTGGGCGGAGACGAGCTTGCCGTGGAACAGAAGGCAGCCACCGATGTCGTGCGGAAGGGCAAACCGATCCTTGTCGCCGACCTGTCCATTGACGGACGGTATCAAGGGCGTGGCAAGCTGCCGATCACCTCCCTGATGTGCGTTCCCCTGATTGCCGAGGGCGAAGTTGCCGGCGCACTTTGTGCGACCAGCGTGGAGCACCAGGTGTTTTGCGAAGAAGATGTCGTCTTGCTCAGTGCGTTTGCCGACCAGGCCGCCATGGCCGTCCGCAACCGCCGCCTCTATGAGCGGCTCGGCGAAGAAAAGGTCGCGGCGGAACGGAGCCTCCTGCAAATTATGGCCGTACACGAGGTGGCCCGCGCCTTGGTCTCGTCCCTGAACCTGGAAGAGACCCTGAACCTGATCATCGAACGGTTGGTCTCCCTCGCCGGCTCCAGCCATTGCGCGGTGGCCCTTGTCGAAGATTCAGAAGACCACCTCGTTGGTCGCATTGTCCGCGGCATGGCCAGCGACCAGCGTGGAACGTTTCGTATCGATCTGAAGCGCGAACAGGCTTCGGCGCGCGCCATCCGACTGCGTACGCCCATCGTCGTAGACGACGCACAACACAGCGCCGTCGAAGCCCAACGCCAACTGGCCGAGATTTGGGGCACGCGCACCTACCTGGTCACCCCCCTGGTCAGTCGGGAGCGCGTAATCGGAGCCATCTATTTGGGCGACTCTCGCGAAGATTTCCGGTTCGGAAAAAGGGAAATCCAACTCACCACCAGTTTTGCCCATTTCGCGGCGACGGCCATCGAGAATGCGCGGCTCTACCAGGATTTGCGGGAGAAGAGCAGCGAGCTGGAAGCGGTCGTCCAGGGCATTGGCGATGGTGTAATCGTAACGGACCTCCATCTGAACCTGGTGATGGTCAATTCGATTGCCTCGCGAATCTTTGGCTTGCGCGACGGCCAGTCCATCGGTCGCCCGCTGACCGAAGTAATTGATCATGATACCTTCGTTGACGTTATTCGGCAGACGGCGCAGGGAGATGGCCAACCGGTGATTCAGGAAATAGGGATTGCTACGGACCGGGCGGACGAGCAGCGTATCTTCCAGGCCCTGGCCGCGCCGGTACTGGGTACGTCGGGACAGGCCCAGGGCGTAGTGACCGTTTTGCGCGACATAACGGCGCAAAAAGAACTGGAACGGATGAAGTCGAACTTCCTCTCCGTCATTTCTCACGAACTGAAGACGCCCTTGCACTCCATCAAAGGCTTCGTAGACATTATCTTGATGGGGAAGACCGGTGATGTGAACGACCTGCAGCGAGATTTTCTGGAAACCGTGAAAGATCAAACCGAGCAGCTGCAACGCCTGATCAGTGACCTGCTTGAATTTTCGCGCCTGGAATCTGGCGAAATTCGATTGCACCCCGAACCGGTTTCGGTGACGGCGCTGGTCCAACGAATCCTTGACAATCTGTCGCCCATGGCCGCCGAGGGGAATACCCAGTTGCAAAGCGCTCTGTCCGAAGACCTGAGCCCCGTCGAGGCTGACCCTGTTCGGTTGGAACAGGTGCTGAGCAACCTGGTGGACAACGCCATCAAATTCACCCAACCTGGCGGAGCCGTCACACTTTCGGCCAAAGACCTGGGCGAACAAGTGCAGGTCTCCGTTCACGACACGGGCATAGGCATACCGTTGAGCGAGCAAAATCGCATCTTCGACCGTTTCTATCAAGTGGATGCCAGCGCAAGTCGGGCCTACAGCGGGACAGGCCTGGGGCTGACCATTTGCAAGCACATCATCGAGCAACATGGCGGCCGCATTTGGGTGGAGAGCGACGGCAAGCGTGGCAGTACGTTCGTTTTCACGCTTCCCAAGGAACTGCCCCAACACGAACAACTCGCCCTCGATTTCACCACACTTCATCCGCTGGAAGGGGACGCATCCGAAAGCTAACTTGTTTGCCCGATTGCCATTTTGACGGTATAATAGGTAATACAATTGCGCTTCACAACGTCTAAATACCGAACAAAGAGAATAATCGCCAAACATCACGAAAGGTAATCAATGCGCTCCACAATCCACACTTCTTCCCAGGCACTCCATGATCACGCAGCAGCCTGGGAGCTTCTTCATGCACAAAGCCCCACAGCGACCCTATTCAATCATCCGCGCTGGAGTGCTGTCTGGTGGAAGCACTTTGGGCATGAAGGAGACTTGCGTCTGATCACCGTGGAGGACGATGCAGGCGAACTGGTCGGGCTGGGCCCCTTCTACGTGGACCGGGAGGAAGGCCGGCCCCCGCTGCTACGGTTGCTTGGCGGCACTGAGGTCTGCGATTACCTGGACGTTTTGGTGAGTGCAGGCCGCGAAGCCGAAACCGCTCAGGCCCTCTTCGATTGTTGGGCTGCCGACGACGACCTTTGCCCACCGGTGTTGGACCTGCACAGCATACCCGAAGCTTCGCCAACCGGCGAGACCTTCCGCCTGCAGGCTGCGCAGAAGGGCTACGCGGTCGAGGCCTCCACCGAAGATGTCTGCCCCGTAATCCTGTTGCCGGATAGCTGGGAGGCCTACCTCTCCTCGCTGAGCAAGAAACAGCGGCACGAGGTCCGCCGGAAGCGGCGCAAGGCCGAAGCCCAGGCCGACGTCTCGTGGCACTTCGTGGAGCAGGCGGACGAACTCCCCCAGGCAATGGAAACTTTTATTGCCCTGCACCAACTTAGCAGCAAAGGCAAAGAAGATTTCATGAGTCCAAAGATGAAGGACTTCTTTCGCGATTTGGCTGCGACAAGTTGTGAAGCCGGCTGGCTAAAACTGGCCCTTCTTTCTCTGGATGGACGGCCAGCAGCCAGCTATTTCTGCTTTGATTACCGGAACCATTTTATGGTGTATAATTCCGGGTACGATCCATCGCTGTCGCCGGAACTGAGTCCGGGGATTGTTCTCATCGTTTACTGCATCGAAGAGGCGATCCGCCTGGGCCGATCCCATTTTGACTTCCTGCGTGGCGATGAAATCTACAAATTCCGATTGGGGGCCGACCCGACGCATATTTATCAGATGACTATTGACAAAGGGTGATGGCGTACGCGAATAGCTAGAAAGAAACGACAATGATCGAAGGAAAAATCGAGTGCAAATGTAGTTGCGGACAACGGTCCGCATACCCCCCTGTACAGATAGCCAACCCCCGTGGACGGATTGCCATGCTCAGTGTTCACACCTGCCCGCTTGCCATTCTTGGCGGTAAGAGCACTGGCGGCATGAACGTCTACGTTCGCGAAGTGAGTAGAGAACTTGGCCGGCGCGGCTGGGCCGTGGATGTCTTTACGCACGCCGAAAACCCTGCCCGACCGATTGAAGTGGGCATGGCCGGTAACGTGCGGGTCATGCACGTCATCGCCGGCCCGGAGAAAAACGTCGGCAAGAATGAATTGTCCAACTATCTACCGGAGTTTACGGAGAACGTGCGCGCATTCGCGCGAGAGCGTGGATACCGCTACGACCTGATTCATAGCCATTACTGGCTATCAGGACTGGTCGCCCAAGAGCTGAAACGAGATTGGGCAGTACCGAACATACACATGTTTCACACCCTTGGTCGCATGAAAAACCGTGTGGCCCGTTCCAAGAAAGAGCAAGAGTTGGAGGCACGTATTCAAGCGGAACAGTTTATTGTTGACCGGGCCGACCGTCTGGTGGCCGCCACACCCGTCGAGCGCAGCCAGTTGCTGGACCTCTACGACGCAGACCCGTCGCGTATTTCGGTGATCCCTTGCGGCACAGACCTGGGGCTTTTCCGACCCATCCCCATGCAGGAAGCGCGTCACGAACTCGGTTTGCCGGAAGACCACAACCTGATCTTGTTCGTGGGCCGCATTGACCCTTTGAAGGGCATTGATACTTTGATGAAAGCCATCGCCATCCTCCAGGCGGAGTCTCCGGAACGAAAAGGAAAGCTGTGCCTGGTGATCATCGGCGGCCAGGTCGAAGACAATCCGAGCCACATGAGCGATGAAATGAAGAACCTTCACGCCCTGCGCGAAGAACTGGGCATTCAGGAGATGGTGACGTTCCTCGGTGCGCAAAATCAAGAGATATTGCCGTACTACTATTCCGCGGCTGACATCGTTGTTATGCCATCGCATTACGAATCGTTTGGCATGGTGGCTTTGGAATCGCTGGCCTCGGGCACACCGGTGATCGCGTCTAATGTCGGCGGACTGCGTCACATCGTGGCCGACGGCAAGTCTGGCTTCCTCGTTCCGCCTCGATCACCCGAAACGGTTGCTAATCGCATTCGCGACCTGATGAACAATCCGGCGCTGCGCAGGCAAATGGGCGAAAATGGTGTGCAGACGGCGCAACGGTTCAGTTGGTCCGCGATTACGAACAACGTCGAGTCGGTCTATGAGGAGCTCATCCATGCACGGACATACAGCGCGTTGCCACAACGTGTCCGGGTCATGGCCTAGCAGTTTGTCGGAGAAAGAATAAATGGGACACAGATTTGCAGGATAAACAC
>CAZFFM010000139.1:3715-9237 GCA_964517425.1 uncultured Ardenticatenales bacterium | reverse complement strand
CCGCTACAGTTGCGGCTCTGGCAGAGTCGTTCGGTAGAGGAGCAATGACCAACCATTGGATTGACATCAAAAATGCGGACGCCATCCTCATCATGGGCTCCAACGCCGCCGAAAACCATCCCATCTCCTTCAAGTGGGTGGAAGCGGCCATGGAAAAAGGGGCCACCCTGATTAGCGTAGACCCTCGCTTCACCCGCACCTCCGCGCGCGCCGACATTTATGCCCCGCTGCGCAGCGGCACGGACATCGCTTTCCTGGGCGGTATGATCAAATACATCTTGGACAACAACCTCCAGCACGAAGAATACGTGCGGCTGCACACCAATGCGTCCTTCCTCATCGACACCGGCTTTGATTTCAACGACGGCCTTTTTGCCGGCTACGACGAGGCGCATCGTAAGTACGACAAATCTACCTGGAAGTATCAGGTGGACGACAAGGGCATTCCCAAGATGGACCCCACCATGCAGGACCCGCACAGCGTCTTCCAGTTGCTGAAGGAACACTACAGCCGCTACGACGCCGACACGGTCTCTTCGATCACCGGCACGCCCAAGGACTTGCTGCTGAAGATCTACGAGACGTATGCTGCCAGCGGCGCGCCCGACAAAGTGGCCACGATCATGTACGCCATGGGCTGGACGCAGCACACCTACGGCACGCAGATCATCCGTGCCGCGGCCATGATCCAACTCTTGCTCGGCAACATCGGACGGGCCGGCGGCGGCGTGAACGCGCTGCGCGGCGAATCGAACGTGCAAGGCTCCACAGACCACTGCTTGCTGTTCCACATCCTGCCCGGCTATCTGAAGACTCCGAAGGCATCCGACGAGACGCTGGCCAAGTATATGGAACACTACACCCCCAAGTCCAGCGATCCGAAGAGTGCCAACTGGTGGCAGCACTACCCGAAGTACATGGTCAGCCTGCTGAAGGCTTGGTACGGCGACAACGCTACGGCCGAGAACGATTTTGGCTATGACTTGCTGCCCAAGAACGTGGGCAACCACTCCTGGCTCTCATTGTTCGAGGCGATGTACGCGGGCGAAATCAAGGGTCTCTTCGCCTGGGGGCAAAACCCTGCCGTCGGCGGGGCGAACGCCAATCTCGTACGTAAGGCGCTGGACAAGCTCGACTGGATGGTAGCGGTCAACCTCTGGGAGCTGGAGACTGCGCAGTTCTGGAAGCGACCGGGCACCAATCCCGCCGACATCCAGACCGAAGTCTTCTTGTTGCCGGCAGCGATTTCCTTCGAGAAAGAAGGCTCTGTGACCAATTCCGGTCGCTGGGGGCAGTGGCGCTGGAAGGCGCAGGAACCGCTGGGTCAATCGAAACCGGATAGCTGGATCACCGACAAGCTCATGCTGGCCCTGCGTGACCTCTACAACGCCGAAGGCGGACCGAATGCCGACGCGATTACCAAACTCGATTGGGACTACACCACCACAGACAACGAGTTAGATGTTCACAAGGTCGCCCGCGAGATCAACGGTTTCTACACCCGCGATATCCTGGACGACAAGGGCAACGTGATCCACAAGAAGGGCGAGCTGGTCAAGAACTTCGTGGGCCTGAAGGATGACGGCTCGACGACCAGTGCGAACTGGCTCTACTCCGGCTCCTACAACGAGGCCGGCAACATGATGGCTCGCCGGGACAACACCGACAAGCACCCGGCTGGCATTGGGCTGTACCTCAACTGGTCGTGGGCCTGGCCGGTCAACCGGCGCATCATCTACAACCGGGCCTCGTGCGACGACAAGGGTGTGCCGTTCGATCCGAAGCGCTTCTCCGTGCGCTGGAACCCGGCGCTGAAGGGGGGCAAAGGCGGATGGGAAGGCGACGTGCCGGATGGCGGATGGCCACCGGACGCCAAGTACGCCTTCATCATGAAGCCGGAAGGCCACGCTCGACTCTTCGGCGCGGGACGGGCCGATGGCCCCTTCCCCGAGCACTACGAGCCGTGGGAAAGCCCGGTCGAGAACCTGCTCTCCAAGACGCAGATGGACCCGGCCTTCAAGATTTGGGACTCCGACATGGATACCAAAGGCACGGCGGCGGAATTCCCCATTGTGGGCACTACCTACCGACTTTCGGAGATGTGGCAATCGGGGGCCATGACCCGCAGCAACCCGTGGCTGAATGAGTTGCAGCCGGGCATGTTCGTCGAAATGAGTGAAGAGCTTGCCGGCGAGAAGGGAATCGCGAACGGCGACACAGTTATCGTCAAATCGGCGCGCGGCCAGGTCGAAGGGACGGCCATGGTCACAAAGCGGTTCAAGCCGTTTACGGTGAACGGCAAGACAGTTCACCAGATCGGCCTACCCTGGCATTGGGGTTTTGCCGGCCTGAACAAGGGCAACAGCGCGAACCTGCTGACGCCTCCGGTCGGTGACGCCAATACCATGATCCCAGAAACCAAAGCGTTCATCTGCAACGTGGAGAAGGCATAGAAAGGCGGTGATGAAAAATGGCTGTAGGTATGCTACTAGATTTGGATAAATGTACAGCGTGCCGGGGATGTCAGGCTGCCTGCAAAGAGTGGAACGACCTGGCGGCCGAGCCGACTCGGCAAACGGGCACGTATCAAAACCCGCCTGACCTTTGCCCAACTACGTTGACCTTGATTGAGTTCCAAGAGAAGGAGATGGATGGCCGGTTGGGCTGGTATTTCTTCAACAAACGCTGTGTGCACTGCACGCAAGCGGCCTGCGTGGATGTCTGTCCGACGGCCGCTTTGCAACACAACGCGCTGGGGTTCGTATCGTTCAACCGGGACGCGTGCAACGGGTGTGGCTACTGTGCCGAATTTTGCCCCTTCCAAATCCCGCGCATGGAAATGTTGGACGGGTTCCAGGGCAAGGCCAAGGCCAGCAAATGCACCTTCTGTCAGGACCGGGTGACCAACGGCATCGTGCCGGCCTGCGCAAAAACCTGCCCCACCGGGGCGATCACCTTTGGCGACCGCGACGCTTTGATCGAGGCGGGCAAAAACCGGGTTGCAGCTCTTCAGTCACGGGGTAAGACCAACGCCCGCCTGTACGGTGAAACCGAACTGGGCGGTCTGCACCAAATGTATGTGCTGCCCGAAACCGCGTCCTGGTACGGCCTGCCGGAGAGTCCGCAGATGCCGGCCACGGTCGGCCTGTGGCAGGGCGGTGTGCGCCCGCTCGGATACATCGCGGCCGGCTTGACGGCGCTGGGGCTGGCCTTCAACTGGCTCACGGCGCGGAAGCTGGCCGTCAGCCGCGTTGCGGAGAGGGAGGAGTAGACGATGGAAGACCGATATGTAGTACGCTTTTCAGGCAGCGAACGGTTGGCCCACTGGCTACAATTTGTGGCCTTCTCGGCCTTGCTGGTAACCGGACTGTTCATCTACGTGCCGGCGCTGCATGCTTTTTCCGTCGGCCGGGCGGGTGAGGCCAGTCGTGTGCTCCACCGTATTTCGGCAGTCCTGTTCATGATCTCACCGCTTATCTACCTGCTCGGCAATCCGTCGGCATTCTTCTCCAGCCTGCGGGACGCCTTTTCCTGGAGCGCAGACGATCGCGCCTGGCTATCGAAGGCGGTGGCCTACTATACGAACGGCGAGGTATCCGACATGCCTCCGCAGGGCAAATTCAATGGCGGCCAGAAACTCAACGCTATGGTGCAGATCGTGACCTTTGCGCTCTTTGTCATAACCGGGCTGATCATGTGGTTCGGTAAGGGGAGTGTGTCGCCGGGCCTGTTTGCTCTGTCTGTCGTCCTGCACGACCTGGCGGTCATCGCTGCCGTCAGTCTGGTCATGCTGCATGTCTACCTGGTGACAATCCACCCGCTGACCCGCGAGTCGATCACGGCTATGTTCGAAGGCATCGTGACCCGCGAATACGCACAAGAGCACCATGCCAAATGGCTGGCCGATGTGGAAGGAAAGTCGTAGCGCGTGAAGCGTTGAGCGTGAAGCGTGGGACGTGAGACAACACGCATCACGAATTACGCATTACGACAATCCGAAATCCAAAATTGCAACACGCATATTTGTTGCAAACAACGGAGGAAAAGGTGTCAAGCTACTTATCTGCTGGCACCTTTTCTTTTTCGAGCCCGGTTTCTTCTTGCCCATTTCTTCTGTAAGGGGTATAATTGCTGTTGTCTCGCTATCCTGGCTCTCTATTGGGAGGAAGTGGAAAAATGATTCACCAACCGATTCTAGCCCCTAGCTCGACCGGGCAACGACCGCGTAGCCGCGCGGCTTCGTTGCCCTCGTTGCTGCCTCCTCTTGAGACGGGTGACCACCTCTCCCGCGCGGAGTTCGAGCGGCGCTACGAAGCCAGCCCTGATGTCAAGAAGGCTGAACTCATCGAAGGAGTTGTTTACATGGCTACCCCCGTTCGCGCTCAACAACATGGCCGCCCCCACAGTGATATTATGGGATGGCTCAGTCTGTATCGTGCTCCTACGCCGGGTATCATGAGTCTCGACAATACCACGGTTCGTCTGGATAACGACAACGAGCCGCAACCAGACGCCTTGTTGCGGCTGGATACGACGCTGGGTGGCCAATCGCGCATCGCTGAGGACGACTACCTGGAAGGGCCGCCGGAGTTGATCGTAGAGATCGCAGCCAGCAGTGCGGCGTACGACCTGCACTCGAAACGGCGCGTGTACCAGCGCAGCGGAGTGCAGGAGTATCTGGTCGTGCAGATGTACGAGCAATGGGTGGATTGGTTCGTGTTGCGGGATGGGGTTTACGAGCCGTTGAAGGCGGACGAAGCGGGCATTTTGCGCAGCGAAGTCTTTCCGGGGCTGTGGCTGGACGTGGAGGCATTGTTAACCGGCGATTTGGCGGCGGTGCTGGCAGTGCTGGGCGAAGGGGTGGCATCGGAGGAGCACACTGCGTTCGTCGCCCGATTGCGTGCCGACAGGGAGCAGCAGGCAACGAAAGAGCGTTGAGAGCACATGCCGCAAAGAGACGATCTTTCGAGAGGAAGTGAAAACATGGTTCACCAACCGGTCCTGACCCCCAGCTTGACCCGGCGACCGTTGTGGCGTCGTTCGGCGTCTCTGCCTATGCCCCTGCCCCCCCTTGAGACGGGTGACCACCTCTCCCGCGCGGAGTTCGAGCGGCGCTACGAGGCCAGCCCGGAGATCAAGAAAGCTGAACTCATTGAAGGAGTTGTTTACATGGCTACCCCCGTTCGCTTTGAACAACATGGCCGACCGCATATCAGGATCATTACCTGGCTGGGCATGTATGAAGCCTCGACACCCGGCGTAGCCGCAGCCGACAATACCACGGTCCGACTGGACAACGACAATGAGCCGCAGCCGGACGCCCTGCTCCGTCTGGAACCTGCGTTGGGTGGCCAGTCGCGCATCGGCAAGGACGATTACGTGGAAGGGCCGCCAGAGTTGATCGTCGAGATCGCGGCAAGCAGTGCGGCGTACGATCTGCACTCGAAACGGCGCGTGTACCAGCGCTGCGGAGTGCAGGAGTATCTGGTCGTGCAGATGTACGAGCAATGGGTGGATTGGTT
>CAZFFM010000139.1:0-3615 GCA_964517425.1 uncultured Ardenticatenales bacterium | reverse complement strand
GGAGGCATTGTTAACCGGCGATTTGGCGGCGGTGCTGGCAGTGCTGGGCGAAGGGATGGCATCGGAGGAGCACGCTGCGTTCATTGCGCAGTTGCGTGGCGGAGCCCAGCGTGAAACGATGAACGGCGGGAGGTAGAGCGACTCTAGAACGACGAATGCAAAATGATGAACGATGAATGACGTGAAACGTAATGTGCATTGCGTAAAGATTGCATGACGAACGGCCTTACGCATCACGCATCACGTTTCACGCAACACGCATCAGGTCGTCTATTTTCAAAGCAGTCATCATGAGCGATTGCGCGCCACCAAGGATGAAAATCACGTGGAGCGAGAAGCGTCGAGCGTCGAGCGTCGAGCGACGGAACACGCAACACGCAACACGTTCTGACGACTGACGACTGACGACTGACGACTGACATCTGACGACTGACATCTGACATCTGACATCTGACATCTGACGACTGGCTACTATTTTCATAACAGCAGGGAGTGATGAAAGACAATGAAGAATCGTTATATCACCCGTTTTACGGCGAGTGAACGATTGGCCCATTGGGTGCAGTTCCTGGCCTTCACAGCGTTGCTGTTTACTGGCTTGCCGAACTACAGCCGCTCGTTGCGGGCATTTGCAGAGGGACGTTCCGGACAGACAAGCCGCGTCTGGCACCGGTTGGCGGCCCTTGTCTATATCGTCTCCCCTTTCATCTACCTGTTTGGCAACCCGCGTGCGTTTTTTGCCAGTCTGAGGGAGGCATTCACCTGGACGCGCGACGATTTCACCTGGCTGCGACGGGCGTGGGCATACTACGCACACGGCGAGACGGTACACATTCCACCGCAAGGCAAATACAACGCCGGCCAGAAGCTCAACGCTTTACTGCAGATCGGCGCTTACAATACGTTCGTCGCCACCGGCCTGACCTTGTGGGCCAAGAAGAAAACCGAGGCGCGTGGCTGGTTTCCCTGGAGCGTGATTATCCACGACCTGGCCGCCATCGCCAACGTCTGCATGGTTATGGTCCATGTGTACCTCGTTGCCATTCACCCGTTGACTCGCGAGTCGATTCTGTCCATGATCGAAGGGGTGGTAAGTCGCGAGTACGCTCAGGAACATCATGCAAAGTGGCTGGCAGAAGTCGAGAAAACTGGGCGTAGCGCTTGACCATTGAAAACTGACATCACCAAGGAGCCGACATTTATGACCGTACGACAACAACAGCTTGCAGAATTGGTTTCCGAACAGCCACTCATGGCAGACATAGCAGCTCTGTACCAGGACATCGTGCAAGCGCAAGAGCGCTATGCAGTGGCGCAGCCATCGTGCCCCCCAATGCCGGCTGCCATCCAGACTCAGATCGACTCGGGTCGGCCGGTGGCCGTACTCTGCTCCGAATGTTTTGACTGGCCGGCCATAGCAGCGTTGGCCCGCGACATCTGCGACATAACAATCGGCCACCACCCTGAATTGGAAACAGACTTGCAGTCCATGCACACTTGGCTTTCCGGCGAGGGTGAAACATTTCTCTCTGCGTACTTGTTTGGGGAAAAGTTCCCCGTGCCCGACGTGCAAGACCGGTCGCTTTTTGTCTTTGTGCTGAACCACGCCTCCTATCCGTGGCTGCGTGCTGTAGCACAGGCTTTAGGCCCCCTGCCAACCTACGAACATTGGGAACGGGGAGACTGTCCCCTTTGTGGTGGTTCGCCTGACCTGGCCTATCTGCAGCCGCAAACCGGCCAACGTCACCTGATCTGTTCGCGTTGCGACACCGATTGGGAATTCCGGCGGTTGGGTTGTCCATTCTGTGGCGTAGCTACCGAGGGGCAACATTACTATGTCGATGAAAACACCGGTCACCGTCTGTACCGTTGCGAATCGTGCGGCCGCTATCTGAAAACGATCGATCACCGGACGTTTTGGAAGGAATATACGCCCATAGTCGAACGGTTGCGGACGATCGAGCTGGATGTGCTGGCGCAGCAGATGGCGCGTGGGGCGATGAACAATCCCGGAACGGAATAAATGAAACCGGGCATAAAACCAACCACCTACCTGGAAACGCTTGACTCGACGTTGCAATCGGCGTCCGGAGAGGTCATTGACGAGGCCCCGCTCTCATTGTACATCAATGGGCAAGAGTGGGTCACGCTGATGTGTACCCCCATCGGCCTGGAAGACCTGGCCTTGGGGTTCCTGGTCGCCGAAGGAGTCATCCGGTCACTCGAAGACGTGAAGTTGTTAGACATCACCCATCGCGGGCAGGTGGCCGACGTTTGGCTGAATAACGGCGACGTGACCCTGCCCCAGCGGCGCATCGTGACCAGCGGCTGTGGCGGCGGTGTGACCTTCGCGGATTTGGCCGTTACCAGGGAACCTATCCGATCTCAAAAGCGGGTAAGCCTCGACCAGGTATTCGAACTCATGCATCTATTGAACGGGGCGGCCACGCTCTACCGTCGCAGCCAGGGCGTGCACACTTCTGCCCTGAGTGACGGCAAGCGGTTCCTGGCCACAGCCGAAGACGTGGGCCGGCACAACACGCTCGATAAACTGCGGGGCTATGCGCTGCAACATGACATCCCCACCGGCGATACGATCTTGCTCACCACCGGTCGCATCAGCTCCGAAATGTTGCAGAAGGCAGCCGATATGGGAAGCCCCATCGTCATCTCGCGCACGTCTCCCACCAGCCTTTCTCTGGAATTGGCCCAAGCCTGGAACATCACCCTGGTTGGCTATGCCCGTGGTCACCGGTTGCGCGTCTACACCGGTCGCGAGCGGGTGGTTGCTCCAGCTGTTTAACACGTAGAAAACATAGAGGAAAATAACATGCGGATAACACGTTCTGTGGTTTTCATATATCTTTTCTTTTTTTGTCCTACTCTTTTTGGTTACCTTACCGGCAATAGCTATCATCGGTGTTGAAACTCAAATACTGTCACGTTTTGCCCCTCTATTCGGGAACAACTTCCTCTTTGTGGCAGGTTTCTCGAGTATCATCGTCATTTACTTTACCATTCGCATGGGGAATTCTTTGCGAGAGTCCCTCCTTGCGCTGATCATCCTTCCGCCAGCGATCGGTGCTTATGTCTTGGGCCTTGCCAGTCTTTTGCATCGCTTCTTTCCTATCTTTGACCTTTGGCCTGCTGCCCTGTTGGTTATGGGTACGAGTTTTGTCATGGCGTTTTCTTTCTCGCATCGCATAACGGATATGGACCTGTCCTCGGATGATGACCTTGAAGAATATCTTGATGATGATGATGATGATGATGAAGAAGAAGAGGACGTTTGGGAAGATGAAGACCACTACATGCCTCCAATACGGGTCTACTCCCCAGACATCACATCTCCCATATTCCACAGAAGCAAGACAGAAAAAGAAGACGTATGGAAGAATGTGAAGCGTAACGATCCTTGTCCGTGTGGCAGTGGAAAGAAGTACAAAAACTGTCACAGACAATCTAAATCTGGACGCTGACATATTTGTGTCCCATACGCAAACGTCCGGTGACCTGCAACCACCCTAACGTAAAGCAGGGACGGGCGCCCACCTCGAAGTGGGTGTGCGTCATATTTTTGCGCGGCAATTCTCTCAAATGAACCACGAAGACACG
>CAZFFM010000138.1:0-9298 GCA_964517425.1 uncultured Ardenticatenales bacterium | reverse complement strand
TCTGGCTACTGACGACTGGTTTTCAAAGCAGTACATCGGGAGAATCATCATGCTTGAGCTTGAGTATTTGACAGAGAAAAATGGTCAACGAAAGGCTGTTGTTATTCCCATTGAGCTATGGAGACAACTGTTTCTGGGAGACGATACTTCCGTTGACGAATTGACAGAAGCAATGGAAGACTATTGCTTAGGTAAAGCCATGGAGGAAGCCAAGAAAGGTCCCTTGTTGAACCACGACGAAGCACTGGCCTATTTAGAGGCATAGTCAACGTGGAAGTTCAATACCGCAGAGCCTTTTTGAGGGATCTGAAAAAGTTGAAAGGACAACCTGTCTACGATAAGGTTTTTGATCTGGCCTTTACAACTTTGCCGGCAGCGGATGGACTGAGAGATATTACGAGTGTTAAGGCCATGAGAGGCTACGTAAATCGCTTCCGTATTCGTATTGGCCCCTATCGTGTTGGGATAGAAGTGCATGGTGACAATGTTGAAGTAATGCGCGTTTTGCACAGACGAGAATTCTATCGCTATTTCCCTTGATGAGAGATGACCGAACACATTATTTTGCGTAATCGCGACATTTTGAATATCCGAGACCTGCGTGTCTACCTGGAACACGGTGGATACCGGGCCTTGCGGAAAGCCGTGCGACAGTGTACGCCGGACGAAGTCATGGCCCTGGTCAAAGAGGCGGGGTTGCGGGGGCGCGGCGGTGCGGGCTTTCCCGCCGGCGTCAAGTGGGGATTCTGCCCGAAGGACGTCTTCCCCCGCTATCTGGTCTGCAACGCCGACGAGAGCGAGCCGGGCACTTTTAAGGACCGCGAGATCATCGAGGAGAATACACACCAACTCCTGGAAGGAATCGCCATCGCATGTTACGCCATTCAGGCGGAGACCGCCTATATCTACATCAGGGGCGAGATGGCCGAGGGCGCGCGGCGGCTGGAGCAGGCCATCGCCCTGGCCGAGGAGAAGGGCTACCTGGGCAAGCGTATGTATGGCCGGGACTTTTCGCTGAAAATCCACGTCCATCGCGGGGCCGGCGCGTACATCTGCGGCGAGGAAACCGCCTTGTTGAACTCCATCGAGGGGATCATGGGCCAGCCACGGCTGAAGCCCCCCTTCCCCGCCGCTGTCGGTCTCTACGGCAAACCGACCGTGATCAACAACGTGGAAACTCTGGCCAACCTGCCCCCCATCATCGAACGCGGGGCGGAATGGTACCACAGCATCGGCACGGAGAAGAGCCCGGGGCCGAAAGTGTTCAGTCTTTCCGGCCGGGTACACCGGCCCGGAAACTACGAACTGCCGTTGGGCACGACCTTTCGCGAACTGATCTACGAATATGGTGGCGGCATCCCCAACGGGCGGGCGATCAAGGCCATCTTGCCGGCCGGTGCATCGGCGCCCATGCTCACCGGCGAGGCTCTGGACGTACAAATGGACTTCGAATCGGTGCCGAAGGCCGGCTCTATGCTCGGCTCCGGCTCGGTCATCGTCATAGACGAAACGGTTTGCATCGTGGACGCAGCCCGGCGCATGACCCGCTTCTTCAAACACGAGTCGTGTGGAAAATGCAGCCCATGTCGCGAGGGCACATACTGGCTCGTACAATTGCTGGAGCGAATTGAATCAGGCCGGGGCCGTATGCAAGACATAGACCTGCTCCAGAACGTGCTGGATCAGATAGACGGCAAGTGCTTCTGCCCGCTGGGCGAGTTCGCACGCAGCCCGGCCCTCTCCAGCCTGAAGCATTTTCGTGAAGAGTACGAATATCATGTACGCAAGGGACAATGCTGGGCGCGGTGAAAGGATAAACCAAAAACTGAGATCAAAACATCGTCGAACTTTGCAGGCAATTTTTGAAAAACCTACCCAGGCAAATATCCCCTGGATACACATTGAAAATCTGTTGGTTGCTTGCGGTGCAGAAATCAGCGAGGGGAGAGGCTCTCGAGTGCGTGTGGCCCTCTATGGTGTACGGGCAGTGTTCCATCGCCCGCACCCGAAAAAGGAAACCGACAAGGGTACCGTAGAATCTGTACGTCGTTTTTTGACAGAGGCAGGAGTAGAACCATGATGGAGTACAAAAAGTATCTGGCCCGTGTCGAGTTTGACGATGAAGCCAACATTTTTCATGGAGAAGTCATCAATGTCCGAGATGTAATCACCTTTCAAGGAAAATCGGTAGAAGAATTACATGAAGCATTTGAAGATTCTGTAGAAGACTATCTGGCTTTTTGTGCCGAACGTGGAGAGGAGCCGGACAAACCTTTTTCTGGTCGCTTTGCGATACGGCTTTCTCCGGAGCAACACCGCAAGGTCATCCTTGCGGCTGCGAAGGCAGGAAAAGGCGTAAGAGGATGGGCCACGGAGGTTCTCACCCAGGCGGCTTCAAGAGTTTCCTGACGGACGGTTGCACCCAGATCAGATCATGGTCTTACATTACGGCTCGTCGAATGCACCAACAAGGTCCGTAGCAATGCCCGTGTAGACTAGGGAAACGCTGAGTACAACTCTGCTACTTCGTGGGACGTGTAAAACAAGAAGAAATGAGCATGTAATGATACATTCGCCTATCTCGGGGGATCTGGTCGGCGAGATAAAGAAGGTCGTGGGTTCCGTTTGGCTAGACGCGCAGGTGATATTGTTTGGTAGCCAAGCTCGTGGTGAAGCAGGCCCAGAATCCGATATTGATTTGCTAATCCTGGTTCGAGGACCTGTCACACCAACAAGCAGAGAACAGCTCAATCGATCTTTGTACAACTTGGAACTCAAGTGGGGGATCATTCTGTCGACACTGGTCTACGATGTAGGTGAGTGGAGGCATGCAACCCGCCGCGCAACGCCTTTATACCAGCGCATAGAGCGCGAAGGAATTAGTCTGTGAAGCAAGAACGGATTGTTCTCATCCGCTATCGGCTGGATCGTGCCCGCGAATCCTTAGATGAGGCTCTCTTACTGTTGGATGCGGGGCACATCAACACGTGTGTGAACCGGTTGTACTACGCATGTTTCTATGCAGTTTCTGCGTTGCTTCTCACAGAAGGTAAGGCATCGGCAAAGCATAGTGGCGTTCGGGCACTGTTCGATCGGGAATGGGTGAAAACGGGAAGGGTGCCCATAGAAACAGGACGTTTCTATCGTAAGCTCTTCAATAGCAGACAACAAGGCGATTACGATGATTTTGTCCAATTCAAAGAACCGGAAGTCCGACTTTGGTTGGAGAAAGCTACGGAAATGGTAAAGACGCTTGCGAATATAATCGAGGGAATCTTGGATAGGCAGAAAACAGATCAGACAACAGCAAACACAGAAAGCGACAAATGAGCGACGAGGCCAACTGGGTCAACTTGTTAATTGACGATCAACCAGTATCCGTACCGAAAGGTACGGTCATCGTGGAGGCGGCGCGCCGCCTCGGTATCCAGATTCCTGTTTTTTGCTACCACCCCAAGCTGGAACCGGTGGCCATGTGCCGCATGTGCCTGGTCGAGGTGGGCACGCCGGCACGCGACCGCGCCACCGGTGAACTCCAGCGCGATGAAGACGGCAACCCGGTCATTCGCTGGTTCCCCAAGCTGATGACCGCCTGCTCCACACCGGTCTCCGAAGGCATGCAGGTGCGGACGACCACCGAACGTGTCCAATCGGCCTGGAAAGCCACGCTGGAATTCTTGCTCACCAGCCACCCGCTCGATTGCCCGGTCTGCGACAAGGGGGGCGAATGCCCCTTGCAAGACCTGACCCTGGCACACGGCCCGGACATGAGCCGCTTCTACAAAAGCGATAAGTACCACTTCCGGAAACCGGTGGCCCTGGGTGACCGGATCACGCTGGACCGCGAGCGCTGCATCTACTGTGCCCGCTGCGTCCGCTTTTGCGACGAGATCGCCGGCGACTCTGTACTCACATTTTACGGGCGAGGGCGAGACCAGGAGATCGCCACCTTCTCCGACCCGCCGTTCGACAGCAAGTTCAGCGGCAACACGACCGACATCTGCCCCGTGGGCGCGTTGACCAGCCACGACTTCCGATTTTCCGCCCGCGTGTGGGAGCTGACCAACGTCGCCAGCGTCTGCCCCTACTGCCCCGTCGGCTGCAACATCGGTCTCGGTGTCCGCTCGAATGCGATCAAGCGGGTTATGCCCCGGCAGAACGAAGCGGTCAACGAAATCTGGATCTGCGATAAGGGGCGCTTCGGTCACCACTTTGTCGGCAGCCCGAAGCGGCTACGCCGCCCGCTCGTCCGGCGGAATGGCCGGCTGGTAGAAACGACCTGGAAGGAAGCTTTGTCGTGGACCGCACAACGTCTGCGCGAAATCCGCAACGACTCCGGGCCGGACGCGCTGGGGGGCTTGGCCGGTGCGCACATCTCTAATGAAGATGCCTACCTCTTCCAGAAATTCTTCCGCGCCGTGGTGGGTACGAACAATGTAGACCATCGCCCACTGGCCACGGGGCGAGCCGAAGACGAAACGCTCATCGCCGAATTGGGGGCCGGCGCCGGCACCGACCTGACGGCCGTCGGGCCGGGCACGGCGATCCTGGTACTCGGCGGCAACGTCGAGGAGCAACAGCCGGTGCTCTACCTGCGCCTGAAGCAGGCTGCCGAACGGGGTGCAATACTCATCGTCGCTGGCACACTGCCCGGCAAGCTGGACCGCTACGCAGCCCACATCTTGCGCGGTCACCCCGATTCCGAAGCCTGGCTCTTGTGGTCCCTGGTCCGTGTCATCGTCGGCGAGCGGCTGGACAATGTAAACTTTTTGGACCGGCAAGTGGAAGGGGTAACCCCGTTCCGCAATGCCAGCAAGTCATTCTCCCTAAACCAGGCACTGGAACTGACCGGCCTGGAGGAGATGGCAGTACGTGAGGCTGCGCGTGCCTTTGCACAGCCCGAACATGGCTTGATCTTCTACGATGGCGACTTTGTCAGCAAGTGCTCGAATCCCTCCCTGACCGAGGCATTGCGCAGTTTGATATTGGTCACCGGCCACGTAGGGGAGCCGGGCAGCGGATTGGTGGCCCTTTGGCCCCAAGCGAACGCACAGGGTGCGGCGGACATGGGCTTGTTTCCCAACCTGTTGCCGGGCTACCGCTCAACCGAAGACACGCATGTTCGTGAATGGCTGGGTCAGGTCTGGGGTGCCGATTTACCCGCGTCCCCCGGACTGTCGTTCCGGCAAATGATGAGTAGGGCGCAAGAGGGCCGCTTCCACGCGTTGTGGGTTATGGCAGGCGATCCCGAAGTCACCGGGCACAAAGAAGCCCTGGCCAAACTCGATTTCTTGATTGTTCAAGACCTTTTCCTGACAGAAACGGCCAGGCAGGCTGACGTCGTCTTTCCGGTTGCGGCCTTTGCCGAACGGGAGGGCACGTACACCAACTTGAAACGCCGCGTACAGCGATTCGCGCGTGCTGTCACACCACCGGGCACGGCCCATCCCGATTGGTGGATCGTGCAGGCCGTCGCCAGATCGTTCGGTGCCGACTGGTCGTACGAAGGGCCTGCCGCCGTCCTGGAAGAGGTCGCGCAGACCGTGCCGCAATATGCCGATGTTTCGTTCGACAGTCTGGGTACGCGTTTGCCGCATTTGGCCACCACGTCGGAATCACACCACACGTACATGGGTACCTGTCTGGAAAACGGTGGCTGGGTTGGACAACCGTGGCACAATGGCGCCGGGACGCCGGACCGGAGGTTCAAGCTTCGCTGGGTACGACCGTGGGTGGCCCACAAGTCCCAAAATGGTGTTCTGGACGTCATTCGCTCGCGGCTCCTCTTCGATGGGGGCACGCGGATCGTGCAATCCGAGATTGCGCGGTCACTGGCTCCGGAGCCGCACGCGCTCCTCAATCCGCGAGACGCAGAACGGCTGGGCATCACCGCCGGTGCCGTCGCAGACTTGCCCGTGCCGGGCCGGACGATCTCGTTGCCGGTGCTGCTAGACGACGACGTACCGGTGGGCACGGTGGTCGTGCCGGAGAACCTGACAGAACGTTATATAATGGTGAGATGATGACCATAGCAGTTGTAAACGCGCGAAGGGGGTATCATGGAAAGCAAATTCACGGCGATATTTGAGCAAGCGGGTGAATGGTGGATCGGGTACGTCGAGGAGCTGCCTGGTGCAAATACACAAGGAAGGACGTTGGAGGAAACACGGGAAAATTTGAAGGAGGCCGTGCAACTGGTCATCGAAGCAAATCGTGAATGTGTAGCCTTGCACGGGAGAGCATCTGAACCATGTGGATAGACCTGCTCATTGCCGTCGTCAAAAGCGTGGTGATCATCGCCCTGCTGCTGACCGGCTTTGCCTACATGACCTACATCGAGCGCAAGGTGGTGGCGCGTATGCAATCGCGCATCGGGCCGAATCGCGCCGGGCCGCTCGGCCTGTTGCAGCCGCTGGCGGACGGGCTCAAGTTGCTCTTCAAAGAGGACATCGTGCCGGCGCGGGCGGACCGCGTCGTCTACTGGCTGGCACCGACGCTGTCCGTGGTGCCGGCGATCATCACCTTCGCAGTGATCCCCATCGGTGCACCGGTCACGCTGTTCGGGCGGACGATTCCGCTGCAGCTGGCCGACATCAACGTGGCCTTGTTGTACGTGTTGGCGGCGAGCTCGCTGGCCGTGTATGGCGTAGTGCTGGCCGGCTGGTCATCGAACAACAAGTTCTCGCTGCTGGGCGGCTTGCGTGCTTCGGCCCAACTGATCAGCTACGAGCTGGCCTTGGGCCTCTCGGTGATCGGCGTGGTCATGCTGGCCGGTTCGCTCAGCCTGGCCGACATCGTCGCCGCCCAACGGTCGCTGCCCTACATCGTGCTCCAGCCGATTGGCTTCCTGATCTTCGGCATCTGTGCCGTCGCCGAGACGAAGCGCGCACCGTTCGACCTGCCGGAAGCGGAGCAGGAGCTGGTCGGCGGCTTTCACACCGAGTACACCGGCATGAA
Organism: uncultured Ardenticatenales bacterium; assembly: GCA_964517425.1. Taxonomy (GTDB): domain Bacteria; phylum Chloroflexota; class Anaerolineae; order Ardenticatenales; family JAADHH01; genus JAADHH01. Next base: position 2,341 of record CAZFFM010000138.1, on the reverse strand, counting down.
GTTCGCTCTGTTTTACATGGCCGAATACATCGCCATGATCACGATGAGCGCCATGACCGTGACGCTGTTCCTGGGGGGCTGGCACGGTCCCTTCTTGTCGGAATTGCTCGGCCCGGTCTGGTTCAGCCTGAAGGTACTCTTCTTGTTATTCGTCTTCGTGTGGATTCGCGCTTCGTGGCCCCGCGTACGCTACGACCGCTTGATGGGCTTCGGCTGGAAAGTGTTGTTGCCGCTGGGCCTGCTGAATGTGTTCCTGACCGCTGTTGGGGTTGTGTTGATGGGTGGGTGAGATAGAGGGAGAGATAGAGAGGGGCAACGTGTAATTCAAAGTGCTTTGCACTTTGGCTCACACGTGAGTTGACGGAGTCTTGCTTGATGATAAAAGAATTGATCGAAGGGCTGGGCGTAACGCTAAAGTGGATGTTCCGCGAGCCGGTGACGATTCAATATCCGGAGGTGAAGCGGACAGTACACGAGCGGTTCCGCGGCAGGCACGTGTTGCACCGGCATGACAGTGGCTTGGAACGCTGCATCGGCTGTTCTTTGTGCGCAGCGGCCTGCCCTTCGCAGGCGATCTACGTCGTGCCAGCAGAAAATAGCAACGAGGCACGCCATTCTCCTGGCGAGCGATACGCGAAAGTCTATGAGATCAACCTGTTGCGTTGCATCTTTTGCGGATTTTGCGAGGAGGCCTGCCCGGTGGACGCGATCACGCTGGAACACGATTACGAGCTGTCGTCCTACGACCGGCGCAGCATGATCTATACCAAAGACATGCTCATCGAGCCGGTGCCGGCCGGTGGCGCAGACACGCCGCAGCGCCGGTACGCGCCGCCGCCGCAGGAAATGCCCTCGCCGTCGCACCACCGCGGGCGTGTGGAGGCACCACCGCCGGGTGGGGTGATTACGTCATGGGTGGAAGATAATAAAATGATGAATGCAGAACGGTGGGAGATAGAGGGTTGAGATAGAGATAGAGGGTTGAGATAGAGATAGAGGGTTGAGATAGAGATAGAGGGTTGAGATAGAGATAGAGATAGAGATAGAGAGAACGTGGAACGGGGAGCGACTCTGAAACGATGAATGCAGAATGATGAACGGAGTAATGCGTACTGCGTAAGGACTCTTGGGGGGCGTGAACCTTCTCACGCTCCTTCACGTTACATCACGGATTACGCAATACGTAACACAACACTGACTTGAGGTAAATGATGGCCCTTGTGTTTTTCTACATTTTAGCGATCCTGGCTGTGCTGTCGGCACTGGGCATGGTAACAGCACGAAATGCCGTACACGGCGTACTCTTCATGGTGGCGAATTTCGCCCTCGTGGCTGTACTCTACCTGCTGCTGGACGCGCCCTTCATCGCCATGGTACAGATCGCCGTGTACGCAGGCGCCATCATCGTCCTGTTCCTGTTCGTGGTCATGCTCATTGGCCCGGTTCCGACCTCGCTGCGCGACAAATTGCCCGGGCAGCGACCGCTCGGCCTGCTGGCCGGTCTGGTACTGTTGTTGCTGATCGGCTCCGTGGCTGCGGTGGCCACTGTTACGGCAGGTGCCGGCGTCTCGTCCCGTGTGGTGAGTGCCTTTGGCAGCCCGCAGGCCATCGGCGAGGTGCTCTTCACCCGTTACCTCTACCCGTTCGAGATCACCTCGGTCATTCTGCTGGCCGCCATGGTCGGCGCGGTGGTGCTGGGAAAGAAGGAGTAATGAACGGAGGAGCAGAGGAGACAAGGAGCAATGGTGAATGGTGAACAATGAATGGGGTGTGCTGATTGGGCTGGCTGATGAGGATGAGATAGAACGATTGGTACTGGCTTACTCGCCAAAGCTTCAGGCACTATTGGACACAGCGGAACAACGCATAAAAGAGTCCGGTGGAATTAGACATGATGACTTTTGGGGAGCGGTAGAAGCAGAAAGCAGGGGGGCAGGGGAGCAGGAGAGATTAGGTGCGATTGTGAATTGTGCGTGATGAATGGAGTGTGTGGATTGTATATTGCACTGACATGGAGGAGATATCATGAATCTTACGCTGATTGAATCGGTTTGGAGCGGCGCCAGTGTGCGACGCGATGTGCTGCTGGTGCTGGCCGGCAGCATCCTCACGGCGTTGAGCGCGCAGGTGGCGATCCCGTTGCCCTTCAGCCCGGTGCCGGTGACCGGGCAGACGTTCGCCGTTCTGCTCGTCGGCGCTGTCCTGGGCAGCCGGCTGGGTGCGCTGAGCATGTTCGCCTACCTGGCGGAGGGCGCGGCCGGCTTGCCCGTCTTTGCCGGCGGGCATGGCACGCTGCTCTGGATGCTCGGCCCGACGGGCGGCTATCTGGCCGGCTTTGTCG
>CAZFFM010000137.1:0-9300 GCA_964517425.1 uncultured Ardenticatenales bacterium | reverse complement strand
TCTGACATCTGACACCTGACATCTGACATCTGACATCTGACACCTGACATCTGACCTCTGACCTCTGATATCTGACATCTGATATCTGAGACCTAGCACGTCGAGCAGCTCGCGCTCTCACCCTCTTTTGTGCGGAACGACTGTCCGCAGCCGCAGGCGGAAACCGCGTTCGGGTTCTCGATGTTGAAACCTCCGCCCATCAAGCTGTCCACGTAGTCAATCTTCGCGCCGTCCAGGTACGGGAAGCTTACCGGGTCGATGAAAACGGTAAGGCCTTCTTTCTCGAAGACCTGATCGCCATCTTTGGCCTTCTCCTCGAATGCCATGCCATATCGTAGGCCGGAACACCCTCCGCCGGAAACAAACACGCGCAGCCCGTAGTTAGGCACGCCCTTCTCCTCGAACAGATTCTCCAACTTTTCGGCAGCAACCGGTGTTACATCAATCATTGGTTTTCTCGCTTTCTAACGTCCCGGAGATCAACGTGCAGTTGAAACTCAGGGTTTGTTTTCCATACCTGACAAAACGTGTCAGGAATTGTACCACGAAGAGGCTTGTTTGTCAACAAAAAAACGTTGGGTATGTAGAAGTTCGACTTCTGTGGAATCGCATTGTCTGGGTGGATGCCGGCCCAAGCCCCGTTATTTATGCGGAGCCGTTTCTTCCTGTCGCGGGCAGTTTCCGCAGCCTCCGGCGATGGGGGGCGGCTTGGAGTCGTCCTTCTTCACCCCCAGCTCTTCCACGGGGATTACAATGCGGCTATCTTCGGTGGCCAACGTGATCGTTCCTTCGAGGATGTTCCGCTCGACCACTCTGCCGGAGCCATGGACGGTTTTGATTTTCTTTCCCAACTTTGGCAGCCCCTTGCCGGCTTCCTTATATAACTCGTACTCGTAGGCCAGACAACAACGTAGTCGGCCGCACATGCCGGCGATTTCTGCGGGGATCAACGGCAGGTCTTGCGCTTTGGCCATACGGATAGAGATCGGCTCGAATTTTACCAGGAACGCGGAGCAGCATCTTTCCGTCAGGCCGCAAGCTCCGCAACCGCCAATCATCTTGGCGGCATCGCGCGGGCCGACCGATTGCAGGTTTACTTTCGCGTGGTAGGCGTTGGCGAGCTTGCCCCGCAACTTGCCCAACGCACCGGTTTTTTCCCCGTCATAGTAAACAGTAAGTTTGCTCCCATCATACTTGAACTCAACCCGCGCAATCTTAATAGATAGACCCAGCTCCCTGACCAACCTTCGGGTGAATTCCAGCACCTCCGGTTCCCGCTGTCGAAGAGATTCTCGTGAGATCATCTCTTCGAGGGTCGCCCGCTTCTTGATCTTCTTGTATTTGCGGCGTTGCTTGGAAGGGGGCTGTCTATCGGGCAGCAAAACTTGCACCACCTCCCCCATTTCCCGTCCTTGCACCGTGTCTACAATCACGTGGTCGCCTATCGCGATGGTATCGTCCGTTGATTCAAAATGGTATATCTTACCGGCTTCCTGAAACCGAATGCCGACGATCCTATTCATTATTGGTTTCCATTGCCCTTTCGTCCGGTATTGACTCTGACAGAAGTTCTGAGATGTCACGCAAGTGAAGGTTCTCGCTGACTCCCATTACCTTGCTACCCAAATCAAACATGAACATGCAGAACGGGCAGGCCGAGGCCACCGTATCTGGTTCCACAGAGAGCGCCTCCTCCAGGCGAATCTGGTTGATCTTACGCTCACCGGGCACTTCCACCCACATGCCGCCGCCCCCCCCGCCGCAGCAGAAGCCGCGATTCCGCGAGCGGGGCATCTCCCGAAGGGTCACGCCGGGCAGGCTGCCAAGGATTTGACGTGGCTCATCTGTGATCTCGTTGTAGCGACCCAGGTAGCAGGAGTCGTGGAATGTCACGGTTTGCGCCATCTCACGGGTGGGTTTCAACCTTCCCTCTCCAACCAACTGGGCCAGGAACTGCGTGTGATGCACAACCTCGAACTCGCCCCCAAATTGCCGGTATTCATTTCGCAGGGTGTTGAAACAGTGCGGGCACTGCGTGACGATACGCTGGAACTTGTATTGCTTCAGGGTCTCGATGTTTTGCTCGCACATCATCTGGAAGAGGTACTCCTCACCCAGCCGGCGGGCCGGATCTCCGTTGCACGATTCCTCCGCGCCGAGAATGGCAAAGTTCACGCCGGCCTTCCGCATCAGGCGGACCATGGCCCGGCTGATTTGCTGATTGCGCGTGTCATAAGAGCCGGCGCAGCCCACCCAGTAGAGTACGTCCGCTTCGCCCACGTCGGCTATGACTGGCACGTCCAGGTCGTCCGCCCAGTCGGCGCGATTGGCCGCCGGCTGCCCCCACGGATTTCCCGAGTTCGTCAAGTTTCGCAGGCTGGTGCCCACGGTGCCCGGCAAGCGCCCCTCGGAGAGCGAAAGGTATCGCCGCAGATCAACGATGGTGTCCACATGCTCGATGAGAACGGGGCATTCGTAGACGCAGGCACGGCAGGTCGTGCAGGCCCACAAGGTGTCGTCGGCAATCACTCCGCCCGCCAACGCACGCGCCCCACCCACTCCCGCAGGACGATTAACCGCGGTGTAGGGGAATCCGCCTTGCGCCAACAGTTCGTCGCGCAAGTTCAACACAACGCGCTTCGGATTGAGGGGCATGCCGGCTTCGAACGCCGGACAGACTGCCTGGCATCGCCCGCATTCTGTGCAGGCATCAAAGCTCAGCAATCGCTGCCAAGAGAACTCCGAGAGCTGGTTGACCCCCAACGTCTCGGCCTCTTCGATGTTCAAGATGGGGGTCAGCGCGCGGGTTGGTTCCAGCGGGGCAAAGAACAGGTTCAACGTGGCTGTGTACAAGTGTGCCAAAGGCGTGAAGGGAATGGCACCGATGAACATGAATACCGCGGCAACGTGGACGTACCAGAAAACCAGATGAAACTGTTCCAAACCGGCCAGCCCCACGCCGGCCGATAGGAACAGGTTGCCGGTGAACAGTCCAACCGGCGACCAGGACGCCCAGGCCGGCTGGGTGGCGGCAATGCGCAAGCCCTCCACGAGGAAGCCGGTCAGATCAATCACCAGCAGGATAGTCAGTACCAGGGCAAATCCCCAATCTCCGTTCAGGCGTGCCGGCCGCCTCACGTACCGCCGGAAGAGGGCCAGTCCCAGCCCAAAGAGGAAAGCGAGACCGGCCAGGTCCAACGTCAATTCGTATGCCAGGTAGAACCAGCCGCGCAGGATTTTCACCCCAAAGAGGGGCAGTGTAATGTCGTAATCCAGGGTCGCCAGCGCTGTGCCCAGAAAAAGGAGCAGGAAGGCCCAAAAGATGGCCACGTGCATCAGGCCGGGGTAGCGCTGCCACAACACTTTTGCCTGTCCCAGGGCATGAGTGAACAAACGCTTCAGCCGGGCCAGCGGCCGATCCACCGGCGGCGTCTCCTGCCCCTGCTTCCACAATTGCCCGCGCCGGTAGAATCCGTAGATCAGCACCAGGACGCTGAGCAAGCCAAGCACATAAAGGAGTATTCGCGCTCCTTCGGGCACATTCCAAAATGTATCACGAAATGGTGTCACCGGAAAGTTTCCTCCGAATTCTAAGCCTTTGCGCCTTGGTAGTTAATGAAAAACCAGGGCCACAAGTGCTTCCCATTATAGCCGTAAAATACTGGCTTGACAAGTATTGCGTTTTGGATTACACTACATCACATGGACGCTCGCAAGTATGCCCACTTTGCCTTCGGTCTGCGCCGTTTCTTGCATACCGCCATGTCGCTGGATGAAGCCCGGCAGATGCTCGAACGCTTCCTCGCCAATCGCGAAGCACATTTCCTGAGCGTGATGGAAAAGGCGATCTATCCGCACCCGCACAATCCCTACCGGCGACTCCTGCAACGGGCGGGCATTTCGTTCGACGATCTCCGCGACTCGGTGACATCCTCCGGCGTAGAAGGTACGCTGGCGCACTTGCGCGACGCCGGCGTCTACCTGACGATTGACGAATTCAAGGGCCGGGTGCCCATCCGCCGGCAGGGGATAGAGTTCACCGCATCGGCCGCCGACTTCGACAATCCCTTTCTAGCCCACTACTTTACCGGCGCGACAGGCGCATCCCGCAGCCCGGGCACCCGAACGATGATTGACCTCGACTTCATCACCGACCGGGCGCCGGCGAACGCACTCTTGCTCCAGGCGCATGACGCTTTGCGGCTCCCCTTCTTCATCTGGTTCCCCATCTTGCCCGGGGTCGCCGGACTGCGCGCCCTTTTGCAAAATGCAAAGATCGGGGAGTACGCCACGCGCTGGTTCACACAAGTTTCGGGCCAAAACGTGCGTCCATCGTGGGTGAACCGGCTGGGGACATCGTACATCCTGACCATGAGCCGCCTCTTCGGTATACACCTGCCCGGCCCGGAGTTTGTGCCACTCACGGACCCGTTGCCGGTAGCGCAGGCCCTGGCCGAAGCGGCCCGCCGGCAGGGGGGGGCGCGCATCACGACGTTCGCCAGTTCGGCGGCCCGCCTATGCCGCGCAGCAAAACAGGCCGGCCTGGACCTTTCTGGGGTCTGCATCCAAATCGGGGGCGAGCCGCTGACCGCCGCGCGCGTCGAGGAAATCCGTGCCGTCGGCGCCCGGCCCATCCACCTCTACTATTCCGTGGAGACCGGCATCGTGGGCGCTGCCTGCGCCACCGCAACCACGCACGACGACTTGCACCTCTTCCACGACGGCCTGGCCGTCGTCATCCGCCGGCGTCCCATCCCCGGCGCAGTGGCCGAGGTAGACTCTTTCTTGTTCACATCGCTGCTCCCCTCGGCACCCAAGATTCTACTCAACGTGGAACTGGGCGATTCGGGAACGCTGGAAACCTACCCGTGCGACTGCTCCCTTGGTAAACTGGGCCTGACCCAGCACCTGCGCAAGGTGCGCAGCTTCGAGAAGCTGACCGGCGAGGGCATGACCCTGTTGGGCACCGACTTGCTCCGCGTTCTGGAAGAAGTCACTCTGCCCCAATTCGGCGGCACAACAACCGACTATCAATTCGTACAATCCAACGTCAATGGGACGACACAAGTCACGCTGCGTATTCGCCCGTCCGTTGGCGACCTGGACGATCAACGCTTGCTCGCCACGCTCCTGGAGCGATTGGCCCAGAAAAGTGACGGGAACGACCTGGCTCGCGCTGTGTGGACGCAGGTCGGGGCTTTGGTGGTGGAGCGGGCCGAACCGATCCCCACCGCGCGAGGTAAAATCCTCCCACTCTACATTCAACACGAGTAGCGTAGAGGCTTACCGGCGCACCCCACATCAAACATTTTAGTTACTGCTCAGGCTACCTTGCCGTGACGGGCTAAAGCCGTCACTGGCTCGTGCAAGAACGTCGCTGAAGCGACTGCCCTGTGCGAATTCAGCTGCTTTTAGCGGCTTGGCGGGACAGCCCGGTGCCGATTTCCAATCCGGCACGGACCCTACCTGAGCAGCAACACATATTATACGAGGAGGTATAACGATGTACATTTTCAAAGCTGGTGTTGTTGGCGCTGGAACCATGGGCGCAGAAATCGCCCAAGTCATCAGCTATTCCGGCCTGCCCGTCGTCCTGAAAGATGTGGATCAGGCTATGCTCGACAAGGGCATGAAACACATCCAGGCAATTTACCAGAGCCGGGTGGACCGGGGCAAAATGGATGTCCACACCATGCAGGACAAACTCGATCTCATCGAGCCAACCCTGGTGTATGACTCATTCGAGGATGTAGACATCGTCATCGAGGCAGTCCCGGAACGCATGGACGTCAAGAAGGCTGTATTCGAAGAGCTGATGGCAGCCTGCCCGGAAGGCACGATCTTCGCCTCCAACACGTCGGCCCTCTCCATTTCCGAGATGGGCGCGGCGACGGACCGTGCCGACAAGGTGATCGGCATGCACTTCTTCAACCCGGCGCATGTCATGAAGCTGGTGGAGGTGATTCCGGGGCTGGACACTGACGACGAAACGGTAGACACGGTCGTGGGCTTTGCCGAATCGCTGCGCAAGATTCCCGTGGTTGTGCAGGAATGCCCCGGCTTCCTTGTCAACCGTCTGCTGATGCCCTACATCAACGAAGCGGGCCTGTGCCTGCAAGAAGGCGCGGCGTCGGCCACGGAAATTGACGAGGCCATGGTGCAATTCGGTATGCCGATGGGCCCCTTCACGCTGATGGACATGACCGGCATTGACATCGCCCACGACGTGGGACAAACGCTGGCCAAGGAATACGGAGACCGCATGGTCTCGTCCATCCTGTTCGAGCGGCTGTTCGAAAAGGGGCGACTTGGCCAGAAAAGCGGCGTCGGCTTCTATGACTACGGCACCGGCGAGACGGAACCGCTAGCCGACATCATCCGGGCCGTGCAAGCGGAATTGGGCATCACTGCGCCGACCGAATTCAGTGTGGAGCGATTGGTCTTCCCCATGATCAACGAAGCCGCTCTCTGTCTGCAGGAAAACATCGCCAGCCCGGCCGACATTGACATGGCTATGGTTGCCGGTATCGGCATGACCTATCACGGGGAGCGAATCGGTCCGCTGGCTATAGCAGACCGCATCGGACTGGACGTGGTGGCCAACACGCTCGAAACGCTGCAAGAAAAGTACGGTGACCGCTTCCGCCCGTGCCGCTACCTGCGCCTGAAAGTTCGCGCGAACCATCTCGGCGAAAAGACCGGCAAGGGCTTTCACGAGGCGTACTAAACGGCCAACCGATCCATCACCAGAGCAACAGCGCCCCACAGCCCCACATCATCACCCAGGGCAGTGGGGACAATCGTTACGCCGTCGTGGTACGCTTCCATCGTGTACGCACGAACGGTTTGGCGAATCGGGTCCAGAAGCAGCTCGCCGGCATTGCTCACCCCGCCGCCGATCACCACGATGGCGGGGTCGAGCAGGTGAACCAGCGTGGCAATGCCCATTCCGATGTAGACGGCGGCTTGCTGCAGCACAGCGAGAGCCAGGCGGTCCCCCATACGGGCCGCATTGACGACCTGCTGGCCGGTTAGGCTTTTGCCATCTCGCAACGCAGGCTGCAACGTGCTGGTCTTCCCGGCCGCAATTTGTTCCGTGGCCCGCCGGCCGATGGCCGGGCCGGAGGCCAATGCTTCCAGGCAGCCATGTTGCCCGCAACCGCAAAGCGGCCCGTCCGGCTGCAGGATGATGTGGCCGGCTTCGGCAGCCAACCCGTGGCTCCCCCACAGCAATTCGCCCCGGCTGATAATGCCGCCGCCAATGCCGGTGCTAATGGTCAGATAGACCAGGTCGTCAACGTCTTGGCCGCACCCAAAGCGGTGTTCGCCCAACGCTGCCAGGTTCGCGTCATTGCCGGCCCACACCGACAGCCCCAGCCGCTCTTGCAACCGGTCGCGCAGGGGCATCTCATTCCAACCGGGCAGGTTGGGAGGATTGTACAGCACGCCCGTCCACGGGTCAATTGGGCCGGGGGCAGCGATCCCCACACCGGCTACGCGAGCAACAGGCCGACCGTTCAACACCTCATGCACGGCAGCGACCAGACGCTTTTCGACAACCTCTGGGCCATCAGCGGCCTCCGTTTCCCCACGCACGCGCGCGACCATCCGGCCATCTCTGTCCGCAAGCATCACGCGAAAATGTGTGCCCCCCAGGTCTACGGCCACAATCAGATCTTTCTTATCAAGCACCTTCTCCTCCTCACAACATTGACGCTTCAGCCACAACGAACAGAGAGCCGGTCACGCAAACCAGATCGTCAGGGTTCGCGCGCGCTGCCGCCATCCGCACACCTTCGGTCACCGAGGGGGCAATCGTCGCCGCATAGCCCAGCGTGCGCGCTGCATCCATCACTTGCGCCACCGGCATAGCCCTGGGGTAACGAGGCGCTACGATGATCATCTCCTCGGCGGCCGGCAACAAGGTTTGCAACACGCCACGCACATCCTTGTCGGCGAGCGAGCCATACACGAAACGTATCCGGCGGGGGCGCAGATAGCGGCCGATGGCCTCCACCAGGGCGCGCGCCGAAGCCGGATTGTGGGCCCCGTCGGCAATCACGAAGGGCCGGCGGGCCAGGATTTCCATGCGACCCGGCCAGTGCACATTCGCCATCCCGGTCTGCCTGGCGGCCGGCGGTACGTCGAAGCCGCGCTCCTGCAAGATTCCGGTCGCGGCCAGCGCCAGGCAGGCATTTTGAATCTGGTGGTCGCCCAGCAGGGGGAGCGTGTATTGCCGGGCAAGCGAGGTGGCCAGCGTATGCTGGCCGGCTCCTTGCTCTGCGGCGAGCGATTGCAACGCGAATATGCTGCCCTCCGCCGACCGCTGCAAAACCTGTGCCTCCCACAAGGTTTCTACGCGAATCAGGGGAGCCTTGCACTCCGCGCAGACGGCGGCGATCACGCGCGCTGCCGGTTCCGTCTGGGAAGCGAGAACAAGCGGGACGTTCGGCTTGACGATGCCGGCCTTCTCGGCGGCGATCTCGGCCAGCGTGTTGCCCAGGAACATGGTGTGTTCCAGACTCAGCGCCGTGATCACCGTGACCAGCGGGTCCAACACATTGGTCGCATCCAGCCGTCCCCCCATGCCCACCTCGACTACGGCAATCTCCACGTTGGATCGCGCAAAATGCAGAAAACCCAGCACCGTAATCAGCTCGAACGTAGTCAGCCCGGGGATTTGCGCTACGAGCGGGCGCAATTCTTCCACCAGTGCGGCCACCTCCTCTTCGGAGATATATTCGCGGTTAATCTGCACACGCTCCCGAAACGTGTGCAGGTGGGGCGAAGTGTACAGCCCCGTGTGATAGCCGGCCGCTTGCAACATGCCGGCAATCAGAGCCGCGGTGGAACCTTTCCCCTTCGAGCCGGCCACGTGTACGCTGGAGAACTGTCGTTGGGGATTGCCCAGCCGCGCCAGCAAATCGACCAGTCGCTGCCGGTCGTAGAGGGCTGGGTCATACCGCTTGGCCGGCTCCACCTCGAAATTTGTGAAGCTGTAAAGGTAGGCTACGGCCTCGTCATAGTTCATGTTGTATTCCACCTTTTCCACGGAGGCATCAGGACACAACACGATTATACCGCCGGCACGATGATTGGTCAAAACACTCCACCGGGTGTGCGTCAAAGTTTTGCGTTTGCAATCATTCACGCCCTGCCCTTACCACCAAGACACGAAGACACGAAGTATACGAAGTGGAGCAAGCGAGAAAGCCCACTCGTCATGCCTATCCAATGTTCCAACTTAGACGCTACGTTTTTTACTTTTGCCACGGATTACACGGATTTTCACGGAAAAAT
>CAZFFM010000136.1:0-9351 GCA_964517425.1 uncultured Ardenticatenales bacterium | reverse complement strand
AAACATGGATTTCAGGCAAAAATTATCGAAAAATCTGTGTTTATCCTGCAAATCTGTGTCCCATGATTCTTTCTCCGACAAACTACTAGCGGAGGCCGGCCATTTCCTGCAGCAGGTGCCAGTTTTGGAGCCGGTCTTGCTGCGCCACCCTTAGTATCTCAGACGGCGTGCCCTCTTTATCAAACTGCTTGCCAAAGCGTGCCTCGGAGCGAGCGAAGTGTACGAAGTCAATCTGTTCACCGGTCTTCGGGTTCTTGTACCAATCGTCCTTCATGGCCGGGTTGCCCTTCAGGCTCAATCGCTCACGAATTGTGGAGCCTTTCCGCGGGTCGTAAATGAACAGCGGGAAGGCACGAGAGTTCACAGCCAGCTTGGCCTGGTGATAGGACATGTTGTCTGCCACGCCGTGTTCGGGTTGGCAGGTTGTATAGACCACAATCACGGAGGGGCCGGGGAAACTTGCGGCATCCAAGACGGTCCGGTAGAAATGGTTCACGTGGGCAGCTGTCGTCGAGGCGACAAATGTGTCGGGGTGCATCATGGCGATACGTCCGATTTCTTTGCGATGCTCGACCTTCCCCGGCACACTCTTGCCAATGATGGACATTTTGGCATCCTGGCCGGTGTAGGAGGCTGTAGAAGCTTGGCCGCCGGTGTTGGAATAGACTTGCGTGTCCAGGATGAAGGCATTGATGTCCAGGCCGGAAGCCATCATACGAGATAGGGCCTGGAAGCCGATGTCATACATCGCACCATCGCCGCCTAGCACCCACAGCTTCTTGTCCTCCCAACCGATCTGGTTCCAGCGCACTCGCACGCCCATGGCATCGGTCGGAGCGTTTTCAAAGAGCGAATTGGTCCAGGGAACCAGATAGGGATTGTAAGGATACGTGGAGGCATAGACGCTGTTGCAGCCGGTAGCGGCCACGATACCGAGGTTCTCCGCCCCGTAGGCAAACCCCATCGCGGCCGTCAACATGCGCAAGGATGTCGCTTCGCCGCAGCCGGCGCAGGAACCCGCACCGCCCACAAACAGCAGTGAGCGTTCGGCCAGCATCATATCGGCCAGCACCTTTTCCTGGATGTACTGTTCCGGTGTCTCCGGCAGCTTGCGGAAGAAGTTGATCGCTTCTTTGTAGCGCGGCAGGGTGTCATCTTCTTTCTTGATCATGGAAAGTGCTTGGTGGTCGCCGCACGCTTCCACACATTCAGCGCACCCCTTGCACTTGGTCGGGTCAATGAAGATGCCAAACATCCCCCCCTTGTGCCCCTTCTTCTGCGGCAGCTTATAGTATTTGTTCGTTTCGGCCCACTGCTCCTGCAAGAAAGAGCGAGCGTTTTCGTCTTCGACTTCACCCAATGCCGGCTCCAGAACATCCGTTTCTACGACTTTGGCCAGGATGGCAGTATCCGGACATTCCGTGACACAATCCATACAGCCGACACAGTTTTCGGAATGGAATTGAGGGATATCCGGCGAGATGTAGCTGAAGTCGCGGAGCGCTGCTGTTCCCGCCGGGATCAAGCTGCGGGCCACGCCCAAGTCTGCCTCGAGTTGGCTGGAAGCAGACCCTTCGTTGTAGCCGGCGACAATTCGTTCGAAGAATTCGCCAACGTCTATGATGTCCTTGCTATAACCGTCGCCATTGCCGCCGGCACTGATTTGTTCTACCCGTACTTTATCGGTTGTCACGCCCATGGTTTTTTCCACCTTTCTACGCTAGTGGACATCCTTGCCCAAACGGGATGTCCACGGTTATACAAATCGTCCTTACGCGGCCATCACCTCAGCGGAAATCTCGAACACTTCGGCAAATCCCCGGCGCACGCAAGTCAAGTTGTCCTGCACGGTTTGCTCACCACGCCGGCCGAAGTATTTGCGCAGCGATTTCTCGACGCTGGCCATCAATTGTTCTTCGGAGACGCCAGACTCTTCTACAAACGGTGTCGTCTTCAAGAAGATGCCCAGCAAGACAATGCCCTGCATTCGGACTTCTAAGGACGGGTCGGTAGCCACTTCGCGAGCGATTTTCGCCGCGTTCAAGGAAAGCACCCTGGCGTTCTTTTTTCGCAGGATCTTCTTGGCATAGTCCGGAATACGTGACCACACTTCGGCAGGGTCTTCATAAGGAATTTGGACAAAGAGCGTACCCCGATCGGCCAAACCAACCAACGGATTGCCGGTGTAGAAGGCATTGATATCATTCAAGGGAATGAAATCCACGTCGGTAAGCTCGCAGTGCGTTCGGATGTGGCCCTTGCCGATGGTCAAATAGTATGTGGTCGGCAGACCCTTCTTCTCCGATCCGTACTTGGGATAGGCTTGCACGTCCATACCGAAGAGGTCACCGGCGATGGTGGCGATGACTTTGTTTGTGGTGACCGAGCCATAGCCGCCGACAGAGTGGCCGCGCATGGAGAAGGCCCCCTCCGGTCGCACGTCCGGGTCGTTGTCAACAGGGAGAGACAGTTCGTGTTTGATGCCCAGCACGAAGTAGCGGTGTGCGTCGTCCCCGTTGGCCATCATGTGCGCCGTAGCCACGAAGTCTCCGGCGCGCACGTCACGGCTGCCCAGGCCGGCGGCCCCAGCGTAGATGACCGGCATACGGTCGATCTTTGGGTAGCCGGGACGCCCGGTCAGGGCATCGGCGAAGGCTGCTTTGATTTCGGCGGCCAGGGGGTTGGATTGCGCCTGTGGGTCGTCCATGCGCTCGACAATGGCGATTGCTTTGGCGTTCTTGAGCGCTTCCACGATTTGCGGGCCGGGGAAGGGCCGGAAGCAGGTGATGTGCAGTGTGCCCACTTTCAGGTCCTCTTCTCTACGCAGCCAATCTACCGTGGCCTGGGCTGTCTCGAGCATGCCGCCCATGCCCACGATGGCGTAGTCGGCGTCGTCGAGGCGGTATGCGTCCGCCGGCTGGTAGCGACGACCGGTCAGTTGATAGAATTCGTCCATCGCCGTTTGCACGGCGCCGAGGACGTTGTCGTAGTAGAAGCGTTGGGCAATTTTGCCCTTCATGTAGCTATCTTGGTTTTGAACCACCCCGCTCATGATCGGGACCAAAGGATTCATGAGGTTGACCAGCTTTTTCTCCGGCGCCCCGATGAATTTTTTCATCATTTCCGGTTCCGGCAGGAGCACTTTTTCTACGGTGTGGGTGGTCAAGAAGCCATCTTGCACGTTCAGGAAAGGAGTCTTGGAGTCTTCTGCGGCCCGTCGCGCAATGAGGGCCATGTCGCCTGCTTCTTGTGCATTTCGGGCGAAGAGGATGCCCCATCCACAGTCGGCGACGCCCATCACATCGTCATGTCCGGCATGGACATTCAGGGAATGGGAGGTCATAGCCCGTGCCCCAATTTGGAATACGGCCGGCAACCGCTTGCCCGAAATGGCGTAGAGGACTTCCTTCATCAGGATAAGTCCCTGGCCCGAAGTGAAGTTCGAGACACGCCCGCCGGCAAGGGCGTATCCTTCGCAGGTAGATGCGGAACTGTGCTCTGATTCTAACTCGATAAAAGAAAGTGGTTGGTCCCAGACATTCTTCTTCCCGTTTGCCACCTCCATTTGATAGCCTACCCCCATCGCGGTGGAGGAGGTAATGGGGTAGGCGCAAGCGCCCGTGGTGACATGTGAATCGACCCATACAACGGCTGCAGATCCATCGGCTGTCGTGGGAACCCCCGGATAGGGAAACTTACCTTGCTGCCCATTGCCAGACATATTTACAACTCCTTCCTCTCGTGATTCTTAATCTCGTTTGTCGCAAAATCGTAGGGTGCGTGACCCGGTAAGCTGCTTTGAAAATAATCTTGAGACCTGACAGGTTTTCCTCGTTGCCTGTGCCGGAACGAGTCTCGACCTTACCCGTAGTGTCTTGGCCTTGTAAAGCCGTCCATGAAACCTGTCAGGTCTGGCGCGTAATCCGACGCTCGACGCCCTCCGCTCAACGCAATTTATAGACGGTGACCGGTGGCTACGCATACCTCCCGACCAGAGCGTCCATGCCGTACTCTGGGTCTTTCGTTTGTTCTATCAGGCCTGCGGCGTTGTCCGTGAAGGTCGGCCGATCTTCTTCGTAGAAGACGCCGATGTAGATCGTCTCCGTATCCAGAGCCAGCTTGATTGCGGCGGCCTTATCGGCCGGATCATGGTCTTCAGGGACTTCCTTGGTAACGGCTTTGAAGTGGTCATACAGGTTGTTGAAGCTGACGCAGGGACTGATCACTTGTATGATGGAAAACCCCTTGTGCTGCGTGCCCCGTTTGATGAGCTCTGTGAGTTGCTTAGGCTTAGAAGAGAATCCACGGGCGACAAACGTCGTTCCATAGCTCAGGGCCATGAGCAAGGGATTGAGCGGCTGGTCGAACGTGCCGTACGGAGAAGCCTTCTTTTTCATGCCGATCTGGCTGGTTGGGGAAGGCTGGCCCTTGGTGAGCCCATAGATTTCGTTGTCCATCACGATGTAGGTGATGTCCACGTTGCGACGGGCCGCATGGGGGAGGTGGCCTCCGCCGATGCTAAATCCATCGCCGTCACCGCCCACGGCAAAAACGTTCAGATCGGGGCGGGCGAGTTTCATCCCCGTGGCCAGGGGAACGGCGCGTCCGTGTACGCCGTGGAACCCGTACGCTTTCACAAACGCCGGGAAACGACCGGAGCAGCCGATGCCCGAGGCAATGGCTACTTTTTCACTGGGCAGGTTCAGATCCACCAGGGTTTTGTAAAATGAACTCAGTACACTAAAATCCCCACATCCAGGACACCATATTGGTTTTGTGCCACTGCGAAAGTGCTGTACGGTAAGTTTCAAGGCCTTGTCCTTAGCCATTGTCCGAAAACCTCCTTAATCCAGGTGCAAATGGGGTCATCGCCCCAGGCTGTCAGCTACATCTATAATCTTGTTGTAAATCTCGCTGGTACGGAATGGAATTCCGTTGTATTTATTGAGCTTGATCACTTCTACATTGTAGCGATGTTCAACGACTTTGGCAAATTGGCCGGTATAGTTGAGTTCCGGGACGATGATGGCGTCTTTGCCTTCCAGGAACCTGCGAATGTCATGGTCTGGCATAGGCAGCAGAATCTTGGTGAAGAGTGCGTCCACCTCGATTCCCTCACTTTGGGCGCGAGCAATGCCTTCTTGCACAGGGCCCATGGTGCTGCCCCAGCCTAAGATGCCAATCTTTGCGTCGGGGTCGCCCCAGCGCACAACCAGGTCCCAATCACGCAAATCACGGCGGGCCGTTTCCACTTTGCGGTAGCGCTTTTCCATCATGCGTCGGTGCATTTCTGGAGCGTAATTTGGGGCACCAATTTCGTTATGCTCCAGGCCTTCTGCAGTATAGTACGTTCCCGAGGTGCCGGGAACGGCCATAGGCGAAATCCCGGTCTCTGTGAGTTCGTAGCGACGGTAGATACCGTCCCGACTTGGCCCCAGAGGTACGATGCGGTCCATGACCTGAATATCGTTTGTCTCAAACGCAGGGATGTTTCGGATACGGGGGGCCATGGCCTGGTCACTCAGGACGATGACCGGCATCTGATAGCGTTCGGCCAGGTTGAAAGCGGTGATCATCGAGTAGTAGCAATCCTCGACTGATGTGGGGGCCATGACAAAACGGGGCGTGTCATCGCTGCCGCCGTAGAGAGCCATGAACAGGTCGCCCTGGCTGGTTTTTGTGGGCAAGCCGGTGCTGGGGCCGCCTCGCTGAACATTTACGAGGACAAGTGGCACTTCGGCCATGCTGGCCAGGCCAAACGCTTCCAACATCAAGGCTACTCCGGGACCGGACGTAGCCGTCATGGCCTTTTTGCCGGCAAAGGAGGCTCCGATGGCCATGTTGATGGCGGCGATTTCGTCTTCTGCCTGGATGAGCGTGCCGCCAAATTTCGGCAATTCGCCGGCCATGAATTCCATGATGGAGGTGGCCGGTGTAATCGGGTAACCGGCGTAAAAGCGACATCCGGCCGCCAGCGCGCCCATAGCGATCGCCTGGTTTCCGTCAACGATTACGCGGTCCTCGTTTGCCGAAATGCCTTCCGTGTCCAGGGAAAGGGCCGAGCGCTGATAGTTCTCTGAGGCGTAGGCATACCCTTTTTTGAGGGAGGCCAGGTTGTTGGGCAGCAAATCCTGGAACCGGCCCAAACGTTTGTGTACCAACTTTTCTGCCCGATCGAGGGGCAAACCGAAGAGTTCTACCAGAGCGCCGATCATAATCAGGTTCTTTCCGCGCATGAAGTCCAGCTCTTTGGCCAATTCGGTCACCGGAATGGGGTAGAGCGTGCGGTCTGTAAATTCCGGAAGGGTAAACGCCGTGCTATCATAGACGATGGCGCCGCCCGGACGCAGATTGGCCACGTGGTTCTGGTAGCCTTCCTTGTTCATGGCGACCAACACATCTACCACGTCGCCTTGAGAATGGACTTCTCCGCTGCCGATGCGGGCCTGATAGGTCACATGACCTCCCAGAATCTCGGCGGGGAAGGTGCGGAAGGTGAATACGTTCAGTCCGGTAAAGGCCGCAATACGGGTAAAAATCTCCCCGATGGTGACAATGCCTTCACCCGATTCGCCTCCTACGTGAATCACCAATTCATTATTCTTGTTGCCGTTGGCTTTGGACATCTACTTTATTCTCCTTGCAAATAAATATACCTCTGTCGTTTGCTTTGTGCCAAAGGTCCTAACCGGGGCCTTTTGAACCAAAAGCGACCATAAAAAAACCGCCATCAGGTAATGGCGGGCGGCGCTACAAATTTGGGTGTAGTACGAATTGTTTGTCCGAGTAGTGGTGCAGAAAGAGAGTGTCCCAAAAACAGCATTTCCCGTTCTACCAAGAAATGGCCCTTACTATGGGAGGCAGCCAATGCCCGTGTCTTCGGAATACGCACCCATCGCTGCGTGTTTTTCAGCGGTTGTGTTCCTTCACTTACAGCTCTGTGAACCAGCCAAGTTTGGTCGTTACTCACCACCTGCTGTCCAAACTACTAGGACAGGACAAGCTGTCCCGTCAAGGTTGCCACGTCTAGCTGTTGTGGCCCGGCAGAAGATAGCCGACATTCTATCAGGTAGATGATAGCAACGAATCGCGCGGGCCAGGTTAGAGATAGAATGGAACTACCCGTGATTGAATAGCTTTGAATGCTTGGTATTATAGCACAGAGTGCAGAAAAATACAAATCATTTGAGAGGGACTTGGAATTCTACAGCTTTTGTGTCCGATTGCGTTCATTCTTCCGATACGGGGATCGTCAGCACCAGCACCGTGCCTTGCGCGCTATCGACAACGTTCAATTTCGCGTGTATTCGTTCTACGCGCAAGCGCATGTTTCGTGCGCCAAGCTGTGCCCCGAAAACATTCAAACGCTGGCCGGTGTCATAGCCTGTCATCGAACCGTTCCCCTCTTCAGCAATTGAAAGGAGAAGCGCATGATCCTGCCGCTCCATGCGCACAGCAACGCGTTTCACGCCCTCGCGCTCGCGACAATTGATCAAGGCCTCGCGCACGATCCAGTAGACATCTTCGGCCGCATCAGCCGCAAGGCAGTTTGTGCAGGGGGCAATGGTGAGTTGAATGCCCGACTCCCACCAGCCGGCAGCGTCGGCCTGGGCGATCAATCGTTGGATGGGGAGCGTCAGGCCCTCTTCGTAGAAGTTGACCGGTTTTGCGTCCTCCATAATTCGGCGTGAATCCCCGTAAATATTCTGCAGCGTTTGTTTCAGAAAACCTAGGTCGCTGATGTGTTTGGGGGTCAGGTATTTTTGCAGTCGCCGCGACAGGGCTATCTCCATGAATTGGAGACCCCGGGCTTCGGGGACAATAGTGTCGTGCAGTTCGTCGGCAAGTTCGTGCAACGTTCGTTCGCGTATGCCGCGCAATTCGCTCAGTTCGTCGGCAATTTGCTCCTTCACTTGAATCTGTCTCTCTAGCTGCTCAATCAAGTCGACGTTATAGACCGCATAGGCGAACGCAAGGGGGTAAACCATGCACAACGGCAACAAGACTTCCGTCAGAATCATCGTGCCGCCCTTGGCGATGAAGGGAAGGATGCCAACACCCAGGAGAAGTACCACGCCGATGGCCCATACGCTGCCCAGCCGAATAGTCCAGCCCCGTTCTTCCGGGTCCGAATGGGAATAGGACCAGAAAGGCCGCAAGGTGACAGCAATGCCGCCAATACTGACCGTTGCCAAGACTACGTCAAGAACCATAGCATCTGCCGACGCGGAATCAAACCTATAATTGGTCATGAAATAGACAGTTCCAAGGAACAATGCCCACATTAATGGGAGAAAGCGAAGGCGGGGATGCTGCACCAGCCAAAGGGGAGGCGTTGGGAAAAGGATCGCAAACAGGAATAGCAGTACACCGATGGTCGGGTAGCTGTACACCCAAACAAGGGCAGACCGTGACTCCCAACCGAAGCAGTAACTATGCACGCACGCGGTGTAGCCATGGAAGAAAAAAGCAGCGGCAATCGCCAGAAAGGTCGTGGCCAGCACGAGGCGAGCTTCGTCCATGGCCGTGTGTACGAACAAGGCTCCGGCCAAAGCACAGGCGACTCCGGCCAGAAACCAGAAGCCATAGATTTCGAAAAACCTCCCAAACGAGAAGATACTTACCGGCACAGTGGCCTGGAAATGCTGGCCGTCACGTTCAATCTCGTAGTTGATCGCATCGCCAACTCCCTTGCCTGGAAACGCATCCTTTAAGAAGTAATACGGGTCTTGTCCGTCAATGCGTATGACCCGATCATTTCCTCGCAAACCGCGTTGCGGGCCTGGCCAGTTCCAAGGTACCTCCACGCCGATTGTGTAACCATCGTGCATATTCCAAGTGATGGGAATACCGCCGAATGGTTGGCCAATGTCCGGCAGAGTCCGCCACAAGCCGCGCACGCCGTAGATGATGAGCAACAGGGTCACGAAATAGAAGATGATGCGCACACGGCGCATGCGGGTTGCACTCAATGGAAAGTATGTGGCGGCCATAATAGGGCTGTCCTTGGGTTGCCGGCAACGAGCAAAACACCGTGAGGTGGCTGTAGCGTAATTCCGAACTGAAGCAGAGCGATGGCGTAGATTCTCGTTTCACCTGCACGGTACGCTCACGATTGTAACACACTATCCTTTCTTTGGCAATGACCGAATTGAACGGGGGTGTCCGTCATATTTTTGCGCGGCAATTCTCTCAAATGAACCACGAAGACACAAAGGCACAAAGAACAACCAGTTTGAATGTTTCGACGTTGGGACTGGAGTCTGGCGAAAAACATTTTGACCATATAACACGGAATTTTCAGCCACAGATTGCACGGATTCCCACAGATTTCCCATTTGACCTTTCTGA
>CAZFFM010000135.1:0-9363 GCA_964517425.1 uncultured Ardenticatenales bacterium | reverse complement strand
GGCGCTAGAGCGCCAATCTTGATGCCGCCCGCTGCACCGACGTTGGACACCTGCTCCTTGAAGTAGGCGTCAGCTTCTTCTTTGCTGGGGATGTAAACTTTCCACCCAATTTCGATCTCGTCGGAGTTCGTGATCTTGGCGTAGCTGCTATCCTCTTTGTTTTTCTGGTTTGTGTAATGGGTGATCGCCGGATAGGAAAGTATGTCGCCCAGGAATTTGTCCGCCAACTTACTCAGCCAGTCGTCGGCCACTACAACGTAGTCTTGCCCGCCGCCCTGTGTTGGGGGAGCAGCCAAAACGGTTACTGCTGGCAATGTCAACGCCAGGATCATGATCATCAATGATATGATTAACAGTTTCTTCTTCACTTGTGTCGTTCCTCCCTTTTGATAACTACACCTAACGTTTCAACCTCTTTTTCTGATCTGTCTTTTCTTGATTTCTAGGCATCCCCCCTTTCAAAAATGGACGACAGACTTCCGACGATGAGCGTGTTGCGTGCTGCGTATTGCGTACTGCGTACTGCGTGTCAGGTGTCATGTAGTGCGTTGATACTTGATCGTTGACAATTGAACATTGAACATTGTTCCTCGTATCCGCTATTTCGCACACCGGAAACCGATGTCGTCGTTGGCTGTGATCTTCGGGTCGCCACCGTTGCGGTTGGTGCTTAAGACATACTTGGCCTCGTCGAACCAGCCGCCACCGCGTATGCTCCGATAGCTGGCGTTGTAGTGCGGGTCCTTGTAATTGCTTCCCGGATAGGCAAGGTAGGGTGAATCAACCCATTCTTTTACGTTGCCGGCCATGTCGAAAACCCCATACCCGTTCGCCGGATAGCTGCCGACGGATGTCGTCTGCCGCAGGCCGCCGTCTTTGCCATTGAGCTGCGCTGCGTCATACGTGTTGCCCCATGGGTAGAGGAAATTCTTCGGCCCGCGGGCTGCCTTTTCCCATTCGAGTTCTGTGGGCAGCCGTTTGCCGGCCCAATCGCAGAAGGCTTTGGCATCGTCGAAGGTTACGAAGACCACGGGATGGTTGTCTTTGCCATCTTTGTAAGCCCAGCGCCAGTTTTGCTGGCTGCCTTGTGCTTCTCTGTATGTCTGGTATCCCGTTGCCTGAACGAAGGCAGCAAAGTCTGCGTTGGTCACTTCGTAGGCATCGATCTTGAAGACCGGCAGGTCCATCTGTTGCGCCGGCGCTTCGTTGGGATCGCTGTTGTCGTTCCCCAGGCTGAATGTGCCGGCGGGGATTTCTACCATCACATCGGTGATGGCCGGCACCTCGATTGTAGCCGTGCCTTCCGGCACTGGTGTGTTTGTGGGTCTCGATGTCGGTGTAGGCGGAGGGATTGGGGCCGTGCTGGTTGGGCGGATTTCAATGATCGTCGGGCTGGGCAACGGTTGTCCAGTTGCGCTTCCTGCCCCCTGGCTTGCTGTGGTAGGACGCGGCGTGGGTGTGGCTTCCACCCGATCCACTACATCTCCGCAAGCAACCAGAAACAGCGAAAGTAGAGCGAAAAGGATAACAATAACAATAGCGTGACGTAGGTGGTGTTCTCCGTTGAGCATCGTTTCTCTATCTCCTCGTTGAAACTATGTGTTTGAAAACCGTCGAGCGTGCTGCGTGCTGCGTGCTGCGTGCTGCGGTGGATTACGCATCACGCCATCTATTCTCAAAGCAGTGCCCATGAGCGCCGCTGCGCGCACCACCAACGATGAAAATGGCAGGGCACAATAGTCAATGATCAAATGTCAATTTTCAATGGGCGAGCGGCACGCACCACGCACCACGTTCTGACGACTGACATCTGACAGCTGACACCTGACATCTGTTTTTCATAACAGCCAGTCCACGATTTTCTCGGTGGCCGTGACCACTTCTGCACACCAGGTGTAAATGAAGCTGTCCGGCAGCTCGTCGTGCAACGGGATGGATTCGCTGGCCGTCAGGGCCTTGGCACCGTCAAAATTCACGTAGGCCATGCGGGCAGTCAATTCTTCGGGCGGGCGCTCGAATGAGACGCCCGGAATCATCGCCACACCGGTGTCTTGCAAGAGTCGTTCGCACAGTGTGGGGCTGTCGTGGATGCCCCGTTCCGCCAGTCGCCCGGCCAGCGGCGAAAAATCGGGGAACAGATAGAACGCTCCCACCGGCTTGTGGACGCGCACCCCCGCTTGTGACAAGGTGTCGGCGCACCAATTGCCCAGCTTCTCCAATATCCGTCGCGAGTGCCACAAGTATCGCTCGATGCGGATGCCTCCGCGAAAGGCGCGCACTGCCGCATATTGAATGGGCGCGCTCACCGAGGTATAGGTCTCGCTGGCCACAGCCGCCATGCCATCCAGTAGCCAATCCAGGGACGGCGGGAAAGAGAAGGTACCCAATCGCCAGCCGCCGGCTCCACACCACTTCGAAAGGCCGGAACTGATGATCGTTCCCTCCGGATAGAACTGAGCCACAGATACGTGTTCCCCTTTGTAATGGAGCTGACCGTAAATCTCATCGGACAGTAGAATGATCTCGAACTTTCGCGCCACATCAGCGATTGCTTTGAGTTCATCTGTCGAATAACTGACCCCATTGGGATTATTGGGATACGTCAGAATCAGGAGACGGGGTCTGTAGAGATCGTCTTCGCTTTCACAGACCTCCGTCAATTGCTGGGGCGATATGCGCCATCCTTCCTCGAAGGTGGTCGAAACCAGTCGCAATTTGCGCCCCAGTATCTTGGCTTGCGGCACGTATGATACCCAGCAAGGCGTTGGGATGATGATCTCTCCGTAGAACACGACCTGCAGAAGGAACATCAGCTCTTTGGATCCCGGGCCAATCAGGACTCCCTCCGGCCAAACATCCACGTGGTCCTTCAGCCGGTGAAACCTGGCCACGGCTTCCCGCAACTCCGGCAATCCTTTCACCGGAAGGTAATTCTTTTCCGAGGCATGGAGCCTCAGAGCCTCGACAACCGGCTGCGGCACTGGAAAGGGGGATTGCCCCAGCCCAAATTTGTAAATCATTGTGCCTTGTTGGCGAAGCTCATTCGACCGTTCGTTGATGGCCAGCGTCGCCGAGGGCCCCAGCCCCCGCACGTCGAGATTCAGACTTACGTGTTTGTTGATTTTCATGGTAGTTTGCTGCCTTGAAAATAGACGATGTGTTGCGTGAAACGTGATACGTGCTGCGTAAGCCGTTCGTCATGCAGTCCTTACGCAATACGCATTACGTTTCACGTCGTTCATCATTCATCATTCTGCATTCATCGTTCTAGATCCCTGGAATCCTCATTCCAGGGTGGACCATCACAAATAGTATAACATCTACTTAGGATTGTGTCAAGGGGTGTGGTGCTATGCCTTCCTTTGAGACCGATTATGGCACAATTGTGATCTCCGCCAGGGTGAGGACATCTTCGCCAGAGGCAAGCAACAAACGCCGGCCGGTGTCTGGCCGGTACCAGCCTGCCTGGGCGGTGTAGTGGCCTGTGGATATCTCGTCTGCCAACACAAGGCTGACGCTTTCGCGGATCTGTTCGCCAGTGTCCCACTGTGATGTAGGATAGAACCCGCTCAGCGGCTGCCCGTCATATTGCGCGCGGACCCTTCCACTGTCGTCAAGGAGGTGCACGAACAGGGTGTAATCCCGCGCAGGCCGGTGGGCGCACTGCCACAGGAAGGTCAGCGATAGCTCTGTGCCTCTTTGTGCCGTCCGCTCGCCGGGCAGCGGCTCCACTCCCAGGAGACGGATCGTGTCGCCAAAAACGGGAGGTTCGGCCAGACGCGGTATCGGGTTGGCAACGGCAGCCGGCGGTACGACCACGTAGTCTAGTACCACGTGATCGGCATTTTGCGCAGCCCACACCTTGCCGTCAGACGGACGATACAATCCCGCGTCGATGCGGTAGCGACCGGGTGGCAAATCTAGCGGCAGGTTCCAGGTGATGTGATCCGGATAGCGAATATCTGCGGCCCAATTCGATGGCGGGTGGCGGCCCTGCAAGACCGCCACGTCCACCTGACTGTAGAATCGCCCGTCCTCTCCGACCAGGTGCAGGAAGAGTTGCGGCGTGTCTGCTACGTCGCCGGTGCGTTGCCAGAGCAGTTCGACCGGCAGAGCCTCTTGTGGGCCAACGACCAACTCGCCCCACGTGCCGTCGCCGCGTTGTTCCGGCGTCCCGAGGCGGTATCCGCGCAGTGTGAGACCATTTTCAAACCGGTCAGAGCGGGCGCGGGAGACGGCATACGATTGCGCCGGTCGCGAGCGGAAAACGAGCGAGCGCTGGTTGGAGTCGGCCAGGCCCATACGATTCCACACGAGTTGCACGAATGCCGGGTCGTAGTGGGTGTATAGTCGCGTACTATCCGTGACGAACCAGGTGGTGCCAGGCTGATCGAGGAGGGCGGCCATTTCACTCGCGGAGCGAATCAGGGGAACGCCCAGCCAGCGATCTACCCACTGCCCATCGTCGCGCCGCAGGACGAACTCTTCGTATCCCACGGACATGGCAAAGCGATCCACGCGCCCGATTTCCGTCATGGATGCGGCCGGCGCTGTCGTGACGATGCGGTCGCCCGGGCCGGCGTTCTCCGCTACGTAGGCGAAGCTCTGGCGATAGCCGATTTCCGGCGCACGAATCACAGCCCAGGCCTGCCAACTGCCGGTGAGCAAGATAACCAGCGCAATTATGACGGTTGCGCCCCGGGGGACTCGCGGACCGATCTGGCCGGCTATCACATCGATTCCCAAGGCAGCCAGCACCGCGAATAGAGGAAGCAGTTGTATGAGGTACCGGGGGCTTTGCCAGGTTGATCCGACCAGCAGAATCATTTGTGCCGGCACGAAGGCCAACATCAGGGCCGGCAGGGTGGCAGCGGCACGAAGTGGGCGCGCGAGCCGCGACCAGTTGGCCGGGATGACGAGCACCACAACCAGCAACGACAAGACAATTCGATCGGGAGCGGAAAAGAAAGGGAGTACG
This sequence comes from uncultured Ardenticatenales bacterium, assembly GCA_964517425.1. Classification (GTDB taxonomy): domain Bacteria; phylum Chloroflexota; class Anaerolineae; order Ardenticatenales; family JAADHH01; genus JAADHH01. The sequence goes on along the minus strand of CAZFFM010000135.1, from coordinate 4,385 downwards.
GTTTTCAGGCCGTCAACAACGTGCGCCAGGGGCACGATGGCGGGCCGTGATCCGGCGAGGGTGCCAAACGTACCCTGCCCCAGCGCAATGAATCGCTGCAACGCAAAGCGTATACCAATCCCTGCCGCCACCAGCGCCGTCTCGAGCGCCATGGCCGGCCGCATGAACCAGCGTTTTCCCTTGACCCAGAGGGCAGCTGCAAGCCAGGGGGCAAAAGCCATCGCCGCTTCCGCGTGTGTGAAGATGGCCAGCAGCAATAACAACCAGGCCGCGCGTCGCAGCCGGGGGCGGTCCGCGACCAGCACGCCCTCCACAAAAGCGATGCAGGCCGCCAGAAGGAGAAATTGCAACAGTGCGTAGCTCCGCCCGCGTGCGCCCCAGAGCACAGCGTCGGGCAGCACCGCCCAGATGGCCATGGCCCACAAGCCCACTGCCGGCGAAAAGCGCTTCCGCCCCCAGGCGTAGAGCAGTGTCAGCGTGCCGGCGCTGGCCAGCAGAGAAAGCCAGCGTACCGATTCAGCGTGGGGGCCGAACAACGCGACAAAGAGCGCTGCCAGGTAGGAAAAGGGGAGATCGTGCCCATAGAATATCCCCGAAGGGAGAATGGGCAGACCGTGCCGGAGAATCGCCTCCGCCACCAGCAGCGTGCTGGGCTCGTCCACAAAAGGTGACGCCGTCCAGAGGTAATAGCCGCGCAGCAGGATTCCGGCTGCGCCCACTGCGAGGGGCCAGACCCAGGCCGCGTTTCCCGCCGTCGCGTCGTCTCCCGAGTCGCGCCGGCCGGAAGCGTAGACCAGCCCACCCAACGCGCCAATCGTCGCGCGATACAAGTGGAATAGCAGGGAAAGGGAAAACGCTACCGGTGCCGGCAAGCCTACCTGAGCAAAGAGAATCACGTAACCGGTATCTTGCACGCCCAGTCCGTTCAAAGAGATAGGAAGCATGGTGGCCAGCGTAATTACCGGCACGAACAGGAAAAAGGGCAACAACGAAACGTGTAATCCCAGGGCTTTGGATAACAGAAAAACGATGAAGACCGAAATGCTTTGGAAGACCAGACCGATGCCGGTGGCCACGCCGAGCAGCCGCTTTTCGTTGCGGTAGTGTGAAAGGGTGTCCAGGAAGGCCAGAGCACGCCGACGAAGCGCAGATGGCAGCAAAAGATTCGTGAGCCGGACAAGCAGCCCTTGCATTTGCGTGAAGAAGATGGCTCCACCGAGGAGCAAAACGGCCGTTGCCGTTCCGGCCAGAATGAGCAGGGCGGCTCCGCGCCATTGCAGCGGGACCAAAAGTACACTGACACTGCCGATAATCAGCATGGCCAACACACCGGTTGCCCGGTCGAGGAGTACGGATGCGGTGGCTAGCTCTGCGCTGGCATGGCCCTGCGTCAAATCATACACGCGGCGTACGTCTCCCCCCACGCTGGTGGGCAGGAACATATTGAAGAAAGTGCCCACGAGATAGTACCTGAAGAGGGTGATGAGAGACACACACGTGCCGTGACCTTTCAACAGCAACTGCCACTTGAAGGCGCTCAGCAACATCATCGCCAGGCCCAAGGCCAGCGCTGCCAGCAAGTACCGTGGTTGTATCTGTGGCCACAGAGCGATGAGTTGTTGCCTATCGAGGAGGGACAGGATGTAGCCCAGGAGTACCAGGCTGATGGCCGGACGCAAAATGCGACTCAGGCGAGACGAAGTCACACGCGCTCGCTCCGTAGCTGGGATGCCGTTTCGTAGGCGGCAAGCAATTGGCGAGCCGTCTGTTCCCAGGAAAACTTTTCCATCGCCCGCCGGCGCAGTCGCGCCCCCAGCGTATGCGCCCGCTGAGGATTCTGCAGCAGGCCGACGATGGCCTTCGCCAATTCGCCGGTGTGCCCCAGCGCAGCGTAGATTCCGTCATCACCCAGAATCTCATGGTTGACCGGCGTGTCGAAAGCAACTGTGGGCAGACCCATCGCCATGTAGTTGTAGAGCTTGCCGTTCGATTCCGTGCTATCGAGCTTGGGCGAGACGGCGATATCGCCAAGAGCCAGATATTGGGGAGCGTCTCGATAATCTAACCGCCCCGTGAAGGTCACGTTTGCGCCAATGCCCAACTGGCGTGCCCGTTCACGGTACGTTTCCACTTGCGGATAGCCCATGATCAGGAAATGCGCGTCCGGTACGGTCTGCAAAACCTGGGGGATTGCAGCGATCAGATGATCCACGCCTTGGTAGCGATTCAGTAGACCCAGGTAGACCACAACGCGCCGGCCGGCCGGTACCGACGATGCCAACCCGTCAGGCTGAATGTCATCACGAAACATGCCGGTGTCTACGCCATCCGGTGCCAAGAGTACGTGGGCGACGGCGAATTGACTACGTAGTTCAGATTCGACCTGCGCGCAGGAGGCAACCAGCATATTTGGGTGATGATCAATGGCTCGTTCCAGGTAACGAAGGGGGGCCAAGAGGAGCCGGTTCCCACCCAAAAATCGGTGCGCGTGCAACTCGCCGGTCAGGCTGCCCTGGAGATCGCCAACCGAGGGAATGTTGAGCAAACGGCCGGTCAGGCCGGCGAGCAGTGTCCCTTCATGCAGGTGGCCGTGCAGAACGTCTGGCCGCCAGCGCCGGGCAACTTTCCAGGTGAGGCCGAGCAGCAACAAATCGAGATAGACCTTGTGCAGGGAAGGGCCGGCCTCTAGCTTGTTGTACCACGGAATGTTGGGAATGCGATAGGTTTCCAACCCCCCGATTTCCCGGCCATTGTGGTAGGTGCAAAGGGCAACCTGGTGGCCCAGGGCGCTCAACGTGCGCGCTTGCTCGTAAATGCGCACATGACAGCCCCGGTCCGCGAAAAAAGGGGTCGGGGCAATCATCAAGATTTTCATGTTGCCGGTCTCGCCTCCTGTGATGCATCAGGGTTGGAGGCCGGCAGCGTGGACTCCATCGCCTTGGGGCCGTCGTTCGATGCGGATGCCAGCACTTCCCGAATTACATAAATCGGTTTGTGTTGCGTCCCGTGATAGGTGCGTACAACCAGTTCGCCCAGTAAGCCCATGGTGATAAACTGCACGCCGACGAGGGTTAGCAGAATGGCCAGGAGCAATAAGGGGCGACCGGATATCGGCTGTTGGAGAATGATTCGCACAACGCCCAGGTACATCGTAAGCAGTATGCCGCCGGCAAATGTCAGCAAGCCGAACAATCCGAAAATCTGGATCGGGCGTGTGGCATAGCTGAGCAAGAAGCGTACTGTCAGGAGGTCGAGCATGACGCGAAATATCCGCGACAAGCCGTATTTCGATTTTCCGTGTTGGCGGGAGCGATGGTTCACCGGTATTTCGGCAACGGAAACCCCCATCCAACTGGCCAGCGCCGGGATGAAGCGGTGGAGTTCGCCGTACAATTGCAAATTCTTGACCACTTCTCGGCGGTAGGCCTTGAGGGAGCATCCGTAATCGTGCAGGTGTACGCCCGTAACCGAAGAGATCATGGCGTTTGCCATTATCGAGGGGAGCCGCCGCGTGAGAAAAGTGTCTTGCCGGTCCACGCGCCAGCCGCTGACCACATCGTAGCCTTCGTTGAGTTTGTCCAACATGCCGGGGATGTCCGCCGGGTCGTTTTGCAAATCCGCGTCCATCGTGACGACCACTGCGCCTTGGGCGCGGGCAAATCCAGCCGCAAATGCTGCCGTCTGTCCGAAATTTCGGCGGAAGCGGATCACGACCAGGCGGTCGTCCTCTGCCTGCAACGCGCGCAATCGCTCGAAACTGTGGTCGGCGCTCCCGTCGTCCACGATGATCACTTCGTACGGTTGATTCAGCGATTCCATCGCCGCTGTTAGCTCGTGGTAGAGAGGCGTGATATTTTCCTCTTCATTGAAGAGAGGAATGACGACCGAAACCTGTACCTGCTCCATTTTGTTGTTACCCCTGTTTTGAAAACAGTCGTCAGATGTCAGTAGCCAGTCGTCAGAACGTGTTGCGTGTTGCGTGCCGCTCGCCCATTGAAAATTGACATTTGACATTTGATCATTGACCATTGCGCCCCGTCATTTTCGTTCGGGGGGTTCATCAAAGCCAGTTTATCATCCTTGTCCCATTTCGTCAAATGTCGGCGCTGCCCGGGGCGTGCGTCAAAGTTTTGCGTCTGCAATTATTCACGCCCTGCTTTTACCACCAAGACACAAAGACACGAAGTATACGAAGTGGAGCAAGCGAGAAAGCCTACTCGCCAGGACTATCCAATGTTCCAACCTGGACGCTGGCGTTTTTTACTTTTGCCACGGATTACACGGATTTTCACGGAAAAATAAGAAAGGTCAAATGGGAAATCTGTGGAAATCCTGAAAACTCCGCAGAACTCTTGAGTTTTGGTATTTGTTACCCGGCCCCGCCG
>CAZFFM010000134.1:0-9393 GCA_964517425.1 uncultured Ardenticatenales bacterium | reverse complement strand
CCGTGCAATCTGTGGCTGAAAATGCCGTATGCTTCGTGTCTTTGTGTCTTGGTGGCAAGGACAGGGCGTGAATGATTGCAGACGCAAAACTTTGACGCACACCCCATTCCCACAGAACCATGAGGAGGGCAAATCCCCTTCGCCGCTCCATTCGCCTGCCGATGTGGTGGATGGCGCAATGCGGTTGTCCCCATTTGGACGGGTGGTGGATTGGAATTGGTACCGTATCCCCCCTACGACGACGAAACACCCGGCCTGCAGAACAGAAGGGTTATGGCCTTCATGGTCATCACCACCTCGTCTTTCTGGTTTAGCACCTCGATGAACGAGTTCACGATGCCCCGATCCGGCTTGGACCGCGACCGTCTGGCTTCCAGAACCGTGACACGGACGGACAACTCGTCGCCAGGACGCACAGGAACCTTCCAGCGCACTTCGTCCACGCCGGGTGAACCCAGGCTGGCCACCGTCGGGAGATAGTTGTCAACGACGAGTCGCATCATCAGCCCGCAGGTGTGCCAGCCGCTGGCGATCAGGCCGCCAAACATGGTGTCCTTCGCACGTTCTGGGTCCGTGTGGAACACTTGCGGGTCGAACTGGCGGGCGAAGGTCAGAATGTCGTTCTGTTCGACCGTGACAGATCCGTACTCGTACACCGAACCGGGCACGTAGTCTTCGAAGTAGCGGCTCTCAGCGGGAACGGGAAAAGTGGATTTGTTCATGCTCTCTCTCTTTCTCAGATAGCACAGTCAAGCTGCGCGCGAACCGGTGCTGCCGTCGCAGGGCAGCTTGAGCGCGAATTCATCGTCGGGGGCCTGGCACAAGGATTCACGAAAGGCCCTAATCCTGCCGCCCAAACATCCAGACCGCCGGCACCAGCATGGCCAGCCAGAAGGCGGCCAGGATGACCACGTCCAGGGCAATGGGGTGCAGGCGGACCATGTCCATGGCAAAGTCCGGCACCGTGCCTTGCAGCGCAACCTGGCGGATGGGGTCCACGCCGTAGGTCATGGGATTGATGTTGGCCAGCCACTCCATCCACAAGGGCACGCCGCGCAGCGGGAAGAGCGCGCCGCTGAGGAAGAACATCGGCATGAGCACGAAGTTCATCATCATCTGGAAGCCTTCCATGGAACGCATACGTGCCGCGATCATCACGCCCAGCGAGGTCATCGTGGCGGCAGTCAGCAGAATCAGCGCGATGAGCACCACGATTTGGCCCAGGCTCAGACTGACGCCGACAAGCGGTGCCAGCACCAGGATGATCACGCCCTGAAGCATGGCCACCGTGCTGCCGCCGGCCACTTTTCCCAAGGCCACCGCCGTCCGCGAAACCGGAGCGACCAGCACTTCCTTCAAGAAGCCAAACTCCCGATCCCAGACGATGGAGACGGCCGAAAAGATAGCCGTGAAGAGCACGGCCATGGCGATGATGCCGGGGAAGAGGAAGGCGGTAAAATCAACCTGACCGCCTCCCAGACCGGACATGGCCGGCGATAGCCCTCCGCCAAATACGAACAGGAACAGCAGCGGCTGCCCCAGGGAAGCGACGATGCGCGTGCGGTCCCGTGCGAACCGCAGCACATCCCGGTACCAGATGGTGTAGATGCCTAGCAAATTGCGTCGTAATCGTTCCATGTTGTTCCTCCTAAACGCGGACAAGCCAGAACTCAAAGGATTCTCGCCACGAATTACACGAATTAGCACGAAAAAAGAAAAAGGGAAATTCGTGTGAATTCGTGTAATTCGTGGCTAAGGTTTTTCTGCCAAATCACCGACGGGGCCGCCGCCACATACGGGAATGCAGCCGCATACGGTCCTTAGTCCCGCCCTCTCCCTCCCGGATGGCGTGGCCGGTCAACTTGATGAACACGTCCTCCAGCGTCGGCCGGCGCATGTTGATGCTCAAAACGTCGATGGCCGGGCCGGTTCCATTGCTCAAAACCTGAACGATTTGCGGGATAGCCTGATCGCCGTGAGGCAGCTCCAGGATAAGGGTCTGCACGTCGCGGCGTACCTCGATGTTGAACGTTTCCTGCAGGCGGGGAATGGCCAGCTCGCTATCGCTGGTGCGCAGCCGCACCACGTCGCCCCCGACCATGTCCTTCAACGCTTCGGGGGTGTCCAGGGCCACGATCTGGCCGTGGTCAATGACGGCAATGCGCTCGGCGTGCTCCGCTTCTTCCATGTAGTGCGTGGTCAGGAAGATGGTCACTCCTTCGCGGTCACGCAGGGCCAGCACGTATTCCCAGATATGGCGGCGCGTTTGCGGGTCCAGGCCCAGCGTTGGCTCGTCCAGGAACAGCACGCGGGGATGGTGCAAGAGGCCACGGGCGATTTCCAGCCGGCGTTTCATGCCGCCGGAGAAAGTCTGCACCAGACTATCTGCGCGGTCGGTCAATTCGGCCAGCTCCAGCACCTCCGACGCCCGGCGTGCAAAATCGCCGCGCGGGACATCGTAGAGCATGGCATGGAAGCGCAGGTTCTCCATCGCGGTCAGCTTGTCGTCCAGGCTGGGGTCCTGGAAGACCAGGCCGATGGATTGGCGCACATCGGCCTGCCGGCGGATGATGTCATGGCCGTTGACTGTGGCCGTGCCGGCGGTGGGCCGCAAAAGCGTACACAGCATGTTGATGGTCGTTGTCTTGCCGGCGCCGTTTGGTCCCAGAAAGCCGAAAATCTCTCCCTGTTCTACCTCAAAGGAGACCTCATTCACAGCCGTCAGGTCACCGAACTTGCGCACCAGCGATTGAGCTTCAATGGCTTTCATGCTCTACCTCCGTGATAAAGACTTGTTTCAGAATTTCCAGGCCGGCCAGAACCTGGTCCTGTTCCTCGGGTGAAAGGGAAGCCAACCGCGTGGCCAAACGTGCCTGGGCCCGTGCGCGAAGTTCCTGGAAGACCATCGCCCCGGCGTCGGTCATCCGCAGTTGAACGCGCCGCCGGTCCTGGCTGTCCTCTGTCCGCGCCACCCAGCCCCTTTCGACTAGCGCAGAAACCGTGCGGGACATGGTGGGCAGCGCAACCGCCTGACAGGTGGCCAGCTCGCTCAACGAACGTGGCTGCTTCTGCAACAGTTTCAGCACGCGGAAATGGGAAACCTGAAAGCCGGTCGCAGCCTGCTGGCGCATCTCAGCCCCCATGGCCCGCATGACGAGCGGGATGATGTCCAGAATGCACCGGGCCAGTTGTTCTTCAGATGACACCACTTACCCCCCCCCCTGAAATACTTAGCAGTACAAATAGTTAGCAAGGGCAATTATAAGCACAGTTGCTCGTTCTGTCAAATTTCATTTGACTGGGGTTGGGTGGTGAGGGTGGGCACGGCGGAAAACCTTGATGTGCGCTACCGAACACGATCGGCCTATGGGATTGCCTGGCCATGCACCTGAATTTCTCCCCACGCTACCCAGGATGGACTGCTGCGTGTTTCAATGCGGATGACTTGAACGCCATCGGTCGGGGTTTCAGGTGTAAAGATGAGCCAGTCGCCACCTTTGGTTTTTTGGCGGAAGGTGTGCAGATCAACAAAGGTTCCGCCGGCACTGCGGCCACGAACATGGTGGACGGTGTCCCCCTCTGGCCATTGGGCTACAAGCAGGCGGATTTCTGTTATGCGATAGGCCCGCCCCAGGTCGACTTCAATCCACTGTGGCGCATCGGTTCCCGCCCCCCGCTGGGTCGTACTGTTCTCATCCACTGCGTTGGCAGGCGGCTCATCAGGCAGGCTCGCCGAGGCCCGTGTGGGCTTTCCATAGGCCAGGTTATCGCTGGGTATGGTCACCGCCTCGCAAGGATCGGGGTGGTTAGCCGGGGCGAGCATTTTCAACAAGAATCCAGATTCGTCCGTCAAGCCCCACGTTCTATCGTCCGCACTTTCGCTCGCCGGGTAATATGTCCAGTAGAGCCAGCCGTCGAAACCGTACGTGCATGACTCGGCTTGCCAGTTCGTAATAGCGCGCGCAGCAGGTCTTACGGAAGGGTAATTGTGGCGGAAGGCGCCGTACTCACCCAGTATGATCGGTTTGGCATTGTAGCCGTTCATCCCGAATGCCGTGACCAGCTCGGCTAGGTTTTGCGCGCCGGGGTAGGCATGAAAGTCGAAGAAATCCAGGTCTGCGCCCACCAGCAGAGAGGCTGTTTCCACGTACCAGTCCGGTGCGACGATCTCTGGCGCAAAGAAACCCATCGTCACCAGCGCAGTGGGGTCGTGTGCCAGTATCTCGGCCTTGACCTCAGCGATGTAGCGAATCAGGCCGTCACTCACCATGCGCTGTTTCTGCTGGAGATCACTCATGTCGTAGACCCCGGTGGTGGTCTTGACCCGTCCGGAAGTCAGCGACAGAGGAGGTTGTTTGATGAACATCCACTGCTCATTCAGCAATTCCCAGCCGAGCACCATGTCCGTTGCGGCAGCGCGCGCATGGAGGCCAGTGAGCAGATCGCGCCAATAGCGCCGGGTGGCCTGGACCGCGCCGGGCGTCAGGTAATAGGAGTTGCGATAGCCGGCGAAAGTTGGCCCGCTTTGCGCGTTGGCCTGCTCGGCGTAGCCGCCCTGGTCTGGCAGGTCATTGGAAGTGAACAAGACATAGATTCCGGTTTCCCTGGCCGCTGCCAGCATGTCGGCGATGTTGTCCAGGTAGGCAGGGTTCAGCCCTACGTTGTCCCTATCGCCAATACAGCCGGGGCCGGCATTGCAGTGGTCCAAGAAAACGCGCACGGTGTTGTAACCTTGGGAGGCCAGTCTGCCGAAATCCTGGCGCGTGCGTTGGGGGTCATAAACCCCAACCTTGAGCAGGAGGGTGCTGTATGTGCCATTTTTGGGGACAAATACATAGTTCACGCCGCGTGGCACGAACTTCTCGCCGGTCTGGCGATCAAAGAACTCGGCTACCCCGCTCATTTGGCGTACTCCGATACGGTGTGAGGGTGGGGTGTAAGGAGTCGCGGTTGGGATGGGGGTGGTCGTGAGAGAGGGCACGGAAGGGACAGGCGTGACCGTGAGAGAGGTCACGGCGGTTGCACTTGACTCAACCACCGCGGTAAGCGGCTCGGGCGATGGAACCGGTGTTGCAGTGTCCGGGTTGCAGGCGGCCAGACTGAGGGCGAGCAAGACACAAGCTGCTGTTGTTCGAATCATGCGGTCCTTATTCTCCGGTAGCACGAACAATTGCTCCCTTCATGGAGGTTGAGGTAAGCAGTGACTATGAGTAACGACGGCGGATGGAATCGCGCCGCCTGGGTTGGCAGCCCAGGCCCCGTCATTCATGCGGGACCGTCTGGCGACTGACATCCTGGTTGCCATGCAGCGCGCGGGCCGGCGCAAGCCGGAACTCCGCGTCCCCCTGCTCCAGGAGCCGGCGACAGAGGAGGGCATAACCGAACGTACAGAACAGTTCATCCCCTCTATTTTACCACCTCTCGCGATGTTTTGCCAGCGGCCCTGCTCCTTCACAGGGCCGCCGTAAAGGTTTTGCGCGGCAATTCTCTCAAATGAACCACGAAGACACGAAGGCACAAAGAACAACCAGGTTGAATGTTCCGACGTTGGGACTGGAGTCTGGCGATTATCATTTTGGCCGTATAACACGGCATTTTCAGCCACAGATTGCACGGATTTCCACAGATTTTTATCTATTCTTTCTGGTTCTTCCGTGAAAATCCGTGACCATCCGTGGCAAAAGTAAAAAACGCCAGCGCCTAGCAGGCTGTCGGAGAGGTCTGTTTTCTTCTTATTGGACACAGATTCTCACAGAGAAACACGGATTTCAGGCAAAAATTATCGAAAAATCTGTGTTTATCCTGCAAATCTGTGTCCCATGATTCTTTCTCCGACAAACTGCTAGGTTGGAACATTGGATAAGCCCGACGAGCAGGTTCTCGCGCTTGCCCGCTTTGTATGCTTCGTGTCTTTGTGTCTTGGTTGGTAAGGGCAATCGTGAGTGTTGAGATGATACCGTTGCGCTTATGTAAACTCTCGCCCTGAATCCGCCATCTCAAGCAGGAGTTTCGGTGGCGCAAATCGCGGGCCATAAGCCACGCTCAGTTCTTTGCTGCGGTTCACGAAGGCTTGCACACCATAGTCGTTTATGTATTGCAAGGTACCCCCTTTGAACGGCGCAAACCCCCAACCAAGAATGCTGCCGATGTTGGCCTCAGCCACGCTGGTGACGATCCCCTCTTCCAGGCAGCGCACCGCCTCCAGCGCCTGCCGGAACATCATGCGATCACTCATCTCCCGTTGGGAGAGCGGCTCGCCGGCCGGCGGGAACAGCTCCGTAAGGCCCGTCCACAGGTGCTTCTCACCATCCGCCGGGTATTCGTAGAAGCCGGCGCCCTGCGCCTTGCCGCGCCGCCCCTGCTGGTTCACCATCGCCTCCAGCACGTCATCCGCCGGCACGCGAGGCAGTTCGCGCCCTTCGGCAGCATAATCCTTGCGTGTTTGCTCCCGGATGTGCATGGCCAATCCCAGATTGACCTCATCCGAGACCGCCAGCGGCCCGAGCGGCATACCGGCCTGCAACCCCGCCGATTCGATGGCCCGCGGGACCTGACCTTCTTTGAGCAGAGCCAACCCTTCGAACACATAGGTGGTGAACACACGCGAGGTGTAAAACCCCCGGCTGTCGTTCACGACGATCGGCGTCTTGCCGATCTTGCGCACAAAGTCAAACGCTTTGGCCAATGTGCGTGGCGCGGTCTGCTTGCCAACAATAAGTTCGACCAGCTTCATCCGATGTACGGGGGAGAAGAAGTGCATGCCGATGAAATTCTCCGGGCGGGACGCCCGCGCCGCCAGGCCGGTAATCGGCAGGGTGGACGTGTTGGAGGCGAAGACAGCGTCGTCTGCGATGCGCGCTTCGGCCTCGACGGTGGCCGCCGCCTTGACTTCGCGGTCCTCAAACACCGCCTCGATGATCAGATCGCAGCCGTGCAGGTCACCGGCGTCGGCGGTCGCCCGAATGCGGTCGAGCACGGCCTGCTTGTCGGCCTCGCTCAGGCGGCCTTTGCGCACACGCCCATCCAGCAGATGGGCCACCCGCGCCTTGCCTGCTTCGGCTTTTTCCTGCGTGATGTCCTTGAGCACGACATCCAGGCCGGCCAGTGCGGTCACGTAGGCGATGCCGTGCCCCATCAGGCCGGCGCCAAGCACGCCCACCCGCTGCGTCGCCTGGGGCGGGATGCCGGCCGGGCGGCTGCAGCCCTTGTTGATCTCGTTCATCTGGAACCAGAAGGCCCGGATCATGTTCTTGGCGACTTGGCCCGTCACCAGTTCGGTGAAGTAACGCGACTCGATGCGGCTGGCGGTGTCGAAGTCCACCAGCGCGCCGTCCACCATGGCGGACAAGATCGCCATCGGTGCGGGATAGTTGCCGCGCGTGTTTTTCAGAACCATCGCCGTGGCCACCGAGACCATCTCGGCAATGTGCGGCCGGCGCGGGTCCCCGCCGGGCAGGCGAAAGCCCTTCCGGTCCCAGGGTTGGGTTGCGTCCGGGCGGGCCTGAATCCAAGCCTGCGCCTGCGCCAGCAGCGCCTCGCGATCGGGGGCCAGTTCATCCACAATGCCGGCCTGCAACGCCGCCCGCGGATCAAGCTGGCGGCCTTCGGTCAGATACGGGAAAGCGTTCTGCAGGCCCAACATGCGCGTCAGCCGGGTGATGCCGCCGCCACCGGGCAGGAGGCCAAGCGTCACCTCCGGGAAGCCGAAACGGACAGCCGGACCGTCCACTGCAACGCGGCGATGGCAGGCCAGGGCCAGTTCCAGCCCACCCCCCAGCGCGGTGCCGTTTAGTGCGGCCACTACCGGCTTGCCCAGCGTCTCCAGTCGCCGCAACAGAGCCTTCATGCTCTCCACGGCGGCGAAGGCCGCGGTCGGGTCGTCCATTCGTTCCAGCATGGCCATGTCGGCGCCCGCCACAAACACCCCTTTGGCACTGGTCAGGATCACGCCTGCCAGCGGGCCCTCCTGTTCCAACCGGGTGATCGCCTGTTCCAGCGCGGTCAGGAACGTCTCATCAATGACGTTCACCGGCTTGTCCGGTGTGTCCATCGTCAGCGTGACGATGTTGTCAGCGTCTTTTTCGTATCGAATGGTCATCATCTGCTCTCCTGTTTACACCCGTTCAATAATCGTGCCGATACCCATCCCCCCGCCGATGCAGAGGGTGATCAGCGCCGTGTTGAGGTCGCGTCGTTCCAGTTCATCAAGAGCCGTGCCCAGCAACATAGCACCGGTAGCGCCCAGCGGATGGCCCAGCGCGATTGCTCCGCCGTTCACGTTGACCTTTTCAGTGGACTCCAGGCCCATTTCCCGCAGGTAGCGCAGGATAACAGCGGCAAAGGCCTCGTTGATCTCGATCAGGTCAATGTCAGCCATCGTCATCCCGGCCTTCTTGAGCGCCTTCCGGGATGCCGGGGCGGGGCCGGTCAGCATGATGGTTGGTTCCGTGCCCACCAGCGCTGCCGAGACGACGCGGGCACGCGGCTTCAGCCCCAGCGCTGCGCCCTTCTCTTTCGACCCGATCAGCACCAGCGCTGCGCCGTCCACGATGCCGGAGGCGTTGCCCGCTGTGTGTACGTGGTTGATGCGCTCGACCTGGGGATACTTCTGCATGGCCACAGCGTCAAAGCCCATCTCACCCACGGCGGCAAAGGCAGGCTTGAGCCGTGCCAGCCCTTCCAGCGTCGTGCCGGAGCGGATGTGCTCGTCCTGCTCCAGGATGGGCAGGCCGTTCTGATCGCAAACCGGCACCAGCGAGCGAGCGAAGTAGCCATTGTCACGGGCACGCGCCGCCCGTTGCTGCGATTCGACGGCGAAGCTGTCCACATCTTCGCGGGTAAAGCCCTCCAACGTGGCGATCAGGTCCGCGCCGATACCCTGCGGCGCAAAATGCACCCGGCCGGCCACACGCGGGTCGTAGGCCAGCGGCCCGCCGTCCGATCCCATCGGCACCCGCGACATAGACTCCACGCCGCCAGCGACGACCAAGTCATCCCATCCAGAGCGCACCTTCATGGCCGCCAGGTTGGCTGCCTCTAATCCGGAGGAGCAGAAGCGGTTGAGCTGCATGCCCGGCACACCCTCATCCCAGCCGGCATCGAGCACGGCCGTGCGGGCGATGTTGCCGCCCTGGTCGCCGATCGGCATCACACAGCCGAGGATGAGGTCGTCCACTTGCGCCGTATCCAGGTCATGGCGGCTGCGCAATTCATCCAGCAGGGTTGTCAGGAGATCAATCGGCTTGACCTCGTGCAATGATCCATCCTTTTTGCCGCGCCCACGCGGTGTGCGCACAGCATCGAAAATATAAGCGTCTGTTGGCATTATTTCCTCCTGTCGTATCTTCTCAATAATTCGGGGTGAGCAGAATGTCGCGCCCCCCTACCCCCCCC
>CAZFFM010000133.1:0-9473 GCA_964517425.1 uncultured Ardenticatenales bacterium | reverse complement strand
TTTCGATAATTTTTGCCTGAAATCCGTGTTTCTCTGTGAGAATCTGTGTCCTAATAAGAAGAAAACAGACCTCTCCGACAGCCTGCTAGCGCCGGAAAGCTCCCTGGGGCAGGAAATACCGGTACAGTGCGGTGTATGACCAGGTCTCGGACACCGGCGTATCCGTGCGACCACCCAACACGTACAATCTATCGTCAACGGTGGCCACGCCCATTCCGTACCACGGACTGGATGCGGGGGAACTGAGGGGTGTCCAGGTTTCGCTGGTCAGATCATAGCGTATGCCGGGCAAGTTTTTGCCCCCGCCGATCAGGTAGATGCTGCGGGCGATGGCTACTGCCGATGCGCCGGCTCGTGGGGCCGGGAGGTCCTGGATATTGCTCCATGGCCCACCGGCCGCGTCTTCCGCGTTGATCTGGTAGGCAATGGCCTCGGATAGCGGGTGCTGCCCGTCGGTTCCGCCCAGCAGGTAGGCGGAATCCTCGATGATGGCGCAGGCCATATCGGCGCGCGCCGTTGGCAGGGGCGTCAACTCACGCCATTCGCCGGCGTCCGAATCGTACTCGAACACCGATGACTGCACGGCCTTGCCATCCCAGCCGCCAAAGAGGATTAGCCGGCCTTCCAGCACGGCCAGGGCATAGCGACTGCGTGGCGCGGGCAAGTTGGGCATGCGTTGCCACGTCTCGGTAGCCAGATCGAAGGCCTCCACGGTTGTAGTGATTGTCCCGTCGGCGAGCTGGCCTCCCGGCACGAGCAGCCGGCCTTCCAGTACGGCGGCTTGCACGCCCTGTACGGGCGTAGGCTTGTCGGGCAAGTCTACCCAGGAAGATGTTGCCGGGTCCAGCACGACGCTGCGGCCGGTGACCTCTTCCGTTTCGCCCGCCTGACCGTGCGCAGCCGTGCTCCCGGCGAGGACGTAGATTCGCCCGCGATAGGCCACCACGCCCATGCCGAATCGCGAAAGGTCGAGGGATGGCCCCGGCTGCCAGCGTTGGGGAGAGACCTGCGCGGTAGTTTGCGTCGCCGGTGGAGACACAGTCCGCGCAAAGCCTTGATTCCAGGCGAGAAATCCGGCCAGGATGGCGAACCCCGCCACAAGGAGCAGCAAGATACGCCGGTTCCCGTTTGGGGTCTCTGTGGCGGCGACGGGCGCAACCACTTTCTGTGGCTCAGGCGAGGTTGTGGAACTATCGCCGGCCGTCTGGCCCGATTCTGCCGCGATCAAGCCGGCGCGTACCAAAACCATGGTCGCTTCGGTGCGTGATTGCACGGCGAGCTTGTCGAAAATATTGCGTAGGTGAACTTTGACGGTGTTTACGCTGATGTGCAGGGTATGCGCGATTTGGCGATTGGTCGCACCGGTCGCCACCAATCGCATAATCTCTAGTTCTCTTTCGCTAAGTGGTGTGGTCTCTTCTTCCATGGCTCTTGGGTTCGGGTTGTCCATTGTAGATCCCGGGGCAAGGGAATATATACCGCCCGTCGCAAATCCGAAAGGAGACGCGAATCAGATATAACGATGGAGCCATTGTAACACACAGCGCATGATTTTACAAAATGGGCGGGAAGGAAAGGGGAGGGGAGGGATAGACGACACAGGCCGTCAAAGCAAATCGCGTATACGCCGGCGGACCTTCTTGATGTCCAGGGGGCCTACCCATACCGCTCGTAGAATTCCCTGGCGGTCTATCAGCCAAGACGTCGGCAGCCCCCGCAAATGATACGCTGGATTGACGCTCCCCCGTGGGTCAATCACCAGAGGAAAGGTCAGGCCATGCTCGTCGCGAAACGCGCGAACGCTTTCTGGCTTCTCCTCGATGTCCACTCCGATCACCTCGAAGCCACTGTCCTGAAACTCACGATACAACTGCTCGATGGCCGGCATTTCGGCCCTGCAGGGCGGACACCAGGTCGCCCAGAAATTGACCAGGACGACCTGGCCGGCAAAGCTACCGGACGAGATGGGATGGCCGGTCAGGTCATCCAGTGCGAACGATGGCGCTATTTGCCCCGTGGGCGGGCCAGACACGGGCGGTATTGTCTGGCCCGCCCGGTTCTGCCACCAGATTCCCCCGACCAGAAGGAGGGCAACAATCGCAATTCCCAGAATGACCGGTCGGGGCGGCCGGCGATTGGCAACAGCCTGCCCAACCCTGTTGCTGTGTGTGTCCTGGCCCAGTTCGCAATCCTCTCTCTGTCTATTTCAGGACCGGGCAACCGGCTCCAAAATGCGATGCCCCCAGGTTTACACGATCATTCGCTATGGGCCACATCCAGAGCCTGGCGCAGAGTAAACGCTCCCTGATAAAGCGCCTGCCCAATCACAACACCCTCTACGCCCTGCATTTCTACCGCTTTCAGCCTGCGGATGTCGTCGAGTGTGGCCACACCCCCGCTGGCGATGACACGCAGGCCAGTTTCGCGTGCGAGATGTGCTGTGGAAGCGACGTTCACACCGGTGAGCATGCCGTCACGGGAAACATCGGTATACAGGGCACGTGCTACGCCGGCTTCGCGCATTGCGTGGCCAAGCGTAATCACGTCCAGCTTGGAGGCCGTTGCCCAACCGTGGGTGACCACCTGCCCGTCGCGGGCATCCATGCCGGCGACGATGCGATCCGCGCCATAACGTTTGATGGCCCTGCGGACGACATCCGGTTGCTCCACGGCCAGTGTGCCCAAGACAACGCGCGCTGCGCCCAGTTCCAACGCATGAGCAATGTCATCAAACGAGCGAATGCCTCCGCCGAACTGCACGCGGAGTGACGCCAGGTCACAAACCTGGGTCAACACACTAAGGGCAGAGAGGGTATTTTCTGCCTGGCTTGGCTCACCCAGGGCACCGTCCAGATTGACGAGGTGTACCCAAGCCGCTCCGGAGTCTGCCCAACGATGCGCCACACGCAAGGGGTCATCGTCGTAGACCGTCTCGGCCTCGGCTCGCCCTTGTTGAAGACGTACGACACGACCGCGACGCAAATCTATTGCCGGGAAGATGATCATGTTCGCTCCATGTTATGAAAATACGTGTCGGATGTCAAGGTGTCACGTGTTGACTGCGCAATAATTGTAGGCGAAGTAGGCCATAGAGTCAAGTGCGTCGGGTCGAGCCTGGGCTTTTCAATCTTCCTACAAACCTCGCCCTGGAATCTGCATTTCAGGGCCGCTACTATCCCCGGCCCTATGGGTGTCCGTCATTTTCTTGCGCGGAAATTCTCTCAAATGAACCATGAAGACACGAAGGCACAAAGAACAACCAGTTTGAATGTTTCGACCTGGACACTGGCGTTTTTTGTTTTTGCCACGGATGGTCACGGATTTTCACGGAAACATCAGAAAGCATAGATGAAAATCCGTGGAAATCCGTGCAATCTGTGGCTGAAAATGCTGTATACTTCGTGTCTTTGTGTCTTGGTGGTAAGGGCAGGGCGTGAATGATTGCAAACGCAAAATTTTGACGGCCACCCATCTATACGGGCGGGGGGAGGGTGAACGGTTACGCGCTGCCACGGCCGGCCTGGATCGCCGCCCTTGGGGACGTAAGCAGACGACGGTGAAGATTGGGCCCAGTGGCAGGGTCCCAATCATTCATCGGTGCTCCCCTCGAACGCAGCGGCCAATGCCGCCTTGGTGATCGCCCGGTACGCCGGCCCTAGCCAGGATTGCAGCGAATCGCCGGCCATGAAATCCGGCTCGCCCAGTCGCTTTAGAAGGGGAAGGGTCACTGCCGGCGGTTGGATATTCACAGGAAAACTTTCCAGCGGCTCCCCCAAATCCCAGAAAACGGGAACTGTGTCCTCCAGGGGGACGACCGTCTCCTCCTCTTCCTCGACAAGCTCATCTTCGAAGTATTCCTGTCCCGCACGGCGCTGGCGCATAGCCTCCAGGATTTGCTCCTGGCTACGTCCTCGCAAACGGAAGAGGAGAAAGGGGTCCTCGTCGAATTGCTCGCCCAAGATGTAATGGGTGGCGGCCACGTGCTTGCAGGGATTGGCCCAATCGGGGCAGGAGCAATCGGTAGCCAAATCCCCCGGCTCGTTAGGGAAGAGGCTGACACCGGCCGCCGCGAACGCTTCCTCGATGTTCGCCGGCATTTCGCCGGCCAGCAACTGGGCGGTAAAGATGGCCTGTTCTGTCAGAGCGTCAACCACTTTTTCCCACTGGGCGTCGGTGAGCGGTTCGACCTCGATGGCCACTTTGTACGGGTTGCGCCGCGAACCCTGCACTCGCGCTGCCACACCCCCGGCGGTCTCTTTGATGGAAAGCACCTGCCCCCGGCGGGCATAGCTGCGCCCCCGCCGTAGTCGCCCGGCGTCCATCAATTTTTCCAAGGCCTTGATCCAGCGGGTGGCCCACCAGTTCTTGGCAAATTGGCCCCGTTTGCTGCGCGCTTTCAAGCCCCCTTTGGCCTCCAGGGGTGTGGTTGGCGGAAAGTAATAGCCGCCGTAATAGCCGTGCCGTCGTCGAGCCATAGATCCTCCCCGTCTACCGTCTCAAGCGCACCAATTCCCGCAAATCGTCCGTGGAAATCTCCGTCAGCCACCGTTCCCCCTTGCCGACCACGGCCTCGGCCAAGGCCTTCTTGCTCTCGATCATGTCGTCAATCATCTCTTCCATCGTGCCTGCGGTGACAAACTTGTGTACCTGCACGTTGCGTGTCTGGCCGATGCGGTAGGCACGGTCTGTCGCCTGGTCCTCCACGGCCGGGTTCCACCAGCGGTCGAAGTGGAAGACATGGTTGGCACCGGTCAGGTTCAGTCCGGTGCCGCCCGCCTTGAGGGAGAGGATGAAGATGAACGGGTCACCATGGTCGCCCTCTTGGAAGCGATTGACCATCTGGTCGCGTTTCTTGGCCGGCAGGCCGCCGTGCAGGAACTGCGTCCGGCAACCCAGCGCGTGGGGCAAGTAAGCCCGCAACAGGTGTCCCATTTCCGCAAACTGGGTGAAAACCAGCGCCCGGTCGCCCACCGAGACGACCTCTTCCAGCATCTCCGTCAGGCGTGCCAGCTTGCCACTGCGCCCGACCAACTTCGCCACATCTACGTCAGTGCTATCTGCCTGGTGCAAATACTGTACCGGATGGTTACAGATCTGTTTGAGTTGCATCAGCATAGAGAGCACCAGTCCGCGTCGCTCAATGCCCTCGCTCTCCGCCACCTTCTCCAGCGTGTTCGCGACCACAGCTTCATACAGCGTGGCCTGCTCCTCCGTCAGGTGACAGTAGACTTTCATTTCCAGTTTGTCGGGCAAATCCTGTATGACGCGGGGATCGGTCTTGACGCGGCGCAAGATGAATGACCCCACCATCTTCTTGAGCCGCTTCGTGGCCGCTTCATCTCCGTACCGTTCGATGGGCAGGGCAAATTCTTTTCGGAACCTCTGACGTGATCCCAGGTAGCCCGGGTTCAGAAAGTGCATGATGGACCACAGTTCCGACAGGCGGTTTTCCACCGGCGTACCGGTCAGGGCCAGGCGAAAACCGGCCGGCAGTTTGCGGATGGCCTGGGTTTGCTTCGCAGCCGGGTTCTTGATGTTCTGCGCTTCGTCCAGGATCACCCCGTGCCAGGAGACGGCCTGCATCGTCTCGGCATCGCGGCGGACGATGGCGTAGCTGGTGAGGATCATATCTGCCGACTGTACCGCATGGACGAACGCATCGCCACGCAAACGTTGTGGCCCCCGGTGTATCATCGTGGTCAGTGCGGGCGCAAAGCGGCGCACCTCCCGCTCCCAGTTGGTGACGACGGATGTGGGGCAAACCAGGAGTGTGGGGCCGGGCAGACTGCCGTACTCCTCTTTCTCCTGCAACAGCAGCGCGATGGTCTGGATCGTTTTGCCAAGCCCCATGTCATCGGCCAGACACGCGCCCAACCCCCAGCGTCGCAGAAAGTGGAGCCAGGAGTAGCCATAGCGCTGGTAGGGACGCAACTCTCCTTCCAGGCTCTCCGGCTGGGGCAGTTCGGTCAACGACTCATGCTGGGTGAAGCGGTCCAGCCAATCGGCCAGCCAGCCCTCCACAACAACGTCATCGAGCGGAACTCCCTCGACACCTGTCTCTTCTCCCAACCCCAGCCGCAACGCCTCTTGCAGGCTGATGATTCCTTCTTGCTGTTGCTGCTCCCAGAACTGGATCGCCGCCTCGATTTGCTCCGGATCGAGCTGTACCCACTGTCCGCGAATTTGCACCAGAGGCGACTTAAGCGCGACGAGCGACTCGAACTCCTCGTGGGTGAGCGCCGTGTCGCCCAGCGAAAGTTCCCAATTGTAGCGCACCAAGTTTTCGAGGGTCATTTTGCTCTTCGGAATTACGTCTGCGCCGGGGCCTTTGGAGGAACGCAGACGCAGCCGGACGCCCAGCCGCGCGCCGGGTTTGTTCCACCAGGGGGGAACCAGCAGGCCAAAGCCCGCCCCCTCCAGCAACGGAGCCGTCTCCCGCAGGAAGGTGTATGCTTGCTGTGTGTCCAGAGCGAGTTGGCTGGGACGGGCCGATTTCAGGCTGCTGGCGATGGGCGGAAAGAGGCGGGCAGCGTAACCCAGACCGGCCAGCAACTTCTCCTGCGGCTGCTCGAAGCGGTGTCCCAGCCGCTTGAGCACATTTCTGCGCGTCTTCCACACGGCGTCGGCCGGCACCAACAGGCTGGGGTCGTCGCGGGCTTGCAACAGAAAGTGAATCTGCCAGTCAGTGCCCAGCGGAACGTGCAGTTGGGGGCTTTCCGCAGCGGCCGCTTGCTGGAGTGGTGCTTGCAGCCGGAACGCAATGCGGAAGGCGGCATCGCCGGCCACGTGCAGATTGCGCATCCACGCGCGATGGCTGCGGGCCAACGCGCTCAGTTGGGCCGCCGAAGCGTTCACCGTGGGGTCGTCACGGAAGAGCGCGGCCATCCATTCATCTGTGGGATCATCGCCCCGGCGGTAGGGAGCGGTCTCCCGGCCCCACTGCCGGGCCAAAGAGTCTGTCATCACCTTCAGGAAGCTGTCGAGCAGGTTGTGGGGAGAGAGTGGGGTCTCCTCCGGCGAGTAGGCAGCCGCGCGGCAGAGCGGGGGCATGGCCGCTTCCAGGTGCGCCAGACGCGGGGCGTCTTTAGGGCCATCCAGCACGGGGAGCCAGCGGGCATGGAAGGTGTGCCGTTCGGAATCGGCGGGCACCAGCACCGGCACGATTTTCTGGGCGGCCAGGGTCTCCATGACCAGCGCCGATGCGGTGCGCCAGTACTGCGCATCGGCTCCCAGCGCGATGTGAGGCGGCAGGGCCGCTGCGCCGGGCAGGCCGGCCAGGACCGGCAAGGCAGACGCGGCCGGTATCCACAGGCCATAGACGTACCAGGGGGCCAGGAAGGGTGCCGTCTTCTCGTCCAGTTTCCAATCGTGCAACAAGCCCGGAGAGGGCTGGGGGCCGGTGCGGGTACTTGGCAAGAGCAAGGTTGCGATTCCCGGTTCCGCCACGGCCTTTCGAAAGTTGCCCCCGGCGATCTGTTGCAGCGTGTCCGGCGCAGTGCAGAATGGGTGGGGCTGAGACTTGGGCTTTTTCGCCAGCCGCCCCTTTTTCCGTGGCGGTTGCGGGGCACTCGATGTCTCGGCCCAGAAGAGCACACCACCTCCCTCGGCCGGAGAATGCGGCGGTTGCCAGTGAGTGTGCAAGATAATCACCTGGACACGCAGCGTATGACTATGGCCGTGGCCTTGCTGTTCAGGTCAAGATCGTCGAGCATTGCTGTGCCCCGTTACCCCCCCTGTTGAGGAATGTTGATGTCGCGTACAGTATAAGCGATTTTCAGTCCTGTGTCAACCTGTCAAAACCACTCTCGGTAACATTATCATTTGACTTGATACGACCGGCTCTTCGACAAACTGCGAGCTTGTGCTGTTATGTGCGGAGAGGAGCTGCGAAGGGGCAATTACCCTTGCGCGGGGAGAGCCACGACAATCACGCGATGGGTGTTGTTGGTGTAGGGCCAACAGGTGACCAGGGTCAGGCGGATGTCGTTGCTCTTGGCAATCCAGCGGGCATTTTCCAGCCGGACTGATTCCGGTTCCCCTTTTTCTTTCAGGATCATCGTGCGGCGCACGGTGTACGCATAGCGCTGGTCGCCGGTGTAAAGGTAGATGACGTCTCCCAGCTTCAGGTCCACCACGTGTCGAAAGACTTCCCCGTTGATGTTGTGGTGTCCGCTAAGTACGGTGTTGCCGACAGCTCCCGGGTAGGCGCTATTCTTGTGCCAGCCGGCGGCGTAGTCGGCCACAATCCAGTTTGTCACTTTCTTTCCGTTCACATCTTTCACCGTCCAGCCCACTGGCACTACCTTCGCGTCCAGCCCGATAGCGGGGGCCACGATGCGGCTGGGTGGCGACGTAGCGGCCGTCATGGCCGGCTGCGTCTGCGGTACGGGCGCGGCCGGTTCAATCGTGGGCACGGGCGAACCGGGCACGTTGGCCGGCAAGGGCAAGAAGGTGGCGATCGGCGTTGGCGGGGGCGGCTGAGGCGTCTCCGTGGGCTTGGGTGTGGGAGCCGCTGTTGCCGTTTCCGTTGGCGTGGGCCAGGGCGTATCGGTTGCCGTGGCTGTGGGCGTGTTGGTGAACGTAGCAGTAGCCGTCGGCGTGAAAGTTGGCGCAGGTGAAGGTGTTTCCGTGGCCGCCGGCGTCGCGGTGGGTGATGGAGTTGCGGTTCCGAACAGGAGGGCAACCAATCGTTGCCCCCCGGCGGACGGAAGATTTCCGGATGCTTCGAGACGAGAGGGCTCGATGCTGCGGACCAGATCGATCACGCCGTTGTTCTGCACAAGGTATCCGCCCAGGAGTACAGCCAGAGAAAAGAACCCAATGGACATGGCCAGGAAAAAGCCACTGAGAAGGCGTGTGAAAGTTTGGCGGCCCGACGATGGCGAAGATGTGGCTGCTTGCGTGGGTGCGCGAAGTGGGACGGTATCGCGCTCTGGGCGCACGGCGTCCGGTCGTGCCGGGCTGTACGTTACCGTCCGCTCTCGTTCCTCCAGCCGCTTGAATCCACGAACTTTGAAACGCGGGCAGACTGTCCAGCGCATGGATATGCAGTAACGCGCTTGAAATGTCTGGGGCACCCGATTCTCGCCACCATCCACGTAGCAGCGATTTTCGTAGTGCGGGAATGCCAGGCATGTATTTGGATCGTCTATGCTGCCGAGCAATGGGCACAACGGCCGGCGTTCCATCGTTCCCCTTACGCCCTTTCAGGAAATCTGTACTGTAAATGGAAATGATTTTGCAAAAATTGCGTCCACTTTATGATACCACATCTCAACAAAACTGTCAATAGAACTTTTCGCCCAGGGGTGCGTCATATTTTTGCGCGGCAATTCTCTCAAATGAACCACGAAGACACGAAGGCTCAAAGAACAACCAGGTTGAATGTTTCGACGTTGGGACTGGAGTCTGGCGAAAGTCATTTTGACCGTATAACACGGCATTTTCAGCCACAGATTGCACGGATTTCCACA
>CAZFFM010000132.1:0-9520 GCA_964517425.1 uncultured Ardenticatenales bacterium | reverse complement strand
TCTCGCTTGCCCCACTTCGTATGCTTCGTGTCTTTGTGTCTTGGTGGTAAGGGCAGGGCAGCCTGAGTTGTAACCCTGGTTTTTTAATCTGTGTCATCCGTGAAATCTGTGGCTAGCCTTTTTGGTACTGGCCCAGCCAAGTTAAGGCAACGCTAAGGGGATTTGTGCCCTCCTCATAAGCCTGCGGGAATGCCTCGTCTTTGCGCCATACCCGGTGCATGAGAACGACGATTTGCCTTTGCATTCCGTTGAGGTTATAATACCGCCATTCGTTGATGCTCGTGGATTGATGACAACTCTATGGCAAAGCGCAATACCTCAGAAGCAAATACAGACCGATCTCAACGCCCAACTTTCTCGTTTGCCGGCGCAATGCCAATGATTATTCTGGCGCTGGCACTGCTGGGAGTCTGTGGCGGCGCTCTTTTCCTGCGCGCGACGGGACGTAAATTGGCCATCCTTCCCGCAGCAACGGTGGCACCTCCTTCCACGGCAACGCCAACGGCGACCGTAAACCCGACGGCCACACATTTGCCCACCAGCACGCCCGTGCCCCCGACGGCCACCCCCCAGGCGACGGCGACAGCAACACCCGCTCCGCAAGTGATGGTGGGCGCGACGGCCATGATTTCAGGAACCGGCGGCCTGGATTTACGGCTGCACGCGGGGCCCGGGACCGATTTCGTCACCCTGAAGATCGTGAAGGAGGGCGATCGGCTGCTCGTTTTGGAAGGCCCGCAAATCGCCGATGATCACACCTGGTGGCGTATGCGTGACCAGCAAGATGTCGTGGGCTGGGCCGTCGAGGATTGGCTGGTGCCCGTTTCACCTGGATCGTTAGAGCTTGTTTCCAGCCCCACAGCAACGGTCGTGCCGGCTCCCTGATGATGCCTGAAAGCCGCCCGAACTATGACACCCTGTCTATAACGATCAGTGCGGCTCTCTTCCTGGCGATCCTGTTGGGAACAATGGTCTCGACGTGGCCGGCCGGTGTGTCTGTGCTCGGCACGTCCACGCCTTCACCGACCGCTACGTACACGGCGACCGCTACGTCCACACCCGTCCCGACCGAAACGTCCACACCAACGCCAACCGCTACGGCCACAGCGACGCCGACGCAAACGCCCGGACCGGCTGCTGTTCCTCCTGCGCCGGTCGTCATAGACGGCCACTTCTGGCTGCGCCGGCCAATCTCGACCGAATTCCAAGATTGGGTCGCTCACTTCTATCCCTACGGCTCGACTGCCGGCGGACAATATCCCATCCACCACGGCGTCGAGTTCGTGAATGACGAAGGCACGCCCATCATCGCGGCGGCGGCCGGCCGGGTCATCGTGGCCGGCCCTGATCATGCACAGGCTTTTGGGCCGCAAACGGATTTCTACGGACTGCTCGTCGTAGTGCAATTGGACAAAACCTACCGTGACCAAACGGTGTATAACCTCTACGGCCACATGTCCAGCGTCCAGGCGCAAGTTGGCGAGCACGTGGTGGCGGACCAGTTGCTGGGGCGCGTGGGCATGACTGGCGTTGCTCTGGGCCCGCACTTGCACTTCGAAGTACGCGTGGGCGCGAATACGTATGCCCACAACCGCAACCCGGAGTTGTGGCTGCGAGCCCGGCCAGGACATGGTACGATTGCGGCGCGCGTCCTGGACCAGGATGGCCGGCCTGTGCCTGAATCATTGGCCACGCTCCAACGCGAAGGCGAAGACAAAATCTATCGCGAGGCCACCACCTATCCCGCCACAGAAGTAAATGCCGACGACGTGTGGGACGAAAATCTTGTTGTGGGGGACGTGCCGGTGGGCCAATGGAAGCTCGCCGTCCGCGTTGGGAAGCGCACGCTGGTGCAAGACGTCACTGTCGTCGCCGGCAAATTGACCTTTCTGACCTTGCAACCCTAACTCGGGCAAGCCGGAACCAAAAAGGCTAACCACAGATTACACAGATTGCACAGATTATTCTTGGTTTTTACTCCGTGTCATCCGTGAAATCTGTGGCTCATCTTCTTGTTACGTGTACAAGAATTTAACTGTCAAGGTACTAGCAGGTGACGATGTTTCGCAAACCCAGTTTGACGCTCTCTCCGAATTCGGTTAGAATAGATACAGAGCTGTCTTTGGACAATCCTATGCCGTGGAGAAAACTGTGATCGGTAAGGTCATTGGCAACCGCTACGAGATCATCACCTTCCTGGGCCGCGGAGGCATGGCCTGGGTCTACAAAGCGACCGACCGCAAGACAGGCGCTTCGGTTGCCTTGAAGATACTCTATCCGCAGTTCTCCGACGATTCTTCGTACATCGAAAGGTTTATCCGCGAGGCCAAACTCGCCCTGACTCTGGATCACCCCAACATTGTCCGTATGCTGGACTATGGTGCAGACCGCGACACGCATTACCTGGTCATGGAATTCATCGAAGGCCACGATTTGAAGGAAGTCCTTCGTGAGCGGGGAAGCGCCCTCGATGTTGTGACGGCGCTTCAGAATGCTCGACAGGTGGCCCTTGCTTTGCAGCAGGCCTATGTCCAGGGCATTGTCCATCGAGACATCAAACCGCAAAACCTGATGCAGACCCCTGACGGTACGATCAAGGTACTCGATTTTGGGATTGCCCGCGCTGAAGATTTCGTGACGATCACCGGCTCCGGTTTCGTCGGGTCGCCCTACTACATCGCTCCGGAGCAGGCGATGAGCCAGGCCGTGGACATCCGCTCGGATATCTACGCACTGGGCGTTGTCCTCTACGAGATGCTCGCCGGACGCCTGCCCTTCGATGCCGAAACGCCCTGGTCTATCATCAGCCAGCACATCTCGCACGTCCCCCTGCCGGTGAGCGATATTCGCAAGGAAGTGCCGCGTGCGGTCGCCGAACTGGTCAGCAAAATGCTGGCCAAACATCCTAACGATCGGTTCCAAACACCGGAAGCGCTGGTCGCTGAAATTGACACCCTGATCGAGCAATTGAACCGGCGCGCCGCCGAGGCAAAGGCCGAAACAGAGCAACAGACGGCAGACGATTTGCCCGAAACGGCGGCCCCACCCGAACGAAAACCCGAAATCGTACCGGAAGACGAGGCCCCCGCCGAACCGCAGAGCGCTGCGCCGGAGCCGCCGGCCCCCGCCCAACCCGAAGCGGGAACGCAAAAACGAAGCCGCGTCATCATCGGGGCCGTGGCCGGCGGATTGTTGCTGCTTGCCGTCGCCGGATTGTGGGGGCTTTCGCACGGGCGCGGTGCAACACCGGCGGCGACGGCCACGCCAGCCGTGGCCAGCGCTGCGCTCTCGCCGACAAGGCGCGCGCCAACGGCCAGCCCGTTGCTTTCACCGACCGCATTGCCCTCCACGCCAAAGAGGACCCCCTCGCCAGTGTCGAAGGCAACGACCGTGCCGGCGGCCGTGGCTAGTGCGAGTGCGCAACTGACCTCCACGCCCACAGCGCGGGCCAGCCAAACCGCGACGCCATTCAGCACCAGCACTGTTACCGCTTCTCCCACAGCGGTTTCGCCTACACCGGCTCCGTCTCCATCGTTCACGCCGGCGCCCAAGACCCGGCCCGTGGCTGCGGTAGTGCCCACGCACAATCGGATTGCTTTCAAGAGCGACGTCGCCGGCGGTGAACGGATATTGATCATGAACGCGGATGGGAGCCGCCGGCAGTACCTGCCCGATAAGGCCGTGTATGATCAGGCCATCGCGGCTATCCCTCGCTCGCCCGATAACCTGCGGGAAGCCCTGGTGCGCTTCTTGACGCCGGATAACACGGAAATCTTTGTTCGCTGGCTGGACGACCGTGGGCCGGAGACACCGCTCGGCTCGAATGCGGCCCTCGATTACGACCCGGCCTGGTCACCCGACGGTGTACACGTGGCCTTCGTCTCGCGCCGGCAGGGGAGCGACGACATTTTCGTCATCGAAGTGCCCGGACGGAATGATCGCCAGGTGACAAACATGCCCGATTCCGTGGAAAAACATCCGGCCTGGTCTCCGGACGGGAGCCAAATCGTTTTCTGGTCCGACCGGGAAGTGGGCAAGAAACAGATTTGGGTGATCAATGCGGATGGTACAAATCCCCACCGTCTCAGCAATGGCCAGAGCAACGATTGGGACCCGGTGTGGCTCCCCTGATTCTCCGCTGTGTGATCTCGATCTGAGCCGCTTGCCATGAAAGGCCCTTCAAAGAATCCCCTTTTGGAAGCGCGACACCTGGTTGAAAATCAATTTGCCGATCTTCACCATGGTTCGGCACGCTTGACCGAGGCGCTGGCTGCCCAGCATGAAGCGCTCCGGCTGCTCGAACAGCGCTGGTCCGAGGGGAAGGGAAATTTGGGCGCGGCGTTGGAGCGGGCCTTGCAATCGAATGCCCTGGCCGGTAAACGGTCCTTGTCCCTCGGTCGAAATCTGCCCCGCCTGCGTACCCGGCTCCATGATCTGTTTCAGGTGCAAGAGAGCGAGCAGTCGCGCCATCGCCAAATCGAAACGCTCTACACCGTCATCGCTGCCGCCAACTCCACGCTGGACCTGGACGAAGTCTTGTCCTTGGTCATGAACGCAATTGTGCGTGTGACGGGTGCCGAACGCGCGGTTCTGATGTTGCGCGATTCCACGGGCCGGCTGACCCTCCGCGCCTCACACAATCTGAAGCCGGAATTGCTGGAGACCCCGGCGTTTCAGATTAGCCAGGGGATCGTAACCCGTGTGGCTTCCGACGGCGAGCCGATCATCACCACAAACGCGCAAGAGGACCCCCGATTTCGCCGCCAGGAGAGCGTGATCAGCCACAGCCTGCGCTCTATCATTTGCGTGCCCTTGCGTCTGCGTGAAGAGGTGCGGGGGGTCATCTACGCCGACAATCGCGTGCGGGCCGGTCTCTTCTCGACGCAGGATCGTGATTTGCTGATGGCTCTCGCAGACCAGTCGGCTGTGGCGATCGAGAACGCGCGACTGTTCGCCGAAACCCAGCAGCGATTGCAGGAGATGAACGCCGTCTATGATGTCAGCCAGAGTATTACCCGCACGCTCGATCTCGAACAGGTGTTGCAGAAGATCACCGAGGAGGTTCTTCGTGCTGTCCCGGCGGCCGAGAAGGCCGTGCTGCACCTTGTGGATGAGAGCGGCGAACATCTGGAGCCAAAGGCTGCGGCGCCCGCTTCCCCCCAGGCCCTTCCCGCGAGTTGGCTCAGGGTAGACCAGGGTCTCGCCGGGTTTGCCCTCCAAGAGCAACGTCCACTGCGTGTCTCAGATGCGCAAGCAGACCCCCGATTCACGCGGCGCAGCGCGGATATCGGCTCCCTGCTCGTTGCCCCGCTCGTTGTCGCCGGTCGCTCGATCGGCACCCTGACGGTGGATAGCAAGCAGAAGGACGCCTTCGCCCCGGGCCACGAACGGTTCTTGGGTTCTATTGCCGGCCAGGCGGCCATCGCCATCGAAAATGCCCGCCTATTCGCCAACCTCCGGAACAAGATTGACGAAATCGCTACGATCAAGAACTACATGGACAACGTTTTCGCCAGCATTGCCAGCGGTGTGATCGCCATTGACCTGGCGAACCGGATCACGACGTTCAACCGGGCTGCGGAGGACATTTTGCGTATTGCGCAAGATGACGCGCTGCAAAGGCCCTGGCCCGATGCACTCGGGTTATTGTTCGACGAACCATTGATGGAGCAAATCGAACAGGTGAAATCTGGTGCGCAGACACACCGTTCGTATGAGATGGCGCGTCAGATCCCCCGGCGGGGAGACGTTGACCTGCGCTTCCAGCTTTCGCCGTTGCGCGACTCTGTGCAAAACCGGACGGGCGTGGCCATCGTGGTGGACGATCTCACCCAGCAGCGGGCCCTGGAGCAAGAGCGTGAACGGATCCGCCAGATGTTCCAGTTGTATGTGGCTCCTTCCGTTGTGGAAAGGCTGCTGATGGATTCATCGCAGCTTCAGCTTGGCGGCCGGCGTCAGCCGGTGACCGTTTTGTTTGCCGACATTCGGGGGTTCAGCACATTTAGCCACACCATGTCTCCGGAGCGGTTGGTTGATACGCTGAACGTGTATTTGGGGTTTGCGGCTGACGCTGTTCTTGCCGAAGAGGGGACGTTGGACAAGTTCATGGGCGACGCGGTGATGGCCATCTTCAACGCGCCGCTGCCGCAACGGAACCACGCGATGTTGGCCGTGCGGGCTGCTCACCGCTTTCAACGGGCGATCGCAGCGTACCACAAGACAATTTCCCCAGAGCAACGCCTTGCTTTTGGTGTGGGCATCGCCACGGGGGAGGCTGTGGTGGGCAATGTGGGCACGAAGCAGGTTCGCAACTATACGGCCATCGGCGAATCGGTCAACCTGGCCAGACGATTGCAGGAAAGTGCCGCTGCTTTCAAGATTTTGCTGGACAAGAACGCTTTTCGCCAGGTACAAGACTTTGTGGAAGCGCGTGAACTTCCGGCACTTGAGGTTAAGGGGTGGGAAGAACCGGTTACCGCCTACGAACTCACGGGACTGATTGAAGTAAGGTCAACGCCGGTCTAAAGCGCGCTACCGACGACCACGCAGGTTGCGCTCGATCTCGCGGTTCGTCTCCCGTTTGCGGAGAGCTTCGCGCTTGTCGTACAATTTCTTGCCCCGTGCCAACGCAATTTCCAGCTTGGCCAGATTGCGCTTGAGGTAGAGACGTAAGGGGACAATGGTGTAGCCCTTTTCTTGTGCGCGGCTCTGCAGGCGGCGGATCTCCCAGCGGTGGAGTAACAGTCTGCGGTCTCGCTTGGGTTCGTAGTCTTGCTGGTTCGTGGCATGGCGATAGGGGGCGACGTGCATGCCTGTGACCCAGGCCTCCCCGTTGCGGATCACCACGTAGCTGTCGCGCAGATTGACTTGGCCTGCGCGCATAGACTTGATTTCGGCGCCTGTCAGGGCCAGCCCGGCCTCGTAGGTGTCGTAGATTTCGTAATCATGCCGGGCCTTGCGATTGACGGCCAGGTTACGGTCGGGCGATGACACGGCTATTCCCCCGTCTTGAGAAACTCGATGGCCCGATCAAGTTGCGGGTCTTTGCCGGCGCGGATGTCGTCCACGGTCCGTTCCGCCTTGATGTCCGGCTCGATGCCCGCGCCGTTGATGCCGCGGTCGAGCGGGGTGAACCAGTGCGCAATGGTCACCCGCAAGGAAGATTTGTCGCTGAGCGTGTGCGAGACCTGCACGGAGCCCTTGCCAAAGGTGGTTTCGCCGATCAACGTGCCCCGTTTGTAGTCTTGGATGGCGCCGGCCAGGATTTCTGATGCGCTGGCCGAGCCTTTGTCCACGAGCAGTACCAGGGGGATGTCCGCGGCCAAGCCGCCGCCGGAAGCACGGTGTACCCGTTTGTCCCCGGCCTTGTTTCGTTCGAGGAGGATCACTTTGTTGGGCAGGAACTGCCCGCTGATGTCCACAGCCACTTGCAGAAAGCCGCCGGGGTTGTTGCGCAGGTCCAGGATCAATCCCTTTGGGTTCTGATCCAGCAGCTCGCGCAGCGCTTTCTCGAATTGATCGGGGGCGTTCGCGCTAAAGTCTGTGAGCTTCAGGTAGGCGATATCGTCCGCTTTCATCTCAAATTGCACGACGGCGATATTGATGCGGTCGCGGACAATGTCTATTGCCAACGGCTCTATTTCGCCCAACCGCTCAATCATTAAACGAACCGTAGTGCCGCGCGGCCCCCGGATCAGCGAGACGGCTTCCAGCACGGACATGCCCTTGAGGGAGACGCCGTCAGCAGAAATCACAATGTCGCCGGGTTGCAGGCCTGCACGTGCGGCGGGGCTGTTTTCCAGCGGGGCGACGATCACCAGTTGCCCCTGGTCGTTCAGCCGAACCGTCGCGCCGATGCCTTCAAAATTGCCTTGCAAATCTTCCTGGAAAATGGCGGCGTGTTTGGCGTCTACGAAGGCGGTGTGGGAGTCGCCCAGGGAACTGACCATGCCGCGGGTTGCTGCCGCTGCCAGATCGGCGGGGGCGGGGAGGTCGCCATAATAGTTTTTCTGCAGGATGTCCCATGCTTCCCAGAAGACGTGGAAAGTAGCAGGGGAGAAGGTGTCGGACGAATTCGCATTCCCTGCGGAAACGGGCGAGGTTGCCGAAGGCATAGCGGTGATATAGCCGCCGGAAAAGGCAACAGTTACGACAAGAAATGTGATGGCGATCAGGAGGCAAGAACGAAGCAAACAGCCGGCGCGTTGGAACATTTGTTATCCACCATTCTTGAAGTATTCGATGGCGCGGGCCAATTCCACGTCACTGTCTGCTTGTTGGCCGTCAGCGGGCGGCTTGACCCAAACATCGGGGGTCAGCCCCTGCTGATTCAGGTCGGTGCCGTTGGGAGTCAGCCAGTGCGCTATCGTAACGTGCAGGCTGGAGCCATCACTCAAGTCGTACGGAATCTGCACTGAGCCTTTGCCAAAGCTCTGGTGCGCGCCGATGAGAATGGCCCTGTCCCGGTCTTGCAGGGCACCGGCAACGATTTCGGCGGCGCTGGCCGTTCCCTCGTTGATGAGCACAACCACGGGCATGTCTGTAGCCTTGCTGCCGCGTTGCACGTTCAGGGGGGTGCGGGAGCCGTCCTTGTGTTGCTCGTAGGCGATGACCCCGCCGGGTAGGAATTGGCTATCGGTGGCCAGCGCCGAATCTACCAGGCCGCCGGGATTGCTGCGCAGGTCGAGGACGAGCTTGCCGGCGCCGGCCTCTTGCAGCTTCTGCAGGGCGCGTACCAGCTCCTTGGGGGTTCGTGCACTGAAGAAGGAGATGTGTAGATAGCCGATGTCGTCTTCCAACATGCGCTGTTCGACGGTGGGCGTTTCGATTTTCTCGCGCGTCAGAGTGAAGGTGAGGGGCGCGGACTCCCCTTCTCGTTGAATCGTCAAGGTAAGGGTTGAGCCGACCGGGCCGCGAATGAGCTGAATGGCATCATCCTGGCTCATGCCGGTCACTTCTGTGTCATCCACTTTGAGGATGATGTCGTCGGCCTGCAGGCCGGCGCGAGAGGCGGGGGTGTCGTCAATGGGGGCGGCGACGACCAGGTGGCCTTGATCGTCCACGGTAACGTACGCGCCAATGCCTCCGAATTCGCCCTGGAATTCGTCCTTTTCGAATTTGTGCTGGACCGGTTCGACCAGCACGGTGTGCGGGTCATCCAGCGTGGACAACACGCCGCGAATGGCGCTGTACGTCAATTGCTGGGAATCGGGCAGGGGGCCGTAGAATTCCTTCTGCAGGATATGCCAGGCTTCCCAGAAGATGCCAAGCTCCGGCTGGGTTCCCGTTGACGCTGCCGTTGAGTAGGCAGGGGCAGTGAGTCGCTGGGTGGCAAAGCCGGCCAGAAAGGCGAGCAAGACAATAGCTAAGGACAGGATGGCCACCAGGCCGCTCTTGAGTAAGCGAGACAACAAAATCGAACCTCCGCTTCCCTTCGTGTAGTCGAAAGTCTACATAAATCGTTGCTACTTTGACAATGTCACATTAGACATAGCTGGGATTTTATGGCACAATTGCCCGT
>CAZFFM010000131.1:0-9535 GCA_964517425.1 uncultured Ardenticatenales bacterium | reverse complement strand
ACGGCGGGGCCGGGTAACAAATACCAAAACTCAAGAGTTCTGCGGAGTTTTCAGTTCCTTTCTATGTTCCCAAGTCTCCCTGCCGATCTGGCGCATACTGCCCCACGGCAGAAAATAAACGAGCAACACAGCGTAGAGTGCAAAAATGCCCAGGCCCATCATTGTAAGAGGAACCAGGATAAAGATGAGAATGATCAGGCGAAGCAGGTCTTTGGCAAAGATCGGTTTCGAGAAATCGGTAAACTCGACGGTGACCGCATCTTGGATATAAGCCGGCAGGAACGCGATGCCGCTCGTTACCAGGAAGGACCAGCGCTGAGTCAAAATATGGGTGAGCATGGCCGGAACCGAGGCAAAAGCCTAGGTCAGCTCCTCACGCCTGGTCTCGAATGCGATCATGTTGAAGAGAGTGTCGAAAAAACCGGCGAAAATTGCGTAGGCAAACAGGATGACGAAGTAGGTACCGGCCATCGAATCCAGGGCGCGCATAACTCTGTTCGTGCGTGACTGGCGCTCGCTTGCCTGTGCGCGCAGGCTTGTCGCTACCTGGTTGATCGGGATGTAGATGACGCCCAAAAGGAGACCGGCCAGCCAGAAGCTCCAGGCCATCTCCCGCGCGGACCAATGCTGTCGCGTTGCCACCAACACGGTCACGATAAACGAGGCCAGTTGTACCCATGGCTGCCCTTGCTCCAACCAGGTGTCCATTCTTTTGTAGAAGGAGACTGCTGAACGGTTCATGGTGTGCTCCTGCTGCGCACGAATACGGCCTCCTGGCTGGCTCCGTTGCGCAAATCGCTCCACATCACATGCGGAATGCCGTCCGGCCCCACGGCCGATGAAAGCCGGTGAAAGCACCAGCGAGTTATCGCGAAACCCGTTGAAACGGGTTGCTGTCGTTCTAAAATAGTGCGTTGAAACGCACTTCGCAGTATCAGGCGGCGAATTCATTCGTCTATTTTGAGATCAGGGGCAGAAAGATGTAAGTTGTCGTCAGACCGGCGGTATTCACGGCAAAGCCCTGACTCCCCACCCAGTAGCTCGCCCCCAGGCCGATGCCGCTGCCGCTGAGCACGGTGGTGAAGTCCCCGCCGGCCAGTTGCGTGCCCAAAGATGCGTGTACGGCACGACGGATCACCCCCTGGTTGGTATGCACGTAGGTCCAGTAGTGGCCGGTGGCGGAGTCGAAGTAGCCCGAGCCAACCCCACCGTCCAGGGTAAGATAACCGCCGGGTAAGCCGGTGGTAACCGTGTAGCTGCCGTGCAGGGTGGGGCTGGTGTAGACCTGGATGCTGGATCCCCGCGAGATGTAGAGTACGTAGCGGCTGCCGTCGTAGAAGATGTCCGGGTCCGAGGCCGTGGCCGGGGCATTGACGGTCACCTGGGACCGGTCGCCGGGCTCCGCCACGAATTGGGCACCGTCGCTTCCTGCCACTTCGGTGGCGCTGTGGAAGTGCTTGACGCAGGTGCTCTCCCCCGACGCGCACCCGGCCGGGTCCTGCCCGAAGACACCCAGCAGATAGAACAACACCAGCCGGCCCTGGTCGTCTACGTACAGGCTGGGGTCCACGAAGCTATCGGCGTCGGGGTCGGTCAGGGTCACCGGCACCGGGTCTTCCCAGGTATCGGTGGCGAAGCGGTAGCGCCGCACATAGCCCGGGGTGTAAACGTAGAGCGTGTTGCCCCGGCGGATCACATCGGGCACGCTGCCGGCGTAGGTCGTCCAACCGGGCACCAGGCTCCAGTTGGCTCCGTCGTTCGATTGGGCCAGGTACACGCGATGGTTGTCGGGATTGGCGCAGTCGCTGGCGCCGGTGTCGCAGGCAAGGAAGGAGAGCAGGTAGGTGCCGGTGATGCTCTGGCCGGCAGTCGGTGTGCTGGAGGGAACAGCTGTCGGTGTAGGGGTCGTCGTGCCTGGTGTGGGGCTGGGTGACAGGGTACCGGTCGGCGTTGGCGTGGCTGCACCGCCGCAGGCTTGCAGGCTGACGTCGTCCACGGAGACGTCGCTGGAATTGCTGCCATTGGTGGTGACCTGGAAGTGCACGCGCACGGTCTGGCCGGCGTAGGCCGCAAGATCGTGGCTGGCCTGGCTCCAGGCCGATGCGCTCGTAGTATTATCCGCCGTGTCCAGGGTGGCCAACGCTACGCCGCTACTGTTTTGTAAGGTGGCGGTGAAGAAGTCCCGCGCCGTGGGGCCGGTCTCCTGGGTGAAGAAGCTGTTCCAGTAGTTCAGCGTGACGGAGATGGCACCCACCGGAATGGTCACTGCCTGGTAGATGCGGTCGTCGGCATTGTTTGCGTCGCCCAGGAAGGCGCTGTAGTCGCCGTTGTGGGCACGCGTGGTGCGGATCAGGCTGCTGGCGTGGTTGCTGCTCTCCACCCAGGGCGTGGCGGAGCCGGTCTCGAAGTCACCGTTGCTCAGGAGCTCGTTGCAGCTCGATGTGGCCGTGGACATTGGCGTGGCCGTGACACTCGGTGTGGGAGTGGCCGTCGCCGGTCCGCCAGTGGGAGTGGGAGTGGGCGTGACGGTCACGGCCGGCCCGGTGGGGCTGAAACGCAGGACGCGGCTGGAGAATTTGACTTCGCCCACCCATAGGTAGCTGCCGTCGAAATCGAGTGCTCCGGGCCAGAAAAGTTTATCCTGGCCGGTCTCCGGCACGATGTCCGTGAGGTCCTTCTCCCCCAGGATCACATCCGGGTCCTGGTTCGTCAGGGCGTTGACGATGTCCGACCAGACCTCCGCCCGATTGAAGCCGGTGTCGCCCACGAAGAGATGCCCACCGCCCACGGCAACGCCGGTAGGACCGTTGAATAATTTTGGTTTGCCGGGGGGCTTACCCACAATGGTGGGAGTGGGGGAGCAGGCAGCCAGATCGGCGATGCGGTAAACCCAGACCGCATGGGTTGGATTCACGGCGATGGCCAGGTAGATCCCGTCGCTGGAAAGACGGCCGGCGCCGGTGACATCCAGGGTCCAGCGTGGATTGTCGCCCGCGGTGGGCACCCCGTCCCAGATGTACACCTTGTTGGCCGTGCCGTCGGCCAGGTAGAAGTACTGATCATCCATCGCCACGCCGCCCAGGTTCTGGAGCGTGACACTGCCGAGGCTGCCCTGGATGTTGCGCGGTGTCGTCCACGTGCTGCCGCCGTCGGTCGAACGGCTGTAGTACAGGCGGATCGCACCACCATCGCGCCGGTCGTTCCAGACGACGTGCAGGGCGTCGTCCGGCCCCACGGCGATATTCGGACTGTAGGCCGGCAACGACGTATTGGCGATGTCCGTAGCCGTACTCCAGGTCTGACCACCGTCGCTGGAGTTGGCGTAGAAGACGTCGTAGGCCCCGGCAGACTGGTCGGTCCAGACGGCGTGGAGCACGCCGGCAGAGTCTACAGCCAGGGTGCGACCCACGGCGCCGGAGGCCGGCCCGCTCGTCTGGTTGATCGGGTATTCCGGCCCCCAATTCGCGCTGACGCCGTGCGAACCGGCCGGCGTAGCGGTGGGCGTTGGTGTCGCCGTCGTGAAAGCAAGCCTGGCGATGTCACCCGGCGCGGCGTAGACCACGCGACCTTCCTGGCGCTTCTGATCCACGTAGGCCAGGAAGCTATCCAATGCGGCCAGGGATGTGGGATCGGGCGGGCTGTAGCCGTCGGCGCTGGTTGTAAAGTCGTGGGGATGGGCCACGAAGCCCCAAGCCGCGATTCGGGTGGGCCGATTCGTTTCCATGTAGGTGAGCGCGGCGTCGAACAGGGTGCGCAAATTGGCGAACTGGCTTGCGGTGAGCGGCGGGGGCAGCGTGTTCCCATGATAGCCCGTCCAGATATCCATAGGGGGCAAGTCGAGGAGGACGAAGGAATTCCCGGCCACGTCTGCGCACACGTTCTGGTTTTGCCAGTCCGGTCGCCAGGGGAACACCAAGTTGCCCGTCTGTTGCCACATGTCGTTGCCTACGCCGATCTGGTTGTTGCAGGTGGTCATCAAAGGGTTTTCGGTCATGCCGACGGTGCCCACATCCATGCCCAGGTTCATAACGATCTGGATGCCCTGGGCGATCTTGGCCTGACGCTGGTTGGCCGGCGCGGACGCAGCGCCATAGCTCAGGCCGGCGGCTGCGCTGGGGGCGATACCGCAGACGTTGTTCAGGGTCTGGGCCGCGTTGGCATATTTCTGGTAGCCGTGGGCGATGATGTCAATCTCATGGCCGGCATCGGCCAGGCGGCGGAAGATGTGGTTCGTGCCGCCGACAGTGCAGAGGGCGCGGGCCATGCCATAGGAGGGTTCCCAGGCCACCTTGACGCCGTACTTATCGAAGACGGCAGCCATGGCCTCGATGGTCTGGAGGGTGTTGGTCATCGCGGCGGTGTCCAGAACCTGCATACTGGCGTCGGTGTAAGGGTAGTAGTCCTCGGCCAGGTGGGTGTGGTCCACGTAAAAGAAGTAGATCGGGGGGATGGTCGGGGTGGACGTTGGCGTCACCGTTGGTGTGGCGGTGGGCGTCGCTGTCGGCGTGGGTGTTCCCCCACCGTGACCGGGGATGGCGAATCGGTGCAGCAGGAGGGGCAGATAGATGTCGCCTGGAGTCGGCGTGGGTGTGGGCGGAGACAGGGTGACAGAGGCTGTGCGCATGGTGGGCGCATCCACACCAACCGCGGAGGGTGTCCCAGTCGCACCGCCTCCGTCGCTGGCGGCACTTGGCCGGGGGGCCAGGAACAGCCAGAACAGAGTTACAGTGCCCAACAAAACCGTGATGAAAACTGGGCACTTGCGCCGGTTCGAGGTGCTCATAGCTCCTCCGTGGTGTAGGACGTAGAACTCGGAAAGGGATGGCGTTTCCCTCCAGGTCGTAGCAAGGAAACAGGGATGATTTTTTTGGGTTCTTATCCGTGTTCTTTTCCATCCGTGAGTCTGGCTGTTCATCGGCCCGAGGCTCAGCTTTGCTATACGTTTACAGAACATCTTCTACCATTCAGAATAGCACAGAGCTGTTAACAGAGTGTGATGGTATTGTAATAAAAGAGTAAGAAGACGTCAAAGTTTGTTTTCAAAGGGGGTGTGTATCACAGAAGTTCGACTTCTGGCAGAAGTCGAACTTCTATGTTGTCAATGCAAACAGCAGACCCATGGCCATTATCGTCGCCCTGTGCATCAGAGTGACCGCCCGTGCGACATCGGCCGGTGCAGGCTGCGGAAGGCCCGCGCCCAGCCGGTAGTGTCCGACCTTTTCCAGCTCGACGCCCAGCGCGCCGGCCATGGCGGCCATCGGCCGGCCGGCGTTCGGGCTGTCGGTGCAGCCGCCGTCGTGCCGCAGAATGTGCCACGCCCGGCGCACATTGCCGCCCCCGAGCATGGCCGCCAGCACCAGCAAGCCGGCAGTCAATCGTGCCGGCAGAAAGTTCGCCACATCGTCCAGCCGCGCCGGCCCTTTGCCAAGCCACTCGTAACGCTCCCCCCGGTAGCCGAGCATAGAGTCCGCCGTGTTGAGGAAGCGGTAGGCCAGGGCCGCGGGCAGCCCCCCGATGGCGTAGTACAGCAGCGGGGCGATCACGCCGTCCGACGCATTTTCGGCGACCGATTCGATGGTGGCGGCGGCCACCTGCGCCTCGTCCAGATCGCCCGTCGCGCGGCTGACCAGGTGCCAGCGAAGCAGGCGGCGGGCTTCCGGCAGGTCTCCGGTCGCCAGGGCCGCATACACTTCGCCGGCCGCACCCGTCAGGCCGCGCAACGAGAGGGTTGTCTTCAAAAGGCCGGCTTCGATGAGCAGGCGGGCCGGGCCGGGGAGACGGGACAAGCGCCGCTCCAAACGAACGCCCAGCCCGGCCACGAGCGAGGCTCCGCCGGCAGCGATCAGCAATCCCCAACTCAGCGGCCCGAGCCGGCCGCAGCGGGGGGCGACGCGTTCGGCAGAACCGATCGCCCGCCCCATCCAGGCGACAGGATGAAAGGGGGTGGGTGGGTCTCCGAGCAGCAAATCCAGCGCCAGGGCCAGGCCGGCGACGAGCGCACGCCGGCTGCTCATACCACAAAGCACCGCTGAAGGGGGCGAAGGCCGTGTACCAGGGCAATCATTGAATTGTAATGGATTTCATCCTAGCTTTCTTGCACAGCCTCGACAATCGCAGGCCCCTTGCCGGCGTGTTCTTTGTGCGATCCGTCGCAGTAGGGGAACTTGCTCGATCCGAAGCAGCGACAGAGCGCCACTTTTTCGCCCGGTTGCAGCTTTACTGTAGTCATCGGATGATCCGTACCTTGTGTTTTCACATCTGCCATGATTTGTTCTCCTTTATAAATGTGTGAAATGTTTTGCTCCCCACCTGATTGGGGTAACCACCAAAAGTCTTGAAACTACTGGCTGATCATCAGCCACCCAAGCTGAAGGGCCAGGGGGCGGGAATAGCCAGGAACATCAGCGCCGAACCGATAAGCGCCATGTTTTTCATGAAGTTCACCATCTCGCCCATTTTCATTTGCGGGTCCTCTACGGTCCAGAAGTTGTGCATCATGAATGTCACCGGCAACAAGAATAGTACGATGGCGATCACGCCAATGAGGGGCTGATAGCCGAGCAAAATACTCAAGCCGCCCACCAGCAGAAGCAGACCACTGCCGCCCACAGCCAGTTTCGGTGCGGGCACCCCCTTGGAACCGGCGTAGCCGGTCATCATGTCGATCTGGCTGAAATGGTTGGCGGCATTGAACAGGTAGTACACCCCCACGATAATCCGTCCGATCAGAAATGCGATTTCCATTGAAATTCCTCCTTGATATGATTCTGGAGTCTGGCAAAAATCACGTTGGCCGTATAAGACGGCATTTTCAGCCACAGATTGCATGGATTTCCACAGATTTTTCATTTGACCTTTCTGATATTTTCCGTGAAAATCCGTGTAATCCGTGGCAAAAGTAAAAAACGCCAGTGTCCAGTATGATTGGAAAGTTCCCTACTCCGCCAGAAACTCCTTCACATATTGGGCTACGGTCTCAGGTTGATCCTCCGGTAGAAAGTGACCCGCACCTTCGATGATGTGCAGCTGCGCGTCTGCCAGCGCATCCGCCAAGCGATGGCCGTACTCCACCTTCTGGAAGACGTCTTCCACACCCCACAAGATCAGCACCGGTTTGTCGATCGCCTCGACTTCCTCGGTGATGTCCAGCAAGTCTCGACTGTCCAGGGCCCGGGCCGCCCGCAGGTAGGCCATGCGTCCCTCCGGATCGCGGAATGGATCGGCATACAGGTTCACCACTTCATCGGTGATCCGATCCTTCTGCACCATGCCTTGCTCCAAACCTTTCCGAAATCCTTTGGCAATGTCCAGGCGTTGCATGATCTCGTCCCACACCGGCTCCTTCAGACGGGCAATGCCCGGTTCCGGCCACGAGTCATACGCTATGCTGTCTATCAACACGACCTTCTTGACTCGACTTGGGTTGCGCACGGCAAACGCCTGCACGACGCCCCCGCCGATGTCGTGACCCACCAGGTGTGCGGATTCTATCCCCACGGCATCCATGAAGTCTGCAAGATAATCCGCCTGTGCCGCTACGGAAAGGTCTTGGTCTGTTGGCTTGTCAGACGCACCGTAGCCGATCATGTCGAGAGCGTAGACGGCGAATTGGTCTGCCAGAGGTGGTATCACGTTACGCCACAACCCTGAGTTGGTGGGAATGCCATGCACGAGGATCACGGCCTCCCCTTCTCCAACGTGATGGTAAGCCATCGTACCCCCTCTGGTTTGAATAGACTTTTGCGCAAGCATTTTGTTCTCCTTTCCCCCATACGATTTCAGATTTCAGATTTCAGATTTGGGATTGTCGTGCTGCGTGTTGCGTTTGAACGTCTTCACGTTTTACGAATTACGTTTCACACCATTCATCATTTCAGAGTCCCTCTGCCGCTGCCGACGGATGGCCGCGTAATCCTCGCGCTTCCAACGGTAGGGAAGATCAACGATGGTGCCCGGCTCCTGGATGTTTTCCAGTGCCGCCAGAGCGTCCTCGGCGATGGTCAACTGCTGGTCTCGGGCGAATGGCTCGCCGAAGGTGAAACCAAACGGGAAGCGCACGTGCACCGCCCGCGGTGGCTTGATGCCCTCCATGACCTCCCGCACCACGGTCATAGCCACGGTGGAAATGCCGGCCGCTTCGATCTCGCGCTGGAGCAGTCCCACGGACCGCTGGCAGACCGGTCAGGCCGGCACCAGCAGGGCAGCTTGCACCCCCGCTTCTTTCAACACGCGGATGACTCCCGGCGCCATTTCCCCAGCGATCTTCGCCGGCTTCATGATAAAGCCCATGAAGCCGATGTGTACGGGCGAGAGCTCTCCAATGTCGCCCCGCGCTTCCAACTCACGCAGCCGGTCGAGTGGGAAGACGACATTGATGTCCTTGTCCGCCCCATCCTTGTGGTTGTAGTGATCGTGAGCGACCCGCAGCACCGACGTTGGCGCATCGCCCGGGATAACCCGAAACGACCAATCGCCAAAGCGGTTCGCCGCGTCGAACGGCTCCTGGCTCTCGTGGTATACGCCCCCCGATCCGATGAGTGCCAGCCGCAGCTCGGATACCGGCTTCGCCAACGGAGTCCAGGGCGTTTCCCCTTTCACCCAGCGATCCCCGCGAAAAACCTTTCCCAAGATCCACCTCCGGAAACTTGATCGCATAGCGCGAAGTCGTCCTCATCCCCCATAGAACCAGCCCGTGTCCCACATCTCCAGCGGCTTTGCGTGCGGATCCCGCACGCCAACGCTGACCACCTCGGCCACGAAGACGGTGTGGTCGCCACGCTTTACGGTGTCCGTGACGCGCGCTTCGAACCACGCCGGCAGGTCGGTGAGCAGCGGCGCGCCAGTCTCCGACCCCTGCTCAAAGTCGTAACCGTTGATGTGGCCACCCTGCACCTGCGAGGGGCCGAAGAAAGCCGCCGCTACGTCTTTCTGGTCCTCGCCCAGAATGTTGACAGCAAAGGAGCCACCGTGCTCGATGAGCCGATGTAGGTTACTCGCCTGCTTGACACCGACCATCACCAGAGGCGGCGTGAACGAGGCCTGGGACAGCCAGTTAACCGTGCCAGCCGCTACCTCATCGCCATCCGCAGCGGTGAGGACGTACAGGCCGTAGGTTAGCAGCCGCAAGGTCTGTTTCTTGACTTCAGTGTTCATCAGGATGCCCCCTCTTGTGATTTGTCCAGTCGATTCATCACATCGCCATGCAACGGTATCTCCCAATTGATCCCAGGTGATATCTTGGCTCAATCCAGCTGTCCCACGTGAATGCGCTTCACATACGTCATCTCTTCGATCTTGTCCATGGCGCCGTTGATCCCACTGTCCTTGATTCCACCGATCGGCAAGGTGTCGTCCCCGTACAGGGGACTCTCGTTGATCATCACCCGAGCTGCGTCCAGGCCGATAGCGACGTCCTTGGCCTCTTCGGGCGCACCAAAGACACTCCCACCGAGCCCATAGACTGTGTCATTCGCCAGGGCAAGTGCCTCGTCCACCGTGTCGAACACAACCAGGGAGCGCAACGGTGCAAAGCTCT
>CAZFFM010000130.1:0-9571 GCA_964517425.1 uncultured Ardenticatenales bacterium | reverse complement strand
CTATCCCTATCTCTATCCCTATCCCTATCCCTATCCCTATCCCTATCCCTATCCCTATCCCTATCCCTATCTCTATCTCTATCTCTATCTCTATCCCTATCTCGTTCCTCTATCTACTCCGTTCATCGTTCCGCATTTCAGCAGGGATGCCGCGGTGATACCAGGGGAAGATCGCCTCCTCCAGGTTGGTGCCCATGATGCGGTCCACGCACATGATGGCCGAGAGGGACGCACCGTCCACGCCACCACCCCACAACCGGCGGCCATACTGATCGCCGGCAAAGTAGAGCCCTTCCACCCAGGGGGACTGCACATCCGGACGATCCGTGCCCACGGGCCGCCAGTGGCCGTACGCATCCGGCGAGGGCGTCCAGATGATGAACTCGACATCCTCATCCCATGTCGGGAAGGTGGCCCGTGCCCACTCCTCGCACAGGTTGATCACGCGGTTGACTTTTGCCGGGTCGCGCATTTCGGTGTCGGTAAGCGCCGTCGAGAACAGGAATTCGTATTTGCCTTCCGGCGCGCGCCGGGCGGTGTGATCACCCCAGGCGGTGAATTCGCACATCACCATGTCCACCGCGCCGATATAGCCATCGCGGATAACGCCGGGCATGTACACAAAACTGCGCTCATCAATGCCAATGTCCCGCCACAAGCTGCGCTTTGTGCCCACCCAGCCGGTGAGCAGGCCCGCGCCCCAGAATTGCTCCTTGATCGTGCCGGCCCAGTCCGCGGGGAACCACTTTTCCGGCAGGAATTTGAAAATGTGCTTGGGCATGGCCGTACAGATGACCGTGTCCACATCTATGTTCTCTTGCACGCCATTTCGCATTACCTGCACGCCCCGTACTTGCCCATCCTCGATGCGCACTTCTCTCACGGTGGCGCTGCGCCACACATCGCCACCGTTGGCCAGCAGCACCTGCTCAAACGCCTGCGGGATAGCGATACAGCCCGGCTCATCGGCGGTGGCCACCGATCCGGTCATCAGGTTCATGCCGATGGGGTAAGCAATCGCCATGTAGCCCAGGAAATCCCCGGCAGGCGTCATGGCCGGTTCGGCCTGCGCTGTCTGGGAAGCGGCCAACACTTTGATGTAGTCATACGCCTCCGTGTGCATGCCGCGGGCATCCAGCCACTCCTGAAGGGGGGTGCGCATCAGGCGGGCCATATCCTCGAAGGTGGACGTGCCCATGTCCCGGAGCTGTGCTATCGTTTTGGCAAACCCTTCGTCGCTCATCCACTGGTAGCGTTGGCGTTTTTCCACCTGATATGCGGTACCCGGTCGGCACTCGCCTTCCCACGCAATGTAGCCCAACCCCTCGTTGAGCGGCATATTGACAGCCTCGCCCAGATGGTCCAGCACGCAGCTCGCACGGCTTTTGCTGCCCCAGAACAGCCCGTGCCCGCCCGCTTCAAAGGTGCGGCCATCGAGCAAGCCTTCAGCGAAGATCGTTTCAATGTCGGGCGTACATTTGCCCAGATAACACATCGCAAAGCCCAGCGACTTCTTGAATGCTTCCGCGTTCATCTCGATCCCGTCGGCGATGACTTTGTCCCCGTGCCCCACATAGGAAAGCGCGCGCCCGCCGATGAACGGCGCCCGTTCAACGACCAGCACTTTTTTGCCGAAGTCACGCGCCAGCAAGGCCCCGGAAGCCATCCCGGCTACCCCGCCGCCGATTACGACCACATCATAGCTGTCTGCACTCATGTTTTCCTCCTGTTCAAGTTGGGCGACGATACTACACAAAACGTACGGGCCGGGACGGACCTCATAGCGAACTGCCCCCGTCCATGACGATAATCTGACCGGTCATGTACAGCGCCGCATCGGACACGATCGTAAGCGCCATGCGAGCCACTTCCTCCGGCTCGGCAATGCGCTGGAGCGGCGTGTGCGACATTTCCTGCGCCATCAGCTCCTCGTCGGTCCACAGCGCCTGACTGAAGCGTGTTTTCAC
The DNA here is from genome assembly GCA_964517425.1 of uncultured Ardenticatenales bacterium. Taxonomy (GTDB): domain Bacteria; phylum Chloroflexota; class Anaerolineae; order Ardenticatenales; family JAADHH01; genus JAADHH01. The sequence continues at coordinate 7,604 of CAZFFM010000130.1, read as the reverse complement.
CACGCCGGGCGCAATCGCGTTCACGCGGATGTTGTAGCCGCCCAGTTCCACGGCCAGCGCTTTGGTCAGCATGTTGATGGCCGCTTTGCTGATGCAGTACACGCCGAGGCCGGCGTCCGGACTGACACCACCGACCGAGGAGATGTTGACGATGTTTCCGCCCTGCCCCTGCTCGATCATCATTCGCGCCGCCATCTGGGAGAGCAGAAAATAGCCCTTGAGATTGGTGTTCATGATCGCGTCAAAGGTACGCTCCTCGATGTCCACCAGCGGGGCCATGACCGGGTTGGTCGCAGCATTGTTGACCAGAATGTCCAGGCGGCCAAACTCGGCTTTGACGCGCTCGATCAGCGCGCGAAGTTCCTCCGGCTTGCGGCCGTGTGCGGCAACGGGAAGGGCTCGTCGGCCCAGCGCCTCGATTTCGATGGCGACGGCATCCAACGCCTCCTGCTTGCGGCTGCTGATCGCTACATCCGCTCCGGCACCGGCAAACGCGAGCGCGAGCGCTTTCCCAATGCCCCGGCTTCCCCCGGTAACCAGCGCAACCTTTCCCTTCAGCGATAAATACGAAACATCCATGATTAGCTCTCCTTCCTGCTTTGAAACAAACGTGTCATGTGTCGGGTGTCAAGTGTCATGTAAAACGCGAAACGTAAAACGTAGGACGTAAAGTCTTTGCGCAAGGCGTTTCCCCGCTCGACGCTCCACGCTCCACGCTCAACGCTCTACCGCCCTGACCCCGTTGAGCACGAACGCCACCCATTCCGAGTTTTCGGCGTCGCCCGGTGTCTGGTGATAGGCAAAACCCCGCATCAGTGCCAGAACGGTTGCAGTTGCGTCGGGTACGTTCAGCGGGCGAAAGACGCCAGCGGCAATGCCCTCACGAAGCAGTTCGTTGATGAGCTGGCGAATGCCGTCCTCCACAAAGCCGACCTCGTCCCGCATGAATGGGGCAAACCGCCGATCCTCATCCACCATGACGCGCCCTAGAAAGGGGTATTTGTTAAAGTATGCGCTGGACTCGCGGCAAAGCATTTCCATTTTCTTGAGGGGATCATCCAGCTTCTTGATCTCGGCCAAATATGCACGACGGAAGGCGCGGGCCTCCCAGACAATCAGTTCGGCGAGAATGTCCTCCTTGGTGCGGAACACCTTGTACATGGTGCTCTTGGCCATGCCCGCCCATTCGGCGATCTCGTCCACCGTCGCTTTGCGAAATCCATAGCGGGCAAACAAAACTTTGGCGGCTTCAAGAATACGGGTTTTGTACTGGTCTTGATTCTGTTCAGCCATAGCAACCTTTCGACACCTGCAGACAACAGGGTGCATCTAATCGTAAGGGGAGACTGATAGCCCACCCATTTCTTAACCACAGATTACGCTGATTTCACCGATGTTTTTGCTGTTTCATCTGTGTAATCTGTGGTTGATTTGTACTGCTACCCCATGTTTTACATACGCCCCAGACAACACTACAACTGCATGGTTTTGGCGATGATGTTCTTCTGAATCTGGCTGGTCCCGCCACCGATGGACAGCACCAGCACGTCCCGCAGAAATCGCTGGGCGTCACAGGCAAACGTGGCACCGTACGGGGCCATCAGGTCCACACTGCGGAGCGCGATCTTTTTCGCCACCTCAGAGGCGTAAAGCTTCGACATGGATGTTTCCCGCAAGCACTCCACGCCCTGGCGGTGCAGTTCCGCCGCGTGCGCCATCAGACGGCGGGCGGCTTCCAGCTCGGTGGCCATCTCAACGACGGCGTGGCGGATGCCCTGGTAGCGCACAGGGCCGGCGGGATAGTGCCCACGCACAAATGTGATGACCTCATCCAATACGGCCTGCCCGATACCAACCGAACAGGCCGAAAGCGCCAGCCGTTCACTGTTGAGCAGGGAAACCATCTGCCACCAGCCCTGGTTGAGGGATTCCGCGCCGCCGAGGATGTCCTCCGGAGCCACGCACACATTGTCGTAGTGTACAGCGCAGGTGCCGGAGCCGTGATAGCCAAGTTTTTCAAGCAGGCGGGCGCTGTAGCCCGGCGTGCTTGTGTCCACCAGAAATGCGGTAATGCCCTTGTAGCGGGCCGGAGCGGTGCGGGCCAGCGTCACCACCACGTCGCTAACGGACGCACCGGTGATGAACATCTTGCTGCCGGTGATCCAGTACGCGCCGTCGCGCTTTGCGGCCTTTATGCTAATGCTGGCCGCGTCCGATCCGGAGTCCGGCTCGGTGAGGGCAAAGCTGAAATGCAGGCGACCCCCGGCCAACGCGGGCAGGAAGCGGGCTTTCTGGGTATCGCTGCCGTGTGTGCCGACAATCTCGTTGCCATACAGCATGATGTTGCCGATCACCCAGGCCAGCACCGGCAGGCGGCGTGACAGTTCCTCGTACACGGGCAGGGCGTCAATGGAAGTCCCGCCCATTCCACCGTACTGCTCCGGGATATTAATCCCAAACAGGCCGGTCTCGGCGAATGCTTCCAGCAGATGGTGCGGGTAGACATCCTCGCGGTCGATCCGGCGGGCCTCATCAACGGAGATCGCCTGCTCCACAAACGCCCGTGTCACGGCGCGGATATGCTTTGGGTCAAGCGGTACATTCATTGCTGCGGCCTTCTGTGCATCAGAAAATTCATGTCAAAGGCCATCACCAGCTTGTCATGCTGGTTCGTGACCTCGTAGCGCATTTTGCAAAAACCCTGCGCCGGTTTGCGTGTCTCGCGCAGTTCGGTTACCTCTGCTCGCAGGCGGATGGTATCGCCGATGAAGACCGGCGCCGGGATGATCATGTTGTCCACGCCCAGCCAGGCGATCACCGAGTCTTTGGCCTCGCCGGTTGTGCCCATCAAGCCGACCGCCAGCGCAAAGGTGAGCGGGCCATGCACTACGCGCTGCTGGAACGGCGTCTGCGCGGCATATTCTTTGTCCACGTGCAGGGGGTAGTAATCCATCGTCAGCCCCGCCCAATTGACGACGTGCGTCTCCGTGACGGTGATCCCCTGGCTGGTGAATTCGTCGCCAACTTGAAAATCTTCCCAGAATTTTTCGGGCATTCGTCTCTTCTCCTGTTTGCGGCTCCCTATCCGGTGGCAGGCCGAAACACGGGCAGCGCGATCGTGTCCGTCAGCGGCCTAAACGTGACCTCAACGTTCATGCCGCAATGGACAGATTCGGGATCGCAGTCCACAAGGTTGCTCATCATGCGCACGCCTTCTTCAAGCTCCACAATGGCGATCACAAAGGGCATGTCCCCCAAAAAGGCAGAGGGCGCGTTATTCTGCACAATCGTGAAGCTGTACACATCCCCGCGTCCGGAGGTCTCTACCCAGTCCAGCGCATCCGCAAAGCAGAAAGGGCAGTTCCGGCGCGGGTAAAAGACGTGCCGCCCGCAGGCCGTACACCGCTGGATGGTCAATCGGCCCTCGCGGGTCGCCTCCCAGTATGGCCGGGTCCAGGGCGTCATGGGTGGGATTGGTTTCGGGGTCATAGCACTCCTCCGCCTGATGCGTCGGGAATTTCATTTCCCAGAATGGTGACGTGGGCATCCACGTACGTGCCGCCGGTGGCCGTCTCCACAGCAAACAGGGCATCCGGCACCTGGCGCTCGCCCGCCTTGCCCATGAGCTGGCGCGCTGCCTCAACGAGGATGGCGATCCCGCCGCCGGCGCCGGTGTGGCCCTGAGAGAGCATACCGCCGTTGGTCGTCATCGGGAGCTTCCCGCCGGGCCAGGTGCTGCCCTCGTGAACGAAAGCGCCGGCTGCGCCGCGTTCGCAAAGCCCCAATTCCTCCAACGCGATAAGTTGGAACACGGGATAGGAATCGTACAACTCGGCAATGTCAATGTCCTGTGGTGCCAGCCCTGCCATCCGGAAAGCCTCGGCTGCCGCTTCCCCATACCCGAAGCGGGTGAGGTCCGGCTCCTGCGAGAGTGCGAAGTGGGTCACGCGGGAGCCTTCGCCCAGCAGGTAGGCCGGCCGGCCGGTCAGCTCGCGAGCGCGGTCGGCAGAGGTGACCACAAAGGCCACGCCGCCGTCGGCCAGCATGTTCGACTCGTACGCGTGCAGGGGCGAAGAGAGCATTTTCGACCCCAGCACCTGCTCAATCGTGAGCGGTTTGCGGAACATGGCGTTCGGGTTCAACTGTGCCCATTTGCGGTTGGAGACGCACACGGCGGCCAGTTGCTCGGCAGTGGTGCCTGTTTCGAACATGTAGCGCTGGGTGATCAGACCCGCCACGGCAGAGTAGTGCATGCCGTAAGGAACCTCCCACTCCTTCGAGATGCCCGCGGTAGAAAAAAGGTCAATGCCCTCTTGCCCGCTGATACTGGTGCCCAGTTTATCGGCGTGGACAAATAGGATGGCGCGGGAAATGCCGGTGGTGATCAGCCCGGCGGCCAGTTTGAGCATGATAGCGCTGGTCGCGCCCCCGGCGAACACCTGCAGGTTGTTGTTGACCCGCAAGCCCAACTCTTCCACCAGCCGTCCGGTGACCAGATCGGTGTCGAAAGCCGGGCAGCACAACGCGGTGCTCGGAATAACAGTGTCAATGTTCGTATGGTCAAGACCCGAATCCAGAATGGCTTCCCGCGCGGCCTCAACCGCACACTCGATAGGACTGCGATCAGGGTAGCGACCGGTGGGCACTTCCCCAATGCCGACAATGGCGATAGTTCCTTTCAGGCTGTTCATTCGCTGTCTTCCCTCAATCCGGCCAGATCGCCGATAGCTGTCTTCAGCAGGGGGGCGGGCTCGCCCCCGTTGAACAAGACCAGTGAGTCACGCATGTAGCGGGCGGCGTCATACTCGGCCATGTACCCGTAGCCGCCGAGGATGTGTACGCCCTGCAGTCCGGCCTGTCGCGCCAGCTCAACTGTCTGCAGGCAGGCCATGGCGGCCTCCAGCGCAAATAGCTCCCCCTGATCGGCCAGCCAGCAGGCATGATACAGAAGCCAGCGAGCGGCACACAGCCCCACGGTTTCGTCAACCAGCATGTGCAGGACGGCCTCGAAGCGGGCGATGGGCCGGCCAAACTGGACGCGCTCCCCGGCATAGGCGGCAGCATAGTCCAGCGCGCCCAGCGCCAGCCCCAGCGCGATGGCCGCCGTGGCCAGCCGCACGATGGCGGTGATCGTTTCGGCCTGCACCGCGCCCTTTCCGGCGGCCTCCGGCCCACCCAGAACATCCGCCGGCGAAACGAGCGCGTCCGCGAAGGTCACAGCCGCCGCACGAGTGCCGCGCATGCCGACCGTTTCCAACGGCGTGATTTGCAGGCCAGGCGCAGCGGCGGGCACAAGGAAGCAGGTTGAAGCGTCGTCATGCCGGGCCTGCACGATCAGCAGCCCGCCAGGTTCCGGCAACAGCGCAAAGGGAGCTTGCCCGGCCAACAAGAAGCCGTCCGGTGTGCGTTCGGCGGTCACAGTCTGGTCCGCTTCCGGGCCGGCCAGCAAAGCCGACGCGGCCAGTGTTCCCGCCGCCGCTTTTGGCAGGAAGCGAGCCTTCTGCTCGTCAGACGCCAGCCGCGAAAGGACGGCCCCGGCGGTGAACGTGACGCCGGCGTACAACGCGGCCAGCGGAGGGGACACCGCGGCCAGCGCCTCGGCCACCAGCGATGCCCCCAGCATGTCCTGACCGCCGCCGCCAAACGATTCCGGGACGTTCAGGCCGCAGAACCCCATTTCGGCAATCTTGCGGAGCAGGTCTGCCGGAGTTGTGCCCGATTTGTCCAGGGCATGCGCTTTCTCACGCGGGCATTCCCGACTGAGAAACGCACGGACGGTGTTTTGGATGAATGTGTGTTCTTCGGTCAGGCGAAAGTCCATAGGTTACTTCACCATGTCGCGCAGGTCGCGCTTCAGCACCTTGCCGAGCGGGTTGCGCGGTAGAACGTCAACGACCAGCAGTTTCTCCGGCAGTTTATAGACGGCAATATCCTTCTCGTTGAGGTAGGCGATGATCTCCTCTAGTGTGACCTCTTGGCCCTCTTTGGGGACCACAACGGCGCAGGCCTTTTCACCGAGCATCTGGTCTGCATAGCCGACGACAGCCACATCGGCCACGTTGGGATGGCCCATGATCAAGCCCTCGATCTCTTCAGCCGATATCTTCATGCCGCCGCGATTGATGATGTCCTTGACGCGGCCCACGAAGCGGTAGGCATTGCCCCCCTCGCCGGTGATTTCGAACAGGTCGCCGGTGTAGAAGTATCCGTCCTCATCGAACGCCTTTTCGGTCAGGTCCGGGCGCTTGTAGTAACCGGGGAAAATGCCGGGGCCTTTGATCGCCATTTCACCCGGAATACCCGGCTCGGTGATTACCTGCCCGCCTTCGTCCACCAGCTTGGTGCGCATCTGGCCCGCGACTCGTGACTTCCACTGGAATTCCGGCACGCCAAAACGGGGGAAGACCTGCGCCCGCGTAGCCGGGTCCGGAAACTCGTTTATCCCGCTGGTGAGTGAGGCTCCCTCGTTGGACCCGAAGATGTTCAGGATGTGGACGCCGTACTTTTCCTGCCACTCGGTGACCATCCAGGCAGATAGAGGTGCGGAGCCGGAGCCGATGTTCTTGATCGTGCTGAGGTCCACCTTTTCAAGCACTTCAGGGCGCATGAGCAGCATGTTGAGCAACGCTGGGGGCGCGACGGTGTAGTGGATTTTCTCCATGACGATCTGGCCCAGAAAGGCCTGCAGGTCGAAGGGCTGGTGCAGCACGAGCGTGCCGCCGACCACCAGCCAGGGCACAAACATGCCGCCGATGCCGGCCATGTTGATCATAGGGAACGGGTTGAGCAGACGGTGGCCGGGGTCGAACTCGCAGCCATCCACCGAAGCGTAGGAAATCCAAATCCAGTGATTGTGGCTGCGCGGCACGCCTTTGGGATCGGCCTCTGTGCCGGAGGTCCAGCAGATGGTGAAGATGTCGTTGGCCGAGACGGCCGCGCGTGGCGGCTCGCCGTTGATGGGCGCGGTCAGGATGCCGGTGAGCGAGCGCACGCCGTTCGGCAGGTCATCGCCCAGCGCAAAGATGGTCTTGAGCGAAGGGAAGTCGCCCTGCATACCCTGCACCATCGCCACATAGTCAAAGTCATTGAAGCGGTTGGTGGTGATGAACGCCTTCGGTTCGGTGAGCCTCATCACGCGCTCCAGGTCGTAGGTGCGGTATTGGACGGGCACAGGGCTGACGATGGCGCCGACATAGGCCGCGGCAAGGTAGACAATGGCCAGCTCCACGACGTTCGGAAGCTGCACCATGATGATGTCATCCTTTTCAATGCCGGCTTCGGCCAACGCAACGGCCAGACGTTCGGCAGCTTCTTTCGTCTGCGCGAAGGTCAGCCGCTGGGAAGCGCCCACAGTAAATGCGGCCCGGTTGGGCGGGTCCACCAGCGCAACGACATCGGGCCGTTCGGCCACGTCTCTGAGGAACAGGTCAAGGATCGTGTCGTTACCCCACCAGCCTTTTTCGGTGTACTCCTGAATCGTATCTTCGGAACTTAGAATCATGGTTTAATCCCCCTGTGATTCTGCCGGGCCTGCCGGCATAAAAGATTATGGCCTTATGCTAGTTTAGACGTGAATGCTCGATTGTCTTGCCGTGACGGGCTGA
>CAZFFM010000129.1:0-9577 GCA_964517425.1 uncultured Ardenticatenales bacterium | reverse complement strand
AATCGAGTTTATAGAGCAACTGTCCCCGACGGACCAAGAGGCGGCGTTAGAGATCGTATGGCACCGGCTTGTTGAAAGACGCCGACACGAGATAGCAGCCAATGCACGGGCAACACTTCAGGCGCTGCGGGAAGGCCGGGCACGTTATGGTACCTTGGATGATCTGCGGCGCGACCTGCAGAGCGAATCATGAGAAAACTCGTCTGGGACGCAAGTTTCCGACGTGTGTTTAAGCGGAAGACTCGTCGAAACCCCGCTTTGGAAGAGCGAATTCATGAAATGCTTGAACTGCTTGCGATCGACCCGTTTCAAGCCGTTCTGAGGACGCATAAGCTGCGCGGAGTGCTGGAAGGCTTGTGGGCATGTTGGGTTGAATACGATTGTCGCATTGTCTTTACCTTTGAACCCGATCCTGAGGAGGGAGATGATTGGATTGTGCTGATTGATATTGGATCACATGATGAGGTATATTGAGGCCTGAACTCCATGTCTGACATCGCCATCCGTGTAGAAAACCTATCCAAGCTGTACAAGATCGGCAAAGCCCAAACGATTTTAGATTTTGGATTTCAGATTTTGGATTACCCACCGACGTGCAATCCAAAATCCCAAATCCAAAATCGACGAGGCGCCATCCTGGGCATGCGCAAGACCGAGATCGACCGCCAGTTCGACGAGATTGTGGCCTTTGCCGAGAACTTGTCCTGGGCGAAGCCGAAGGATCGAGAAGTTCATGGACACGCCGGTGAAACGCTACTCCAGCGGTATGTACGTGCGCCTGGCCTTCGCCGTGGCCGCCCATCTGGAGCCGGAAATATCCATCAATGGGAGGTGAAATGATGGAAGCGATGAAACTTGCTTTAGAGATACCTGGCGAGGTTCTGAACGCAGTTAGACTACCACCGAAGGAAATGGAGCGCGAATTTCGCAAAGAGCTCGCCCTGGCTTTGTACCAGCGCGGGGCACTTTCCCTTGGCAAAGCCAGGCTCCTCGCGCAGATGCCATATTGGGAGTTTGAGGAATTGCTAGGGCAACGTAAAGCTCTGCGGCATTATACGGACGTGGACCTGGAGGAGGATGTCCGGTATGCGCTTGGTGGTGAGTGATTCCTCGACGTTGATTCACCTGGCAAGCATTGGTCGGTTGGCTCTGCTAAAGAAGTTCTACGAGCGCATTACAATTACCCCAGCCGTATGGAGGGAAGTTGTCGAGCAGGGGAGAGGTAGATCCGGGGCCGTCGAGGTTGCGAATGCCCATCAAGTTGGGTGGATAGAGGTTGTTGCGCCAGTAGATGAATCGTTAGTGCGTTTGTTGAGACGCGACCTAGGCGATGGAGAGTCTGAAGTGATCGCCTTGGCTATCGAACGACAGGCTGATTTGACACTTTTGGATGAGTCGGAAGCACGGAGGATTGCAGGGATGTACGGTTTGCCAAAGACAGGCGTTGTTGGGATTCTGATTCGAGCAAAACGAGAGGGAGAGATTGATTTACTTCGAGCAGAGTTGGACAGGCTGCGGGAGCCAGGGGGATTCTGGATTGAGGATAGATTGTATCATCGAGCACTGGCCGCCGTGGGAGAGGGTTAAAGGCACTCCATGACCGACATCGCCATCCGTGTAGAAAACCTATCCAAGCTGTACAAAATCGGCAAGGCCCAACAGCGCCACGACACCCTGCGCGATGCGCTCGTTGACGGTTTTCTGCCACGGATTACACAGATTACACAGATTGGAAAAAGAGGAAAAATCCGTGGAAATCTGTCTAATCCGTGGCAAAAAGAAGAAAAGAATAATCCGTCTAATCCGTGGCAAGAAGAAGACACATTCTGGGCCCTGAAGGACGTCTCCTTCGAGGTCAAGCGTGGCGAAATCGTCGGCGTCATCGGGCGCAACGGCGCGGGGAAGAGCACGCTGTTGAAGATCCTCTCCCAGGCGATTTTAGATTTTCGATTGCCGATTTTGGATTGCCCTCTGACACGTAATCCAAAATCCAAAATCGAATGTGCCTGGAGCCGGAGATCCTGCTGGTGGACGAGATGCTGGCGGTAGGGGATGCGGCCTTCCAGAAGACGTGGTCGGTTGTGTTACGATGCAATTGTGATGACGTGTGTCAAACTCTTTAGTAGAATGGAGGCCAACCGTGATTGCCGTAAAAGCACTTTACAGAAACGGTAAAATCGAGTTCCTGGGGTCACTCCCTGCCCTGAAACAGGCGCCAGTGATCGTCATTTTTCTGGAAGCAGAGAGGGTAGAAGACATCCTTGCCTCCTATGCGGAACAGATAGAGGTAATGGATTGGGGAGATCCAATGGATGAAGAGGGAGGAAGGATGCTGGTGACCATGCACGAGGAGTTGGCGCCTTACCGGACAGAAGTGAACCAGACCTATGATTTAGAGATAGAGGGTTAGAGGACATGCAACGACATCCTATTCGGCGTGGGGATGTCTATTGGGTCACCTATGCCTTTCCCCACGAAAAGGCCGCTGGTGCTGGGGCGGAGGAAGGATCCGCAAAGCAAAGACCTATTTTAATTCTGCAGAATGACGGTGACAATCAGAATGTCCAGTATTCCCTCGTGCAAGCCGCGCCAATCACAACACAGAAGACGGATCGCATTTATGAGCAGGATGTGTTGTTACTGGCAGGAGAAGCGAACCTTCGGCGAACATCGAAAGTGTTGCTGGGATTGACGCAGCCGTTTCTCAAGACACGGCTTGGTCAGAGACTAGGCCGGATTTCTCCCTCCAAAATGCGTGAGATAGATATCAAGCTACTGCGCCTGTTTGGTTTTGTGGAGAAGCATCAATGACCGACATCGCCATCCGAGTCGAAAACCTGAGTAAACGCTACCGCATCGGCAAGGCCCAACAGCGCCACGACACCCTGCGCGATTCGATTGCGGATTTTGGATTGCGGATTGCCGATTTGCTTCCCCGCCACGCTAATCGGAAATCCAAAATCCAAAATCTAAAATCCGATGACACTTTCTGGGCGCTGAAGGACGTCTCCTTCGAGGTCAAGCGCGGCGAAGTCGTGGGCATGATCGGTCGCAACGGCGCCGGCAAGTCCACCCTGCTCAAGATCCTCTCCCGCATCACGGAGCCGACCAGCGGCCACGCCGAGATCCACGGCCGCGTCGGTTCCCTGCTGGAGGTGGGCACCGGCTTCCACCCCACCCCCCTCGGTCCCCCCGTCCACGGGGGGAAGACCGGGCGGGAGAACATCAACCTGAACGGCGCCATTCCTTCGGCAGGCTCAGGACAGGCCTGGGCACGAGGAAGACGGAGATCAAGCGCAAGTTCGACGAGATCGTGGCCTTTGCGGAGATCGAGAAGTTCATGGATACGCCGGTGAAGCGCTACTCCAGTGGCATGTACGTGCGTCTGGCCTTCGCCGTGGCCGCCCACCTAGAACCGGAGATCCTGCTGGTGGACGAGGTGCTGTCCGTGGGTGACGCGGCGTTCCAGAAGAAGTGCCTGGGCAGGATGGGGCCAACCTCAGCCCAACCCTGACTGAACTCCTTTCCTTTTGGCGGTGCAACAGGCCGGACGTGGCATTTGGACGGCGGATCGCAAGAGATGACCGGTCGTTACGGCAGTTGTACCAGAGTAGCGATTTCACTCAAGACAGCTTGCAAGGCAGGAGCCGGAGAGGCAATCACATTGTCCTCACGACCATCGTGTTTGTGGTGAGGATAGGTCGGAAGATTGTTACTGCTCAGGTACGCAGCGAGAATGGTCTCAGCAGCGGTCGGCAAGACGACGGATCATAGCCACGGATGGTAGACAACGAAAAGGCCTCCGCGAAGCCACATCGTCTGTCGTCTATGGTCGGTCGTCCACCTCCCAAGGAGTCAGAACATTGACCGACAAACGTATACTGGTTACCGGCGGGGCCGGCTTCCTCGAATTCTTCGTGATGGAAAAGCTCTGCCACTGCTCCTACGATCTGCGAGACAAAGAAACGATGGGAAGATTACGGGTGATGAAACGGCGCCAACCCCAGGGTGTGGCGAAGCGCCTCGTCCACAAGCTGCATAGCCGAGAAAGTGCCGATGCGGGTCTTGAACTGCGCCAATTCGATAGTCACCAGATTGTCGGTCATGATGACCGAGTCCAGCCGTAACCCCGTGCCGATTGCCAAGTCGTCGGTCAGCAAAACAGTCACCCGGCTGGGATGCCCGGCCCGTTGCAGGTTGCTGCTGATCATGGCTACCACGACCTGCGGGATGCCTGTGTCCAGGTTGTCGGCCTGGATAACCAGGACGGGGCGCAGCTTGATGGTATACAAGTCGGAATGGGGAAAGTAGACCAGGGCGACGTCGCCGCGACTATAGTCCATTGTAGACGTCCAAGCGCGGATCGTCCCAGTCTTCGATGAAGGAGGCCAGCTTGGCCCGCACTGCGGCCGCTTTGGTTGGGGACCATCCCAGGTCAGCGATGGTCAGCCGACCGGGGACCGCAGCTTGGGTTTGTGGTTGTACGACGACCAGGATCTCGGCTGGGCCGGGGGCGATGTCAACTGGCAAATCCAGGCTGATGCGACGATCTTTGGGTATGGCGACTTGGAAAGTGATAGTTTGCATGGTCAATCCCTCCACTCTACGGCAACGAACCTCTATGAGCTATGTTCATTATACCAGATGTCTCGTTCAGGCACAAGTCCATCCGCGGCGAACTTCCGCCTCCGTTGGCGAAGAAGGCCGGCTGGCCGCAGTCAACGTTCAAACGTCTGGACCTTCCAACGTGTTAACGTTCCCAAGGAGTCAGAACATTGACCGATAAACGTGTACTGGTTACCGGTGGAGCCGGCTTCCTCGGCTCCTTTGTCGTGGAAGCCTTGTAGAGGCGTCCCTGGGTGCAGGACGTCTTCGTCCCCCGCAGCCGAGATTACGACCTGCGGGAGAAGGAGGCGGTCAGCCAACTGTACGAAGACGCTCACCCGGACATCGTCATCCACCTGGCGGCTACGGTGGGGGGCATCGGCGCCAACCGGGCCCATCCGGGCCAGTTCTTCTACGACAACCTGCTCATGGGCGTGCACACGCTGCACTATGCCTATCGCTACGGCGTGGAAAAGTTCGTGGGCATCGGCACCGTCTGTGCTTACCCCAAGTTCACACCGGTGCCCTTCAAAGAAGAGAACCTGTGGAACGGCTACCCGGAGGAGACGAACGCGCCGTATGGGCTGGCCAAGAAGATGCTGCTGGTGCAGGGGCAGGCCTACCGCCAGCAGTACGGGTTCAACGCCATCTACCTGCTGCCGGTCAACCTTTACGGGCCGCGCGACAACTTCGACCTGGAGAGCAGCCACGTCATTCCGGCACTGATTCGCAAGTTCATCGAGGCGGAGGCTGATGTCGTCGCCTGGGGGGACGGCACGCCGACGCGGGAGTTCCTCTACGTCGAGGACTGCGCGGAGGCGATTGCCCTGGCCACCGAGCGGTACGACGGGCCGGAGCCGGTGAACATCGGGGCCGGGTTTGAGATTTCCATCAAGGACCTGACGCACTTGATCGCGGAGCTGACCGGCTTCCGAGGCCAGGTCGTGTGGGACACGAGCAAACCGGGCGGGCAGCCGCGACGCTGTTTGGACACCGGCCGGGCGGAGCGGGCCTTCGGCTGGCGGGCGCAGACGCCGCTGGAGGAGGGCCTGCGCCGGACGATCACCTGGTATCGGGAGCAAGCACGGGAATCTGCGCTCTTGCCACGATGAGCGAAATGTGCTATCATGAAGGCAGGAGGTGAGCGATGAGCGGAAGCGGGTGTGTATGTGGTGTGAGCAACGAGCGTACAAGAGCAAGAGATAGCGACATATACATATAGCAAAAGGAGGGGGGAGGATGAAGAACATGAGACCACATATCGTTGTACGGTCAGAAATCTTCCCGGAAGGTGATGTATACGTGGGAATTTGTCCGGAGCTTGACGTTTCCAGTTTTGGCGAGACTATCGAGGAAGCCAGGCAATCTCTGCGCGAGGCACTGGAAGCCTTTCTGGAGGAGTGTGAAGCAATGGGCACCCTGACCGAAGTTTTGGAAGAGGCAGGTTTTGCCCAACAAGCTGAGAGTTGGTTACCGCGTCAGCCGGTATTGGCCGAATTGCTCGCCGTTGCGTGAGAGACTGTGGCTCCTCGTAAGATCACGCCAATCCCCTATCAAAAACTGATAAAGGTTTTTGAGATGGAGGGCTTTACAGTTAAGCGTCAAAAGGGTGATCACTTGATTATGACCAGGCCAGGGGTGAAGCGGCCGGTGGTAATCAAAACAAGTCCCCGGAAGATACCTGTGACCCATATCTTGACGAATCTCAGAACCGCAGGCATAAGCCGTGAACGCTATTTTGAACTCCTGGACAAGGTGTAATGCCGGGCCTTTATCAGGGGTTGAAATTCCAAGCTCGAAACTGATCATGCCCTGCCCAACCCTGGGTGAACTCCCGCCCCCGCCGGCGGGGACGGGCCGGTTGGCAGTGGCATTTGGACGACGGGCCAAAGACGATAGACGACCGACCGGGTGGCCGTCGTCCATCGTCTGCTGCCCATCGCCCTTGCCAGCCCCCGCAAAATGTGCTATCATGAAGGCAGGAGGTGAACCATGAGCAGAATGGAAACGACGGCCTGGCCGGAAGCCATCCGGAACTCCCTGCCCCCTGCCACTGCACCGGAGACGGATGCCTTGCGCCGCCGGCTGGACGTGCTCCCCTCTCCGGCAGACCCCCCTCGCATGAGCTACGAGGAGTTCCTGCAATGGGCGGACGAGGACACGCTGGCCGAATGGGTAGACGGAGAGATCATCATGACATCACCGGCATCAAGACGACATCAAGACATAGCCGATTTTCTCATTGCTGTGATACGACCCTTTGTAGAGCAGCGTAACCTGGGCATCGTGGTGAGTGCCCCGTTTCAAATGAAGCTGGAGCACGGGCGGGAACCGGACCTGCTCTTTGTGGCCCGTGAGCACCTCGATCGGCTGAGAGAAACTTACTTGGATGGGCCGGCCGACCTGGTGGTGGAGATCGTCTCGCCGGAGAGCGTGGGGCGCGACCGCGGAGAGAAGTTCTACGAATATGCCCAGGGTGGGGTGCCGGAGTATTGGCTGATCGATCCCCAGATGGAGCACGCTGAGTTTTACCGGTTGGAGGGAGATTACTATCGGCTGGCGTTTGGTGATAAAGAGGGCAGGTATGACGCACACGTGCTGCCTGGCTTCTGGCTGCGAGTAGAGTGGTTGTGGCAGGAGCCGTTGCCCCATCCGTTGCGAGTCCTCGGCGAGATCGCTGGGATGGAGCCGGGGGTGGTGGAACAGTTTCTCCAGGCATTGGGAGGATGACGGGGATCCAAAATCCCAAATCCAGAGATGACTTGCACAGTGACCGGCTCTTCGACTTTGCTCGCCGGAGTGGCGATGGTCTGCCCTGTGGCTATGCACAGGGTATTCTGCAAGACAGGCATCGGCCGCAACGGCGGGGGGAAGAGCACTCTGCTCAAGATTCTCTCCCGCATTACCGAGCCGGGCGATTTTAGATTTTAGATTGCCGATTGCGGATTTGTTGTCACAGCGCTCCAATCCAAAATCTCCAATCCGAAATCAAAAATCGGCCGGGCGGGCACCGGCTTCCACCCCACCCCCCTCGGTCCCCCCGTGGCCGGGGGGAAGGCCGGCCGCGAGAACATAACCCTGAACGGCGCCATTCCTTCGACAGGCCCAGGACAGGCATCGGGCGCAATGGTGCCGGCAAGTCCACCTTGCTCAAGATCTTTTCCCGCATCACCGAGCCGGGCGATTTTGGATTTTCGATTGCCGATTTTGGATTACCCTCCGGCACGCAATCGGAAATCCCCAATCCGAAATCCAAATTGGGTATGCCTGGAGCCGGAGATTTTGCTGGTGGACGAGGTGTCAAGGGAAATACGACTGTTTAGGGGAGGGAGTGAATGGTCATAGAGAAGCATACGTGGAAAGGGACCGCAGGTGTTGATGTTCTGGCAGAAGTTATCAGGCGCATCGTAGAGGTCGCTCAACCGGACAAGATCATTCTCTTCGGCTCAGCTGCTCGTGGTGAATTGGGCCCCCACAGTGATCTTGATCTGCTGGTGATCAAGGCCGGTACTGTCCATCGCGGGCGTCTGACAGAGAAGATCTATATGAATCTATTGGGGGTTGGTCAGGCTGTGGACGTAGTCGTCGTGACGCCAGAAGACATTGAACGCTATAAGAATGTGCATTGTCTTATCATTGCGCCGGCATTGCGAGAGGGGAGGGCAATCTATGAGCGAACAGCTACCATGAAGTACCATTTCCCTATGTCCATGACCTTGCCAAGCTTTTGACTCTTGTACAACAGGCAGGATACATCCTACCGGATCGTGTCAGGCAAGCGGCAAAACTGACTCGATATGCTGTGACGACGCGCTATCCGGGCTTTGCCGAAGCAGTGGGGCAGGAGGAATACGTGGAGGCCGTTTCCATTGCGGAAGCGGTTGTGCGGTGGGCTGATGAAGTGATTGGTGACTCATCGCCCCTGACTGCTGAGGTGGATTCTGCGGAGAAGTTCGAGGAATGACTGACATCGCTATCCGCGTCGAAAACCTATCCAAGCTGTACAAAATTGGCAAGGCCCGGACGATTTTGGATTGCCGATTTTAGATTACCTGCCGGCACGCAATCGGAAATCCAAAATCCAAAATCTAAAATCCTATGACGTCTCCTTCGAGGTGCAGCGCGGCGAGGTCGTCGGCATCATCGGCCGCAACGGGGCGGGGAAGAGCACCCTGCGGCATGATCGCATCCGCCGCCGGGGGAGAAATCTCTTCGTCGTCTGTGGTCAGGGGATGCTATGCGTTAGCCGGCACGGGGTGAATGCCTGATGACATGTGTTACGCGAGCAGATTGAACCACAAGGCAGTCGTCGAGGAGTTTGCGTATTTGTTGAAAGTAAGCCTCAATTCGCAAAGCGTATTCCCTGCAGCGTTTCCGCCTTTTCGTGCAGCCTCTCCAGCAAGCGATATTCGCCGACCCATTCGGCGAAATCTAGCGTCTCAGCGAGATCATCGTTCTCGTAGCACCGTAGAAACTCGTGGGAAGAAAGACCATATTGAGACTCGAAAGCCTTCAACCGCTGTTCCGTGCGGTGAATACCGGCCTGTATAACACGCAGTTCGTTGTTCAGCGCTGCCTCTACCAGGGGCCGCAAAGGTCGCTGGCGTGAGGTGGTTAATGTGAGGACAGTCATTCGTACCTCCCTTTGGAAAACAGTGGCTTCATGCCGAGATTATGACCTGCGGGAGAAGGAAGCGGTCATTCAACTGTACGAAGACGCTCACCCGGACATTGTCATCCACCTGGCGGCTACGGTGGGCGGGATCGGCGCCAATCGGGCCCATCCAGGGGAGTTTTTCTACGACAACCTGCTCATGGGCGTACACACGCTGCACTATGCCTATCGGTACGGTGTAGAGAAGTTCGTAGGCATCGGCACGGTTTGTGCTTATCCCAAGTTCACGCCGGTCCCTTTCAAAGAAGGGGACTTGTGGGACGGGTATCCGGAAGAGACGAACGCGCCGTATGGGCT
>CAZFFM010000128.1:0-9602 GCA_964517425.1 uncultured Ardenticatenales bacterium | reverse complement strand
CGTGACCATCCGTGGCAAAAACAAAACACGCCAGTGTCCAGGTCAAAACATTCAACCTGGTTGTTCTTTGTGCCTTCGTGTCTTCGTGGTTCATTTGAGAGAATTGCCGCGCAAAAATATGACGGACACCCCTTACCCAGGCAGCGCGATTCATCCGCTGCCGGCCAAACGCAAAAATATGACGGGCACCCCGGCAAGAACAAGCCCTTGACCAACCTCCTCTCTTGTGGTATACTTGTGTTAGTTGAAATTTTCCACTGCGGGGGGGGAGAGTGAGCCATGCTCGCACGGCTGGGTGACATCTATACCATTACCTCACTGGTCAGCTTCTTTTTCCTGGCTGTATCGTTGTGGCTCGGTCTTTATTTGGTCACGCGCAGCCCGCGCAGCCCGATTGCCTGGCTGGCCGGCACCACGCTTTGGGCCGTCAGCGGGTATTTCCTCAGCAACCTCATGGTGATCAACATCCTGCACGGTCAAAGTGCGCTCGTTGGCCTGCACCTCTCCCGCTGGGCGATTGTGCCCATTCCCGTGTTGTGGCTGCACCTGAGCACATTGTACCTGCCGGTAGCCATGCAGCGCAAGTGGCGCTGGGCCCTCTTCCTGACCTATCCGGCAGCCGGACTGCTGGTCTTGCTCGGCTCCACGAGCAACCTGTTGATGAGAGGGGTGGGCGACCGGCCGATTATCTATCTCTCGCGTGTCGAGCCGGGGCCGCTCTACTGGCTCTTCCTCATCTACATGGTCGTGGTGGCCCTCCTCGCCTTGCGGCACTTTGTGGTGGCCTATAGAAAAGCGGTCACCTTGCTGGCCCAACAGCAGATTCTGTGGCTGTTTCTGGCCACCCTACTGTCGAGCCTCAGCGGTCTCTATCTTTCCGTTGGCACCTGGCTACATCGCGACTGGCTGGCAGCAATTGGTGATACCGGCCTCGGTTTGGGAGTCTTGGCTCTGGGCTATGCCGTTATGCGTTATCGGGCGCTCTTGCAGGGGCGCACCCCGGGGCTGGACTTTGCCTACGCACTGGTCACGGTGACGATCGTCACCATCGGTTACATTGCCGGCACTTTCGTTTCCTATTACGTCTACAAGCTGCCGTTCATCGCCTTCATTTTCGTGCTGATGCTGGTTGTCGTGACCCACTCCATCACCGATTGGGGGCGTACCTTCTTCGACCGCTTTTTCTACCGGCAACAAGTCCGCCGCCTGCGGGCGAATTTGCGGGCCTTCACCAGAGATGTGGGGAGCGAGCCGCGCCTGCCGGACCGGTTGGGGCTGCTCCTCCAAACTATTTTTCGCTTCACAGAGACATCCCAGGGCTTCATTGCCTTGCGCGAAACGAATGGCACCGACCGGTTTGTCGTCGAGGCTGCTGTTCCGCAGGCTAAAGTCGGGGTCACCTTAGACGCAATCCATCTCATTTGCGACGAGACCAGTGACGTTCCGGCCATCGCGCAACTCCCGTCCCACCTGAAGAATATGGCGATCATCGTGCCCCTGGACAATGGCCAGACGCAAATTGGGGTACTCGTCCTGGGCTTCAAGAAAGACCAGCAACCTTTTACCCAAATTGACATTGATCTGCTGGATGAAATGGCCGATCAAATCGTCTCCACCATCACCCAGATGCGACAGCAAGAACAACTCATGGGGAAGATCGACCGGATGGTTTCTGATTTTCAGGAACGCGAGAACACGTTGCGACATTCGTTCGAGTCTCTGATGCAAGAGCCCCCCGGCCGCGAGGGCGATAGCGTCCCCGGAATCCAGCAGATCGCGCGATGGGTCGAAGACAGTCTCCGTCACCTGTACGACTACTCCTACCTGGGTGATCATGACCTTGCCAAATTGAAAATTGTGCAACAGCGTTCTCTCTCCCAGCAAGGCGGTTCGCAAACGCACATAGAGCAGGGGCGGATGGTCAAGAGCTTGCTGACGGAAGCAATCGACCGGCTGCGTCCCACGGGGGTGATGCCCGATCCCCCGACCAAAGCCTGGTTTTTCTACGTCATCCTGCACGATGCCTACATTGCCGATGAATTGACGCGGGACATCATGAGTCGGTTGTACATCAGCGAAGCGACATTCCACCGCGCCAGGCGGCGTGCCATTCGCAATGTCGCCAAGGTATTACGGGAGATGGAACTGGCAGCACAAGCACACATCAAAAAAGGGCCAATGGCTCCCCCTCTCCTCGGAGCGGTGCAAGGAGACATCGAACATCCCGCATGGCACGTCGAGCACAGGGCGTAAAGGCGGCGCAACCTGCAAGGGAGCACATTGCGCTTCGCGGCTGCGTATGAATCGTCTCACACAACCGGTTTTCCACAGTGACAAACGCGACTGAAGAGAAAAAATCCTCGGATTATCACATCCTGGTTGCTGCCGGCAATGCCGGCCAACTGGACACATTGCTTTCCTTTGCCCGTAGATTGCTCTCGCGGCGTGAAGGCCGTATCACCCTGCTGGCCGTAACCCCAGACGGGGAGCGCCCTCCCTGGTTGGTCTCAAATGAGTCGCCCGACCTCCACATTATTACGCAACAGGGGACAGACGCCGGCCCGGTGATCCTGAAGGCCGTGCGCCAAGCAAACCCGGACCTCTTGCTCCTCGGTTGGCAAGGGACTTCTCCTGGAATGGCCAGGTACCTTCAGAATCGCACGCTCGATAATGTTTTGTTGCACGCGCGTTGCAACGTGGCCGTCATCCACGGCTCTGCGCCTGAAAAAATCGAGCGCATCCTGATCCCCGTATCTGGCGGCCCCAATGCTTCGCTGGCGCTGGAATTGGCCCTCCAACTCGCCCCGGAAGCAGAAATCACAACCCTGTACATCGCGCGATTGACCGGAGGAGCACCGGAGATTCACGTCGGCCGGCAACGCCTGCGCACGTTTCTGGAGACATATCCAGATAACCCTCGCCTGCATCCGAAGGTGGTATCGTCCGCCGGCATCGTACCGGGCATCCTGAAGGAAGCAGGGGCGGGCTGCGACCTTACCCTGATTGGCGCGACGCAAGAGAGTCTTCTGGACCGCTTGCTCTTTGGCAATGTGCCCCAAGCCATTGCCCTGAAAAACCCGGGGACAACAATCATCGTCAAGCGGCGCAGGCTGATGCTGCAATCCCTTTGGCCGCGAACCTGGCGCGTGTTGGATGCCTTCTTCCCCTCCCTAACGCCCAAAGAGCGCGCCGGAGTCATCCGGGAAATGCGCAATGCGACACGCCAAAGCTCGGATTTCTTCGTGATGATCAGCCTCTCCGCCTTGATCGCCACACTGGGACTCTTTTTGAACAATGTGGCCATCATCATCGGCGCTATGTTGATCGCCCCCTTGATGTCGGCAATCATGGGGGTGGCGCTGGGCATATCCCAGGGAGATGGGCGCTTGTTGTGGACTGCGGCAAACACGACACTGCGCGGTTTGTTCACCGCCGTTCTGGTCAGCCTGCTATTCTCTTTCCTGGTTCCCATCCCCCAGGCAAATGCCGAAATACTGTCCCGTTCAGCACCAACGTTGTTGGACCTGGTCGTTGCCCTGGCCTCCGGTGCGGCCGGTGCCTATGCGACCTGCCGCCGGGACGTATCTGGTGCCCTGGCCGGTGTGGCGATCTCTGTGGCCTTGATTCCTCCCCTCTCCACCGTAGGAATTGGGGTGCGCATCGGAGATTATCAAATCGCCGGCGGCGCTCTCCTGTTATTCGCCACAAACGTGGTGGCCATCATTGCTGCCGGGGGTCTGGTGCTGCTGCTGGTAGGGTTTCGTCCCCCGCAAACTCGAAAAGGGAGCACACGGATTTTCCAACGAGGGGTGGCCACAACCATCCTGTTGCTCGTGGCCATCTCTATTCCCCTGGGCATACTCACCTTTCATTCTGTGCGTGAGGCAACGCTGCGCCGGCAAATCCAAAATGCCCTGGCCACCGAAACTGCGGCGATGGGACAAGTTGAGCTGGCCGATTGGCATCTCGAGGGCAACATGGATGGCGATGAGCTGCGCTTGCAAGTGCGGGTACGGGCCTCGCGAACGGTCAGCCACCAGGAGACGGTAAATCTACAGACAAACGTCGCCGTTCGCCTGCAACGCCCCGTCGCGTTGGTACTCTCCGTCATTCCGATAACCAAGCTCGACCCCTTCGTCCCCCCGACGTTGACCCCTACGCCAACATTTACGCCCACCCCCACGTTCACACCCACCTTCACGGCGACGCCCACAGCGACGCCCACGAACACGGCGACGCCGACATCCACGCCGACGATGACCACTACCCCCACTCCTACGCCAACGCCGACGGCCACTGATACGCCAACCCCAACCGTCGTTGCGCTCTTTACGCCGACCCCGCTCTCCTTCCTGTTTCACGCCGCGGTCACACCCTCCTCGGAACCGTTGCCCACCACGCCGGTCTCGGGGACGATAGCGTCGCCCACGGCCACCACCACACCGCTCTCGGGGACGATAGCGTCGCCCACGGCCACCACCACGCCGGTCTCGGGGACGATAGCGTCGCCCACGGCCACCACCACACCGGTCTCGGGGGCGATTGCTTCGCCATCGCCGCAATCTACGCCCGCTTCGACGGAAAGCCCCCAGCCGCAGGTGGCCCCACAAAGCCGCCGGGCCCGGCGATCATCCGGCAGCAGTCCCCTGCTCATTTCCGCAGTTTATTACGATACGTACGTAGCGAATGAGCCGGATGAAGCGTTCCAGTTGACCAACGTCAGCACAGAGACGTTGGACTTGTCCGGCTGGCAGATCGGCGATTCGACGACAAAACGGGTCACGTTTCCCGCGATCACCCTGGCAGCGGGCCACGACATCTGGTGCTCCCGGACGGCGACGGTCTTTGAAAGCCAGTTTGGCTTCCCTCCTGGATGCGAATATGGCGGCAATAGCGACGCCGCCATCCCCGATTTGAGTGGTGCCGCCCCTGTCTTTAACAACAACCGTGATGTTGTGCGTCTGTTTGATCCGCAGGCGCATCAGATGGACGTGCTGGTCTATGAAGGAGCGACGGTGCCGGCCGACGGATGGATCGGGCCGGCCCTGTGGCCCTATTTTCACTTTCCCATCGAAGGCCAGATACTCTACCGCAAACATGACCCCGGCACGGGGCTGCTCGTTCCCGATACCGACATGGCCGCGGATTGGGCACAGGAATTGGGGGACACGCTCGACGGGCGAAAGACGCGCTATCCCGGCTGGCTCCTCGATCAGTTTTACCGGCCGGCCGTTGTCACAGCCACAGCTTTCCTGACCGTTGCCGTGGCCCCCGATGCCACGTATGATACCGTGGCCGCCATGCTGCGGTCTGCGCAACAGAGCATTGAAATCGAGGGGTACACCTTTGCGAACACGTCGCTCGCGGCTATCATCACGGACCGCCTGGCCGCCGGGGTCACCGTTACGCTGCTGCTCGAAGGCGGCCCGGTCGGCGGCATCACGGATGAGGAGCGTTGGGTTTGCCAGGAGATCGCCGGCGCCGGCGGTGACATCCGCTTTCTGCAGGGCAACTCCGCGATCGATGTCCATACCCGCTATGCCTACCAACACGGCAAGTTTATCGTGATTGACAAGAGACTGCTCGCTGTAGGTTCCGAGAACCTGAATTTCACGGGCTTGCCCGACGATGATAAGGGAGACGGCACGTGGGGAAGCCGCGGCGTGTACATGCTGACGGACGCGCCGGCAATCGTAGCCTGGGCCAGCAACATCATGGCGGCAGACCGCGACAGGACACATGCCGACGTGATGGACTGGGGGACTGGCCGCTTCGTTGGGCCGCCTCCCGCCTTTACGCCGGCCCCCGGCCCGCAGGGCTGGTCCTACCCGGCCCCTTTCACCGTTCCGCTGACCATTTCGGATACGATGGCCCTGGAACTGGTTCAGTCGCCGGAGAACAGCCTGACCAGTGGCAGCGGCCTGATCAAGCTACTGAACGCTGCCGGCGCCGGCGATGATATCCTTGTCGAACAACTGCAAGAACGGAAGTATTGGGGGCCGGCCGGAAGCAGCCCCCTGCAAGACCCAAACCCGCGTCTCGAGGCGTACATCGCGGCTGCGCGCCGTGGCGCTGCCGTGCGCATCTTGCTGGATCACTATTACGATGACCCGGGAGACCCGCGCAGCAATCAGGCAGCTCGGGACTACGTCAACAAGATCGCCCTCCAGGAAGGGCTGAATTTGCAGGCACGGCTGGGGAACCCTACCGGTCGAGGCATTCACAACAAGATGGTACTCTTGCGCATGGATGGACGGGGGTATGTTCACGCCGGCAGCATCAACGGCAGCGAGAACTCCAACAAGAACAATCGGGAGTTGGCCCTGCAAGTGCAGTCAGACGCGGCCAGAGATTTCCTGGCGGCGGTCTTCGAGTACGACTGGCGGTTGGCATTTGCGCAAGAGCTATTCTTGCCGGTTGTGCGGGGGCGAGGGGGAAAATGATGAATGCGGAATGATGAAGGCAGGAAGTCGGGAGTCGGGAGTAAGCAGTAGGGGGGCGGGGGGCGTAAAAACGTGAGCCGTAAAGGCGCAACCCGCAACCGAAACTCGAAACTCAGCAATCTAACACCGAAAGAAGGATAAGCCCATGCGAATGCTCCGACTGATGACCATGGCATTTTGGGGCGGCTTCGTCGCCTTGGGCGTGGAGTTGGCCGCCTCACGGTTGTTGGCCCCCTTTTTTGGCACATCGCTGATCGTGTGGGCCAATCTGATTGGCCTGATCCTCATTTATCTTTCGGTCGGCTACTTCCTGGGGGGGCGATGGGCCGACCGCTCGCCCCACGAGACAACGCTCTACAGTATCACGGCCTGGGCAGGCTTCGCTATTGGTATCGTACCCTTTGTGGGTCGCCCCGTGTTGCTCCTTTCGCTCAACGCCTTAGAAAACTACGCTGTCGGGCTGTTGTTTGGCTCCTTCGCGGGCGCTGTCGTGTTGTTGGGGCCGCCGGTCATCCTGCTGGGCTGCGTTTCGCCGTTCGTGATCCGCATTGGCGTGCGTAGCGTGGAAGAGGCGGGGCGTGTGGCCGGCCAGGTCTATGCGGCCTCTACGCTGGGGAGCGTGTTGGGTACGTTCGTTACCGCGCTGCTCCTCATCCCCAATGCGGGCACACGGCACACGTTCCTGCTGCTGGCCTTTTCCCTGCTGGCACTCTCCCTGGCCGGTCTGGCGGCGGTAGCGCCACGTCGGGCGCTGGCACACAGCGTGTTGGCCATCATCCTGCTCGGATTGGTTCTCTGGCAAGGCAACCAGCCGATCAAACCCTCGGCCGGCCTGTTGTTCGAGAAGGAGTCGGCATATCACTACATCCAGGTGCTTCGCCGCCCGGACGGGACCGTGGAGTTGGCCTTGAACGAAGGTCAGGCCGTGCATTCGGAATACAACCCCGCGCGGGTATTGACCGACAGCGCGTGGGATTACTTTTTGCTCGTGCCCCTCTTCAACCGTGCGCCCTACCGCACGAAACAGGTGAGCCGTGTGGCGGTGATCGGGTTGGCGGCCGGCACGGTCTCACGGGAGTACACCGCGCTGTACGGGCCGGTGCCGGTTGACGGCGTAGAGATAGACGGTGCCATTGTGGATGTGGGCCGCCGCTACTTTGCCATGAACGAACCAAATTTGCAGGTCTTTGTGCAGGACGGGCGCGTGTTCCTGGAGACGACAGACCGGCGCTACGATGTGATCGCGGTGGACGCCTATCGCCAGCCGTACATCCCCTTCCACCTGACCACGGTCGAGTTCTTCCGGCTGGTGCGCGATCACCTGACGGCCCGGGGCGTGGTCGCGATCAACGCCGGTCGCACCGATACGGACTTTCGGCTGGTGGACACGCTCGCGGCGACAATGGCGCAGGTGTTCCCCGCCGTATACGTCATGGATGCGCCGGAATCGTTCAACAGTCTGGTGGTCGCCACGCGCTCCCCGACCACGCTGGCCGACTACCGGGCCAATGTCGCCGCGCTGAAGAATGTCCGGTTACGCCAGGTGGCGGCGCGGATCGCCGGGCAGGTGCGCGTAGCCCCCACCGGCGGGACCGTCTTCACCGACGACCGCGCACCGGTGGAGCAGCTCATACACAGCATGGCTTTCGACTTCCTGACCGGCCGGCGATAGCGGGCAAGGGCTGCGCACTGCTATTCGCAGGGCATCACCCCTGTAAGCGTTCAGGTACCCAGAAAATAGAACGCTGATTGCGCGGATTGCCCGCTGATAAACGCAGATAATGTCAAGAAGTCAGCGAAAATCTGCGTGTACCTGCGTCATCTGCGTCCTATTCCAGGGGGGCTGAACGGATACTCACCCCTTACAGAATCCGTTGGCCAAAGAGCGAGGCGGCCAGTTCCACGGCCAACCCGGCGGTCCGATTCTGCACATCGAGAATGGTGTTTACCTCTACGATATCCAGGGAAGCTATTTTATCCGAGTCGGCCAGCATCTCCATGAGCAGGTGTGCCTCGCGATAGGTCAGTCCTCCGGGCACAGGTGTGCCCACGCCGGGAGCCTCTTTCGGGTCCAGAACGTCCATGTCCAGGCTGACATGCAAGCGGCTGGTGTGGGCCAGGTAGCCCAGGGCCTGCCGTGTGGCGGCGGCCATGCCCATTTCGTCGATATCGTGCATGGTGAGTACGTGGATGCCCGAAGTGCGTAGGGCTGCACGTTCTTCGTCGTCAAGATTTCTAATCCCGATGAGTACTGCTTGGGACGCTTTGAGTTTTGGGCCGGGATAGCCAATGCCGGTCAGTTCCGCCGGCCCGCGCCCGAACAGGGCCGCCAGTCCCATGCCGTGGACGTTCCCTGAAGGCGTCGTCTGGGGTGTGTTAAAGTCGGCGTGGGCGTCCACCCACAGCACTTCGCTGATCGAGGGCTGGGTGCAGAAGGAAGTAGCGGTGTGTTAAAGTCGGCGTGGGCGTCCACCCACAGCACGCCAAGGTCGGGGATGTGCGCAGTCATGGCCGAGATCGTGCCGATGCTGATGGAGTGGTCGCCCCCGAGGAAGATGGGCGTCTCATCCTGGCTGATGCAGTGGAGGGCGTGCGCGTAGACGTTCTGGCAGACGGTCGCGATGCTCTGTAGGTGGCGAGCCTTCCCCTGTCTGGCCTGCACAGACAATTCGGCTTCAGGCAGGGGCACAGGCAAGTTGCCCCCCTCGATGACCGTATGGCCCAGCCGGCGCAAGCGGCGGCCCAAGCCGGCATAGCGGATGGCGCTTGGTCCCATGTCCACGCCTCGTCTTTGTTGGCCCAGGTCCATGGGTACACCGATGATACGTATGGTACGTGCAGTCGTGGTCATGTTCTGAAATCGTGTTGTGCAGATTCTGCCTGGCAGTTTTACCGGATCGTCCCAGTATTATTTTACCACAAAGTCACCCAGAGACCAAGTGAAAGGCTGGCCGTAGTGTACGTAGAAGTTCGACTTCTGCTAGAAGTCGAACTTCTGTTTCCAGCACAAGCCACCGTACAATCGAAACCCCTTACCGCATGGGTGACCGTCATATTATTGCGCGGCAACTCTCTCAAATGAACCACGAAGACACGAAGGCACGAAGAACAACCAGGTTGAATGTTTCGACCTGGACACTGGCGTTTTTTGTTTTTGCC
>CAZFFM010000127.1:0-9623 GCA_964517425.1 uncultured Ardenticatenales bacterium | reverse complement strand
TGGAACATTGGATAGGCCTGACGAGTAGGCTTTCTCGCTTGCTCCACTTCGTATAACTTCGTGTCTTTGTGTCTTGGTGGTAAGGGCAGGGCGTGAATGATTGCGGACGCAAAACTTTGACGGACACCCGGCGCAAAGCGTACATTTGACGCGCTCGACTTTTTCTGGTAGAATAAGGGCGTAGATGCCCCCATCGTCTAGTGGCCTAGGACATCACCCTTTCAAGGTGAAGACATGGGTTCGACTCCCGTTGGGGGTACTTTTCTACCTTCTGTTACCACTCAGGCTGCTTTGCCGTGACGGGCTGAAGCCGTCACTGGATGCGTGAGAAAGTCGCTGAAGCGACTGCCTTGCGGAAGTTCAACCGCTTTCAGCGGCTTGGTGGGACAGGCCCAGTGCCGATTTTAATCCGGCACGTGCCCTACCTGAGCAGTAACTGCCTTCTGAACGTAGTGCGCGTGGAGTTGTTGTGATCCAAGCCAGCCGATCCTTGCGCCGCCCAATTCAACTGATTCTCCTCTGCATCGTAGTCGTCTTCTGGGGACGCAGTCTGGTCGCGAATTGGGCCGAGTTCCAAACGATTACCTGGCACGTGCAATGGCCATGGTTGGCGGTCTCCGCCGTGATTCTGCTGATTCACCAACCCTTTGTGGCTTTTGCGTGGCAACGGATTGCCAGGCAATTGGGTGAGCCACTGCCCGTTCTGCAGGCGTTGCGATTCTATCTTTTGGCCCAGCTTGCGCGCTATGCTCCCGGCGGGATATGGGACGTTGCCGGCCGGGTCTACCTTGCTGGCGAGGCCGGTTACTCCCGTGCGCGGATATCGTATAGCATCTTGCTGGAGATGATTTTGCATGTTGTTTCCGCAGCATTATTTTTTCTGGTTACGCTCGCATTTTGGCCCGACCTTAGTGAAGTGTTGCCCTTTGCTGTCGTCCTGGCGGGGATGGCCGTTGGGGGCCTGGCGCTATTGCACCCCGTTTTGCTGTCGCCGGCCATCTCTTTGCTGGCCCGCCTGATGCACAGAGAAGTTGCGGCGGCTTGGCGCATTCCGTTTGCTGCGCTTCTTCCGCTGCTTGGCTATCAGTTGGCAGCCCGGTTCCTGGTTGGGGCCGCTTTCGCTGCGTTCACCTTTGGCATCTATCCTGTGCCGGCCGGCGAGTTTCCACGCCTGGCCGGCGTCTTCGTGGCGGGATGGCTGGTGGGATTTCTGGTAGTGGTCATGCCGATGGGGCTAGGCGTTCGTGAAGGGGCCATCGCCTGGCTGTTGGCCGGCATTATGCCGCTGCCGGCGGCGACGGCCGTGGCAATCGGGTTTCGCATTTGGGTCGCTCTTCGCGATTTGACGTGGGCCGGCGTGACCTTCCAACTGCGAGAACCGTGAGGTGTCATGAGCCTGGCGTACCTGGGATCGGCGTGGATGGTGGGTATCTTCCTCGGCTCACTCGTTTCCTGGCCCGCACAGATTCCAGCAGTCGCTGCATTCCCTTTGTTGTTGCTCGCCCTTGTCCTACGGCGACTTCGTCCATCGTTCGTGCAGATTGCCCTTGGTTTGGCTTTGGTCTGTTTGGGCGCGGCGCGGATGGCCGCGGCCCGGCCCGATCTCGGGGCCGGCGCAATCGCTCAATACAACGACAAAGACCCCATCCAGTTTCGCGGTATGGTTGATGCCTATCCCGATGCGCGTGGCACCTACACCAATCTGAACGTGCGGGCCACGCAGATCCACGCCGGCGGCGGATGGCACGCGGCAGATGGCCATGTCCTTGTTCGTGTCGCACCGTTTCCCTCGTTCTCCTACGGAGACCAGGTCGAGATTCGAGGCAAGCCGGAGACGCCGCCCGTTTTCCCCGACTTTTCCTACAAAGATTATCTGGCGCGCAAGGGCATCTACTCCCTGGTACGCTATGCGCGTGTTGACAAACTGGGCAGCGGTGGGGGACAGCGGATTTATTCTTTTCTCTATGGCATTCGGTCTCGCGGCAAACAAGTCATTGCCCGAATCTTGCCGGAGCCGCAAGCTGCTCTGCTGGTTGGCATTCTCCTGGGGCTGGAGGCGGGCATTCCGCACGCCGTGATGGACGATTTCAGCGCGACGGGGACCACACACATCATCGTCATCTCCGGATTCAACATTACGATCATTGCCGGGCTGCTGCTGGCCCTGAGCAAACGCCTTGTGGGGTCAAAGCGGGCTGCCTACGTCACAACAGCCGGTATCGCCGGTTACACGATTCTGGTGGGGGCCGACCCTGCGGTCGTGCGCGCGGCCATCATGGGAATCGTCTACGTCTGGGGGTTGCAGTTGGGTCGCCAGAGCGAGGCGCTTACCTCGCTGATCTTTTCGGCTGTAGTGATGACCTTGCTCGACCCATGGACGTTGTGGGACCTGGGGTTTCAGCTTTCGTTCTTGGCCACGCTCAGTCTGATCCATTTCACGCCGGTCTTGCAGAGTCGCTTTGAGGCGTTGCTGGAGCGAATCTGGCCGGGCCGGGTCCCCTCGGAGGCTATGGCCCTGCTGAACGATGCGCTCATTGTAACGTTGGCAGCACAAATCATGACCACGCCCCTTATCGTCTCGGTCTTCGGCCGGCTGTCTCTGGTCAGCCTCTTAACGAATTTCCTCATTTTGCCGATCCAGCCGGCGGTGATGATATCCGGAGGGGTGGCGACGATTGCCGGACTGGTAGCGTTGCCCGCGGGCAGGTTGTTGGCTTGGTTTCCCTGGCTCACCCTGACGTACACCCTCCGCGTGGTCGAGTGGACAGCGCGATTTCCGCACGCCAGCCTGGACGTGGGCCGGTTTCCGCGGGCGTGGCTTCTGCCGTACTACGGCCTGTTGCTGGTCGGCCCCTGGATGTGGAAGCAACGGGAAAAGGGGCTTGCCGCTTATGGCGCTGCGTTTGGTCGTCGGCTGCGGCCCATCTTGCAATCTAACGCGACGCTGGCCGTTCTGGGAATCGGTGCGCTGCTCAGTTGGAGCGCTGCCTTCAGTACACCCGATGGCCGCCTTCATCTGCACATTCTCGATGTCGGCGAGGGGAACGCGGCGCTGATCGTCACCCCCGGCGGCAGTCAGGTACTCGTAGATGGCGGGCCCGACCCCACGCGCCTTTTGCCAAGCTTGGGACGGGCCATGCCCTTTTGGGATCATCGCGTGGAGTGGGTGGTCGTAACCCGCCTGACCGCCAGCCACCTGACCGGTTTGGTTCCGGTGCTGGAGCGGTACGAAGTTGGCGGCATCATTGCTCCGCCCGGCACGGGGCACGGTTCTGCCTACCAGGCCTGGTCAACGCAGATCGCGCAGAAGCACATTCCGCAGACAAAAGGCCGTGATGGCCAGCAGCTCGCGTTGGGCCGAGGTGCTGTACTGGAAATTCTGCATCCCCCAGTTGAGAGTGACGGTGACTCGTTACTGCTGCGCTTGCAATGGAAGAAGAACTGTTTTCTGCTGGCCCAGGGATTGGGTGAGGAGGAGGAAACAAGGGTGTTGCAGCGCTACCGCGATCTCGCATGTACCGTGCTGATTGCCGGCCGCAACGGGAGCAAGCACGCCACGACTACACCCTTTTTGAATAGCGTGCGTCCGGCGCTGGTCGTCATTCCCGTTGGGTCGAAGAACCGTTTTGGTCATCCGGCCCCGGAAATGCTGGATCGTGTGGCCCGCGCGGGAGCGCGTATTCTGCGTACGGATCAGCAAGGCGATATCGATATCACTGTGGACGGACAGCAATATTGGCTGCGCACCGGCCGCTGAATTCCTGGGTTCGTTATTTGACAAAGCCCGCGCACTGTGATAAGATAACTTGGTTGTTAAGTGAGTTGCTGAAGATTGGGTGGTCTGAGTGAGCCATGGATAAATTCGATATCGTGATCGTGGGCGGTGGGCCGGGGGGCTACGTGGCCGCCATTCGCTCCGGCCAATTGGGGTTGCGCACTGCGCTGGTAGAGCGTGAGAACGTGGGCGGCGTCTGCCTGAACTGGGGTTGTGTTCCCACAAAGGCACTCCTGCGCAATGCCGAGGTACTCAACCTGTTCCGCCGCGCCAAAGAGTTTGGGATTGCCGTGGACGGTCTCCAGGCCGACTACGGAAAGGGGGTAGACCGCAGCCGGCGGGTGGTCAAGCGGCTGACCACCGGCGTGCGTGCCCTGCTGAAGAAGAACGGCGTGCAGGTCATCGAAGGCACGGGCCGGTTGCAAAGCGCGGATACCCTTGTGGTCGAGCCGGACCAGCGCGTCTTGCACGCCGCGAACGTCATCATCGCCACCGGGGCCCGACCCCGCGCGTTGCCCGGCATCCCCGTGGATGGCGAACGGATCGTGACCTACCGGCAGGCGATCGTGGACCGCTCCGTGCCGGAGTCCATCGTCATCGTCGGTGCCGGCCCCATTGGCATGGAGTTCGCCGAGGTGTACCATGCCTACGGCAGCCAGGTCACGGTGGTCGAGATGTTGCCCCACCTGCTTCCCCTGGAAGACGAAGAGATCAGCGAGACGATGGAGCGGGCCTTTCGCAAAAAAGGAGTCGCGTTCCGGACCGGCGCGCGCGTGGAAGCGGTCGCGCCGGAGGGGGACAGTCTGGTCGTACACATCGCCGGTGACGCGGGCGATGAGCGGCTGACGGTCTCGCGAGTGCTCGTGGCCATCGGCGTTCAGCCCAATAGCGAGGAGCTCGGCCTGGACCGGGCCGGCGTGCAGACCGAACGCGGCTTCATCCAGGTGGACGGGCAGATGGGGACGAACGTGCCCCACGTGTACGCCATCGGCGACGTGACCGGTAAGTTGCCTCTGGCGCACGTGGCCATGGCCCAGGGGGTACTCGCCGCCGAAGTGATCGCAGGCCGGTCGCCGGTGCCGCTCAATTATGACGCCATGCCGCGCTGCACCTACACCTCGCCGCAGGTCGCGAGCATGGGCCTCAGCGAGGCGCAGGCTCGCGAACAAGGTCACGATGTGTCGGTGGGCCGCTTCCCCTTCCGCGCGAACGGCAAGGCGCTGGCCCTGAACGACTACGAAGGATTTGCGAAGATCGTGAGCGATTCCCACTACGGCGAAATCCTGGGCGTGCATCTGATTGGCCCAGAGGTGACCGAGCTGCTGCCCGAGTTCGGATTGGCCACCCAACTGGAAGCCACGCCGGCCGAAATTGCCCGCGTAGTTCACGCACACCCCACGTTGTCGGAAGTTCTCATGGAAGCGGCTTTGGATGTCGAAGGGGCGGCGATTCACACATGAATTGTAGCTCACATCGTATGGTCGAAAGTGTGCTGGCGGTAGACCTTGAAGCTGGCCTTGAGATTTCCTGTTCCACCACAGGGGGAAGCTATGCCCTACATGATGTTGGATGAAACGCAAATGAAAGAGTTATTCAAGCAAGCCGTTGTCGAATTGATCCAAGAACGGAAAGATTTACTTTATGATCTGGGCACAGAAATCATCGAGGATTTCGCTTTGCTGAGAGCTATTCAAGAAGGTGAGCATACCGAAACGGTTGATAGGGAAGAAGTATTCCGTATCTTGAGGGAAAGAACTTGAAAGTTGAATTCAAGCGGAGCTTTGTCAGAGACCTGAAGAGGGTGAGGGACAGAGACCTCAAAGAACGAATCGCAGAAACGATAGAGAAAGTTGAAGAAGCAAGGTCACTTCAGGATGTAGGCCAGGTCAAAATGTTGCAGGGTAGTGAGCGATGCTACCGAATTAGGGTTAGAGATTACCGCCTTGGTCTGGTATTGGAAGGAAACACTGTCAGCTTCATTCGTCTACTCCACCGCCGGGATATCTACAGGCACTTCCCGTAGCCGGACAAATGTCCAGCTACTGACAGTTTCTAGCAGTCTGTCGGAGAGGTCTAGAAACCCGGTTTTTAAGCCAGAAAAGGGACTGTCTTGCAGCAAAAACACTCTCGTAAACGACCAAAAACCGGGTTTCTAGAGTGTGCAAGCGACTTCTCCGACAAGCTGCTAGTGCCCACACATCGGAGGTTCTTGTGGGAGCGGCTTTGGATGTCGAAGGGGCCGCGATTCACAAATGATCGCAGCGTACTACGCGCCATAATAGGAGTGTGTTCATGACAGAATTACTGGAAAAAGCTGTTGCCGAGGTTTCCAAGTTGCCCCGGCAAGAGCAAAATGCAATTGCCACTTGGCTACTGGAAGAGCTTGCCTCTGAACGACGCTGGGACAAGGCCTTCGCAGAATCTGCTGACGTGTTGGCTAAGTTGGGTGAAGAAGCACTTGCTGAATATCACGCAGGCCTTACCCAAGAACTTGACCCTGAAAAACTGTGATCTCACACACAACAGGACGCTTTCGTAAGGCATTTAAGGTGCTGCCAGTACACATCCGTGGACAGGCCCGCAGTGCTTATAGGCTCTTTAGAAAAAACCCATATCATCCGGGCTTGCGATTCAAATCAATTCACCCGACAGAGCCGATCTATTCAGTACGTATTGGCGTCAACTACCGTGCAGTTGGAATTCGAGATGGAGATGAGATAAGTTGGTTTTGGATTGGTTCACATGCAGCGTATGAAAAGTTAATTTCTCAAATGTAATACGTGAAGGAGAAAAGAATGAGCAAACTGAACATTGGCGATGCAGCGCCAGATTTTACGTTGAAAGCGCAGGACGACCAGGTATACTCGCTGAACGATTTTCGGGGGAAGCCGGTCGTTCTGGTATTCTACCCACTCGATTTCAGTCCGGTTTGTACGAACGAACATGCCTGTTTTGTCAACGACATGGCCCGTTTCAATGAATTGGACGCCCAGGTTTTCGGCATCAGCGTGGATAGCGTTTGGACGCACAAGGCATTTGCCCAGAAGATGGGCATCACCTACCCCCTGCTGGCCGACTTCCACCCCAAAGGGGCCGTGGCAGAAAGCTATGGCGTCTACCTGGCGGACAAGGGGATCGCCTCCCGCACGATTTTCTTGATCGATCGTGACGGGAAGGTGGCTGACATATATGGTGTGGATACCCCTGTGTTACCTGACGTGGAGCACGTAATCGAAGCATTGAAGAAGATGGGATAGGGACAATCATAATGCCAACTATTACAGAAGAACAGGTGCTCGGTGCGCTGAGCAAAGTCATCGAGCCGGAGTTACACCGGGATCTCGTAACATTGAACATGATCAAAGATGTGGCGGTTGACGGGTCGAAGGTCGGCTTCGCCGTGGAACTGACCACGCCGGCCTGCCCGCTGCGCACGCAAATCGAATCCGAAGCGCGGGCTGCCGTCATGGCCATCCCCGGCGTGGAAACGGTAGACGTACAGATGACGGCCAATGTGTCCGCCGACCAGCGGGTACGCGGCCAGTTGGAGATTCCGGTACGCAACACCATCGCCATCGCCAGCGGAAAAGGGGGCGTTGGCAAATCTACGGTGTCCGTAAACCTGGCCATTGCCCTTTCGCAACAGGGTGCAAAAGTGGGGTTGTTGGATGCGGACATCTACGGGCCGAACATCCCGATGATGTTGGGCATTCGGGGGATGCCGCCCCCGCACAACGACAAGATCGCACCGGCCGAGGGCTACGGCCTGAAGGTCATGTCCATGGGCTTCCTGGTGCCGCCCGACCAACCGATCGTGTGGCGGGGGCCTATGCTGCACAGCGCCATCCGCCAATTTCTCTCGGATGTGGACTGGGGCCGGCTCGACTACCTGATCATCGACATGCCGCCCGGCACCGGCGATGTGCAACTTTCGCTGGCCCAGTCGGTGCCCCTGACCGGTGGTGTGATCGTAACCACACCGCAAGACGTCGCCCTGGCCGACGCGCGCAAGGGGTTGGTCACCTTTACCAAGCTGGAGGTGCCCGTGTTGGGTATCGTGGAGAACATGAGCTACTTCCTTTGTCCGCACTGCGGCGAGCGCACGGAGATTTTCTCCCACGGCGGTGGCCGGGACGCAGCCGAGGAATTGGGCGTACCCTTCCTGGGCGAGATTGCCCTCGACACGGCGATACGGGCCGGCGGCGATCAGGGATTGCCGATTGTTGCGGCCCATCCGGAGTCGCCGCAGGCGCAGGCGATCGTGCGTGTAGCCCAGGCGCTCGCTGCGCGAGTCAGTGTGGTCAACGCCACACGCGAACAGGAAGGCTTGATCCAAATCAGCGAGATTCCGGTCGCACAGTAAGTTGTCAGTCCGAAGCGGCCAGCCGACGGTGGAAAACTGTCGGCTGGCCGCTGTCTTGGTCCATTCATCGTGCGTACTTGTTACCCGTGGTCTTCCTTTTACCACGAAGACACTAAGACACAAAGTGTACAAATGTGGTTCGCCCATCCCTTGAACGTTCAACCTTGTTTCTCTTCGTGCCTTGGTGGTTCAAACGAGCATAGAGGAGCGCAGGAAGCAAAGCCGATCACGAAATGCGTAGACGAGACAAATGCCGGTACGCTGCGCGAAATGTGTTGTGTGCCCTATTCCTTGCGTACAACCTGTTCCTGATTGCCTGGTTGGTCTTGCACAACCGGCAGGATGCGCTGTTTTGGTGGATGTGGATCGTCAATGCCGCCGTCCCCTGGTTTTTTCTGCCGTTGCCCGTGTTTATGTTGGCGAGCCTCTTCCGCCGGCGTTGGGCGATGGGCCTCATCTTGCCGGTTGGCTTATTCCTTGTGTTGTACGGTAACCTCTTTCTTCCGCGCTGGCCGTCGGTGTCGGTGAGCCGCGACGAACATTCGTTTCGCGTGATGACGTTCAACGTACTTTTCGAGAACCATAGCTATGCCGCAATCGCGGAACTGGTATCCCGGCAATCCCCTGACCTCGTGGCTCTTGAGGAACTGGAGCCGGCGGCGGCACAGACCTTCCGTCAAATCTTGGGACAGGCTTATCCCTACCAGGCATTGGAGCCGCGCAACGGACCGTACGGCATGGGCATATTCAGCCGTCGGCCACTGGCCGATGCGGGCGTGGTGGTTGAACGCCCTTGGGGTGTGGGCGGATACTTCGCGAAGGTTGCTATACCATGCGGGTTGCCGCTGCGTCTGGTGGCTATGCACCCGCCGCCGACGATTCCACAGCCGTCCCGCGCTGCCTATCGCGCTGAAGTTCTGCGAACCGCTGGTGAACGGAGGCGTGAGATTCGTCAATCCTTGGATTACCTGGCGGCAGATTCGGGCCCGGCGGTGTTATTGGGCGATTTCAACCTTACCGACCAACATCAAACCTACCAGATAATCACAAAGGGCTATGGCTACAAAGATAGTTTTCGCGAAGCAGGATGGGGCCTTGGGTTTACCTTTCCTGCGCGCGGGAGTTTCTTTCCGCTCATACGCATTGACTATGTCTTTCATTCGCCAGATATCGAGGCAAGTGCGGCGCACATTCTGCCGGACAACAGTGGATCCGATCATCGCTCTTTGCTTGTTGACCTGAATCTACGCTGTCCTGTCAGGGCTATGTTGCAACACTGAAATGATCATCACTCGCACGGCCACCCGAGCGGTGAAGGGTGTGTGCCATTCTTTTGCGTTTGCAATCATTCACGCCCTGCCATTACCACCAAGACACAAAGACACGAAGTATACAAAGTGGGGCAAGCGCGAGAGCCTGCTCGTCGGGTTTATCCAATGTTCCAACCTGGACGCTGGCGTTTTTTACTTTTGCCACGGATTACAC
>CAZFFM010000126.1:0-9705 GCA_964517425.1 uncultured Ardenticatenales bacterium | reverse complement strand
GTGACGGGCTAAAGCCGTCACTGGCCGTGCAAGAAAGTCGCTGAAGCGACTGCCCTGCGGAAATTCAGCCGCTTTTAGCGGCTTGGCGGGACAGCCCAGTGCCGATTTCCAATCTGGCACGGACCCTACCTGAGTAGCAACAAAAACGGAGAATCTAATGACCAGATCCTTGCAGCTTCAAATCGTTTCGGAAGAGGGCATGGGCCTTGAGACGGACACGATTACCTACCTGCCACAGGGCACGCGCACGTTGAAACTCATGGTCGTGCCGGGCGAGGAAGCGGCTCCGCAAGAACTCTTCCTGGCCCCGCAACACAGACATCCCGACGAGAACATCATCGTAGGCCACGAAGATGGTAACAGCCAGGATCTATACGTCGCCTGGGGTGGAGGGCACGCCGCCGGCCAGTGCCTGCACCTTGCCGATGACGAACGGTACGCCTACTTTGACATCATCCATCGCGGCGCAGAAACGAGCGGAGACTATGATCTGACGATTGTGGGCACGGATGGCGACGGAGGGCACGAGGTGCTGCAGCAAACGTTCCACCTGACTGCTCCCGAGGCGAGCGAGACCGTCGAGAGGGGGCGATTCACCTGGCGACCCAATGACAACCGCACCAGTGATTTGTCCTTCGCCGGCGATGCCGTGCCGGAGTATCTGGCCCGATGGTGGCCAACCGGCAAGGTCAATTATCGCGTCCTCCCCGATACGAAGGCGCGGCCGTTCCATGATCTGCGTCTCTGCTACGAGCGCCAGGTGGATGGGAGTGACTTTGGTCGCGTCTCCGTGCAGTGGGGTGCGGATCCGATCATGCAAATCGATGGTCGCCTGGAAGTCTCGTTGTACGATGCGCGCCTGCTCTCTGCCGGCCTCTTCCACCTGGCAGCCGACCGCTTCTACGTCCTGCGCGTCTGGGTTCGCTGGCTGCACAAGCGCTTTTCTGCCGACAATCTGCTGACCTACCTACCGGAGGATTCGCAGACGGAGGGGCGACGCAAGCAAGCACTGAGCGATGCTTTGCACCTCAACAATCTGTTGGCCCATGCGCTCCGCGACGAGATTCCAGATGCGGAGCGCTTCGACGTTCTTCTCGATTTGGAAACCCGGCGGCCTCTCTACGTCGGCACAGATTTGCACTGGCAGGAATTGTGGGGGCCTGCCCCTGATTACGGTCCCATCCAGGCCCGCATTCTGCCTTTCGGTCTCCGCAATCTGGCCTACATGGTTCTCACCAACTTGCAGGCAAAAGATGAAAGCACAGGGAACGACGAGCGATTCTCACCTTCGGAAGAAATCCGGAAATGGGCGCTCCAGGGGTTTCCCGGACGGCGGAGCATGGAGGAGACCCGCACCATCAAGCTTCCGCTCCCCTTCCAGGCCCACGTGCCGAAATACGACGGCGTGAAATTTCTGGATTCGTTGATCAGCGGCAACGTCAGGAAGTCGCGCCCCGTTTTTGCGGCCGCAGACCCTGTCCCCGAAAGGGGCGGCACAGCGCAGGGCAAAGCACAGTGGACGGTGATGGTCTACATGGCCGGCGACAACGGTATTCTGCTCGCCGAGCCGATGGAAACTGCCGGATACGAAGACTTGAAAGAGATGAAGAAGGTCGGCTCGACGGACGCTGTTCATGTCGTGGCCCAGTTCGACACCAAAGGGAATCGCCAGACCTACCGCTACCGGCTGCGCGCCGGCACGGCGCTGGAAGAGGATCTGCTGCAAACCATTTCCGAAACGAATACCGGCGATCTTGCCAACCTTGTAGACTTCATCGTTTGGGCCACAAAGACGTATCCTGCCGAGAAGACGGTTCTGATCTTGTGGAATCATGGCAATGGCTGGGATGACGAGGACTTGTACGCCGGTTTTCGCGCTGTGGAAGACCAGCTGCCGGTAGATCAAACCGAGACGCGGGCCATCGCCCAGAAATCTCGCTTGCGGCGCGCCCTGTTCCGTTCCACGCTGGCGAACATTCCCCAGGAAGCGGTCAAGCCGGGACGGCGCGGCATTTTGTACGATGACAGCAGCATGGATTTTCTGGACAATCGTGAGTTGAAGGAAGCGTTGCGGCAGGCTGTGCAGCAGGCCGGCCTAGAGCGCATTGACATCCTGGGCATGGACGCCTGCCTGATGGCGATGTTGGAAGTCGCCTACCAAGTGCGCGACACCTGCGGCTACGTCATCGCCTCCGAAGAAGTCGAGCCGATGCGCGGCTGGCCCTACGACCAATTCCTCGATGCCTTGACGACCCAGCCAAAAATGGACGCGCGCACGGCTGCTGAAGAGGCTGTTTCGCGCTACGTCCGGTCGTATGACACAGGTGCGCTCAGCCCGGACATCACCCTTTCCGCCCTGGACATGGTGCAGTTGCCCAACTTGATCGCAGCGCTCGACCAACTTGCACTGGCCGTTCTCAACCGGCTGTATGAGATGGTCGTCTTCGAGGCGGTGGCTACAGCCCGTCGCAAAGCACAGCGTTTCCAGAAAGACGGCTACATCGACCTCGGGCATTTTCTACGCCTTCTGCAAAACCGCCTGCCGGAGGGCGACGCGCTGAAATCTACGGCACAGGCTGTACGCGACGCCCTCGGCCCTGGAAAGGCCGTCCTGGCTGCGCAAACTGCAGGTCGAGGCGTCGAACATGCGGAAGGAATCGCGATCTACTTCCCAGAACAGGGCACACCACCGGAAGACGGGATCACGGCTTTGTACGCGAATCTCGACTTTGCCACCGATTGCCACTGGGCGGACTTCCTGACCCATTATCACGCGACACGCAAGGCCTACTACGAACGTTGCACTTTGCCGCAGTGGTCCCAGGACGAGGATGAAGCGGCGGGGTAAGGAACTATGGGCAGCGGAGACAAGAAAACGGGGGAACCTGGGCAATTGCACCAACATTGGCAAGCATTCTTGGTCGCGTCAGGTTGCGCATATTATCAATCTGCGTTATAATATCCTCTGTTTCAATAAGGCTATTAGATTTGGGGGTTGAACGTCACGGCGGGTGGGGTTATGTCATGGCCTTCCGAGGATCGCACCGGCCTATTTTCATTTTGGCCACTGCCCAAACGTATTCGTCACAACCCGCCAACGGTTTCAAACTCAGGAGAAAATAATCAATGGTAAAGATCCGTTTACGCCGAGTAGGAGCAAAGAAGCAACCGAGTTATCGTGTCGTTATCGCCGATTCGAGGTCACCTCGAAATGGACGATTCATAGAAAACATTGGGCATTACAACCCTCGCACGGAGCCGCCTACAGTTGTGATTGACGAACGGCGGGCACTGCACTGGCTCTCCAACGGCGCGCAACCGACGGAAGCAGTCGAGCGAATGTTACGAAACATGGGCACGTTCGAAAAACTGACTCGTATGCGAAACGGCGAAGACTGGGAAACCATCTTTCCGCCCGATCTGGCGTCGCCGGAGGAAGACTTGGAAATTCCCGTGGACGAGCAAGTTGTCGAGGACACAGGTGCTGCCGAAGAGGAAGTATCTACAGTCAGCGAGCAGACCGTCTCAGTGGACGAGAACGCCGCATGAAAGAACTCGTAGAATATATTGCCAAAGCCCTAGTTGACGACCAGGACGCCGTACACGTTGATGTCATTGAGCGGAACAATGGGGTGAAGCTCCGTCTGCGTGTGGCGCAACAGGATACAGGTCGTGTCATTGGGAAACGAGGAAAGGTAGCCAACGCAATGCGCACCCTGCTTCGTGTGCCAGGCGCACGAAAAGGTGTACACGTTGACCTGGAAATCGTTTAGCCATGGCCGGCCACCAGTCAAGCCCGACCCACCTGGTCGTAGGCAAGATCACAGCTCCCCGTGGCCTAAAAGGTGAATTAAAGGTTCGTCTCCTCACGGACTATCCGCAACGCTTACTGCAACGAGACACCATTTTTGTCGGTGATCCACCAGAGCCTTATGCCATAGATTCCCTCCGCATTCATTCCGACAAAGCTATACTAAGACTGGCAGGAATCGAAACCAGGGAGCAGGCGGAAAGAATGCGTCGCCGCAATCTCCTTGTGCCCCTGGACGAGGCTGTCCCTCTTGAAGAAGGCGAATACTATATTTTCCAGATCGTGGGACTTGAAGTCTATACAGACCGGGGCGAACTGTTGGGCCGCGTATCAGACGTGATTTTCACAGGGAGCAATGAGGTCTATGTCGTACAGTCGCCGGAGAGGGAAATCCTCGTGCCGGCCATTGCAGAAATCGTGCAAGATGTGGATTTAGAGGCCGGACGTTTGATCATAAAACCGATGGAAGGCCTTCTATGATCCGCCGATACGAGCAGGGCGTACCCCCTTCACCCCTTCGGCTGACGTACTTCCTCGTGCAACGTGTATCGTATCTTCTGGTTGTGACCTTTCTGGATTGTAGCAGAGAGAGTCGCCGGCTCCAACAATATTGCCAACGTTGAATCTCCGTTCAAATCTTCCTGGATCAACGCTTGCATGATTACCGTGTCGGGGTCTCTGCCCATTTGTAATTGCTGCCTAACCGACGTCCACGGAAAGTGCGAATCAGAAGAGGAGGTGAACGCCAAACCTTCCATCACCCCTTTTGCTTCAATGTGTGGGGGGGAGGCGATAAAGCCCTCTTTCGTTTCCTGCGTGGCGTGATTGTGCGGGGTGATCTCCAGCCGCAGAGCCTGGGGCACCTTGCCATCGCCGAGCAAGACCGTAGCGCCGGGAGATACCGGAGTAGACAAGATGAGAGTTAGTGCGCTATTCTCGTCCACCGTGTATTGCAGGGCTTGTCGCGCCAGGAACGAAACGGGGACACCGTCTGGCGTGGAATCGGCCACAGGAATGGCTGTAGCTTGTAGACCGAGTTTGGCACCGTTAAATCCGGCAATGGTACCCACATGCCCCGGCCAAGTAAGGGACCAAAACGGGATTCCGTGTTCGGGATGGTACACAAGAATCACCGGTCTCGGCCCATACGGGGCGTCGGGGTTGAGATACAAGCGGGTGCCCAGCCGTAATTCCCGATCGGCGACCGCAATTTCCCATGCTGCCAGACCGATGCCGGCCTTTGGGAGCACAATGCCCTTCGCCAAAACATCGGCGGACATGCTGCGATCGTTTTCCACCGGCAATTGCCGGGGTATCGCACGAGACACGGCTGAACGTTCTGCATTCAGTCCGAGAGCTTCTGGCGGCGAGAGGGATTTCTGCAGGCCAAAAATGAGTTGTTTTTCCAGGTCGCCGCGATTTACTTCAGTACTGACCAGATAACTTTCCATCAGGTTCCAGGCCAGTATTTCGTGATACGGCAAGCCGGCTCCATCGGCCAGACCTTGCATCTCCTGGCGAATATCCGGGGGCAGATATTCCTCAACCCGGCGTGCATACGCCATCAGCAATGGATAGGTCATCCAGCCTCGCGCTGCGCTTGACCGGAGAAGACGTTTGGGAATAAGGTCTCGTAAGTCGCTCCGCAATTGCGTCCCTTGCTGATACCCAAGCTGGTAGGGTGAACCTTGTAAGTGCAATACCACAATCTCTGGCGACTCCGGCGTTTTCCCGGAAACGGTCGAAAGCCGTTTTTGCACCGGAACCAGCGGGAGGGGGGGAATGAACAAAAACGCAGAAACGAGTACAAAGAGAACATATTGCCCCAACAAGGGAGCGGATAATCGCTTTCTTTGGATGCGGTTAGTGTCTCCTACATGCGCTCTTGTCATGTCTCCCATTTCATGATACAATAGGCGTGATATGCGGTTCAAGGGATTGTAATACTTTCAAAACAATTGTTGTGCAAAGGAGAGAGTATGGCGAAAGAAGACGAAAAGCTATTAGTGGATGGCAAGGTTATCGAAGCATTGCCTAACACGATGTTTCGCGTAGAACTTGAGGACGGCCATCAATTGTTGGCTTACCTTTCTGGAAAGATGCGCAAGTACTATATTCGTGTGTTGCTTGGTGATCGAGTGCGAATTGAGCTGTCACCGTACGACCTGGAACGTGGGCGCATAGTCTATCGCTATAAAGATAATCATTAACTCGCGTCGGGTTCAGTTCTCTTCCCATCCAGTACTTACCACAGAGATGTGGAATCGATGCCCCAGGCTCACGAAAAAACCACATAGGCAACTATCGTCGTTGCTCCGGAGCCATGGAAAACTTTCTGGATGTCGAACCGAGCCACTGGACAACAATCGTGTCTATGTCCTCTGGCTTGGATAAAAAGAGCGACGAATGAATTCGCCGCCTGAGACTGCGAAGTGCGTTAAAACGCACTATTCCAGCACGACAGCAACCTGTTGAAACAGGTTTCGCAATTATAGGCGGGCAATTCATTGCTTGCCGAAGCCGGCCCGGGTAGTAACGAGTTTCTGTAAGAACCGATCACTGGCCCCTTTTGGAGGCAAGTTGCTCTTCCATTTCAACCATTTTGTCTTGCAACATCTGGAACTGATTCACGTCCAACAACACGGCGACGGCCCGGCCGTACTGGGTTATCACCAATGGGCGCTGTGTCTTCTGTATCTTCTTGATAACCTGGGCAGCCCGCAGGCGTAGCTCGGAGATCGGCAAAACGTCCTGAACTAGGTCAATTCTCGTCGCCATTTGTATACCCTTTCCTTGAAACTATTTCGTGTACTTTGACTGCTCTATATTATATCATAAATCCATCAGTAGGTCAAGAGGCACACAAAAATTGGTTGGTCTTTTTCGTCATTGTTTAGGCAATTTGTGGTACGAGTGCT
The DNA here is from genome assembly GCA_964517425.1 of uncultured Ardenticatenales bacterium. Lineage (GTDB taxonomy): Bacteria > Chloroflexota > Anaerolineae > Ardenticatenales > JAADHH01 > JAADHH01. Next base: position 2,976 of record CAZFFM010000126.1, on the reverse strand, counting down.
GACCCCAGAGATGTATATAGAACCTACCGGTTGCTACACAGGGCGGAACCGTTAAGAAAATAACGTGTCAGGTGTCAGGTGTCAGGTGTCAAGTGTCAGATCACGTAGCCCTGGAATCCCCATTCCAGGGCGTGTTGCGTATTGCGTGTTGCGTACCGCTCGCCCATTGAAAATTGACCGTTGATCATTGACCGTTGCGCCACGCGTTTTTCATCCTTGGTGGCGAGCGCAGCGGCGCTTATAGGCACTACGTATGGGAGGCCACTTCTGCCGCCACCCGCGCCAGCGTCGGCGGGTGCAAGAGCATATTGGCATAGTTGGCATTTGCCATGGGACAGGCGCACTCGCCGGCCGCAATACTGCGTCGCAACGCCCGCAACTCGCCTTGCTGCTCGAACCAGATCGGTCGCAGGTCGTAGCCCGTCTCGCGCAGGTTGCCCACCGGCTCGGCACGGATGCAGCAGGACCAGACGTCGCCGTTCGGCGCGAAATGCGCACTGGCCCAGCCGGCATGGCAGGGGATGACCTGGCGATTCTCGGCCAACACACGACGGGCCAGTTGGTAGTACTGTGCGCGGAAGGCCTGCGTGACCCGCGCCAACCCGTGCACCGGTTGCCGGCGCGCCTCGGCACTCAAAAAGTCGGCGACCGGCGCGTACTGCTCCGCTAACGGCGTGATGTCCCACCCCATCGTGGCCAGCTCCACCCGCTCCTCGGCCACCTCGGTGATATACGAATCGGGCTCCAGCGCACGTAGTTGCGGGTAGATCTCCCGAATGCGCGCGATGTTGAATTTGGAGACCACCGTGTGAATGCTTAACACCAGGTTCTTATGATGCTTTTGCAACGCCTTCAGCCCGGCCCACGTCTCCATCGCTCGTGCCCAGTTCCCCGGCACGTTGCGGATCTCGTCGTGCCGCTCGCCCACATCATCCAGCGAAAGGTTGATACCGATGCTCGTTTTCGGGCAGGACGCGCAGATGTGCTCTACCTGAGCCAGCACCCGTTTGGTCAAGATACCGTTCGTCGGAATGGTGATCACCTTGGGCCGGCATTCCTCGTAAGCGGCAATGACCAGCGCATCGAGGTCGGCGCGCAGGGTCGGCTCCCCGCCGGTGAAGGTGATGTAGAAGGGCGTATGGCCCAGATGGCGGAACACCTGCCGCCATTCGTCCACGCGCAGGTCGTCGTTCGGCTTACGCCACACATCGCAGGTGCGGCACTTGCTATTGCACCGGAAACTGACGCTCACGACCACGCTAAAGGGCAACATCTTCGGCCAGCCGAAGCGATGGAAACTCCAGTACAGCGGTAGCTTGGGGAGGAGCGAGATCATGCAGCCGTCTTTACCGTACCGTGGCGACGATTCAAAAAGAAGCGGCGGGCGTCTTGCAAACGGGCCGGCGCATTGCGCCAGGTGTCCCAGCTAAAGAGCCGGCGGGCCAGGCGGCCGGGGCGCAAGTAGAATCGCCGGTACGCCTCGTGCCACTTCCGCTCGACCAGTTCCGCAGTCACATCGCCGATCTCGAAGCGCGCCTTTTGCTCGTGGATGGCGAAGTCGTGCCAATCGTGGCTGAAGATGTTGCCATGCTTTTCGAGCAGGTCGTAGAGACGCGTGCCAGGGAAGGGCGCAGCGATCATGAAGTTGGCCAGGTCCGGGTCCAGCTCCAGGGCCAGTTCGATGGTCTTGTCCATGGACTCTTCTGTTTCCTCCGGCATTCCGAAGATGAAAAAGCCCATCGTCTGTAACTTTGCAGCCTTGGCGTCGCGGAAGCAGCGCCGCACCATGTCCACGGTCTGGCCCTTGCGAATGACGCGCTTCAAGATATACTCGTCGCCACTTTCCACGCCGAATCCCACCCGCTTGCAGCCGGCCGCTTTCATCAGCCGGAACAGTTCGAGGTCGGTGTGGTTGACCTTCATGCCGTGTACCGTCACCCAGGGGACCGTGTTCAACCCCTCGGCTGCCAATCGCCGGCAGATTTCTTTGGCCCGGTCCATGTCGCGGTTCCAGATGTCATCGGTAACGCCGATCTCCGTGGCGTGCAGATCGCGAACGAGCCAGCGCCACTCGGCAATCACGTCGTCCACGGAGCGCGCACGCCAGGTGTCGCCCGTGACCGGCTTGGAGCAGAAGTTGCATTTGTAGGGACAGCCCCGGCTGGTCATGATCGTGAAGGAGCGGGCATGGGGGTCCAGCCCGTCGGTCAACGGTTGCAGGTTTGTGTAGCGGTCGATCTTGAACAGGTCGTGGGCCGGGAAGGGGATATTGTCCAGGTCATCACGCAAGGGGCGGGGAGCGTTCTGGACGACCTCGCCGTCCTCCCGTTTCCAGAGCAAGCCGGCGATGTCGGCATAGCGATGGCCGTTCTCCATCGCCGTGACCAGCTCCAGCAGCGTGTCCTCCGCTTCGCCGATGGCCACGAAGTCCACCGCCGGCCGCTGCGTCGATTCCAGGGGCATGATCGTCAGGTGTGCGCCGCCGAGGATCGTGGGGATGTGCTGCCGTTTGGCTTCGGCGGCCATTTCCCAGGCTTCGTGGATCAGGGGCGTGGTGGCCGTAACGCCGACCAGCCCGTATGGCCGGCCCGTTTGCTCGGCTGTGGCGAGTACCTGCGGGAAGGGCACATCTTCCACGGCAGCGTCGTAGATTTCCGGTTCGTGTCCGGCCTCACGAAGCGTCGAGGCCAGGTAGCCCAAGCCCAGCGGAATGTGTTTCCGCGAGGACCAGACTTTCGATTCTGGGCTAGCGAGCAAGACTCGCATAGATTTGTTTTCCTTTCACGTTGCTACTCAGGTCTTATGCTAGTTCCACCACAAGGGGCCCGTGCCGGATTGGAAATCGGCACTGGTGGCGAGGCCAAGCCGCTAAAAGCGGCTGCACTCCCGCCGGACAGTCGCTTCAGCGACTTTCCCTCGCAGCCAGTGACGGCTTCAGCCCGTCACGGCAGGGCATTCGAGCATTCACGTCTAATC
>CAZFFM010000125.1:0-9775 GCA_964517425.1 uncultured Ardenticatenales bacterium | reverse complement strand
AGCTAAAGGTGACCGAGCAAATCAAGCCGATCCACCTGGCGCAACTATTATCGTATTTGAAAACGGTGGGAAAGGAGGTGGGGATGCTGTTTCGTTTTGGAGGACCAAGGCCAGAGTTTGAGCGCCGCGTGCTGACGAACGACAAGTTGGTGCCTATCCCGCAAACGAAGTCTCCACAACATTTTGTAGACAGTGAAGAGTTGCTGTGTCCGGAACTTGTTTTCGATGTGATCGGCGGGTTGATGGAAGTATTTGGCACGCTTGGCCCCGGATTTGTGCACCGCATCTATGGCAACGCGTGCTACCGTGAGCTACACGACCTACGTGGTCTCGAGGTTCTTCCTCGTAAGAGCATGCAGATATATTACAAGGGTAAGCCGCTTACGAAAATCAAGTTTGCCCATCTCCAGATAGAGGACAAACTCCTGGTCTTTCCCGTGGCGATTGGCGACATTAACAACGTGCGCATCCACAACCTAAAAGATTGGATGAGCCAGCTGCGCACACCTCTTGGCATCCTGGCCAACTTCCAGGACACGAGGCTGAGGCCAATCATCCTACGGGTATGATGTGGTATGAAGGAAGGGGCAACGGAAAGGCGCACTAATCCGTGCCTTTCCGACAATCCGTGGCTATTATCCGGCAACAACTGCCTGACAAACCAAGAAAGGAGCCAAACAGATGACACAAATGGAGATCAAACTAAAGACCCTCACGCCGCTCTGGACCGGTGGCGTGGAGACCGGTAAGATGGACCGCATCCACGAGACTGGCATCATCGGCAGCTTGCGGTGGTGGTACGAGGCCATCGTGCGCGGGCTGGGGGGTGAGGCGTGCGATCCGAGCCAGGGTGGGTGTATTTATGATTCGGACAAGCCCAACAACGGTCTCTGCGACGTGTGCCAGATCTTCGGCGCTACTGGATGGCGGCGGCGGTTTCGAGTGGAAGTTGTGGAGAATAAGACGGAGCCGGCCTGGAATCCGCCTCCCGACATGCTCAATGTCCGTCCCCCCGACCGCACGCGCGGCTGGTACCTGCCGCCGGGCAGGATGGGGACGTTCACGCTGCGTTTCAGTGGTGATAACAAAACGCTCTCCTTGCTGGCGGCCCTGTTTCTTTTCCTGGAACGCTGGGGATGTCTGGGGGCAAAGCCCCAGTTGGGATATGGAGTGGTGGAAATTGTCAATCGGGGGGAAGCGAAGACGTGGGCAGATGCTTGGCAGTGGAAGAAGATGGAGAATGCGAAAGATGATTCTAGTCTGCCTGACTTACGCCAATTTGGTTTCTTTCGCTATCGCTTTCAGCCGGAAAAACCGGGGTGGTGGACTCGGACGCCAGGCATCGAGCGCGTGGCGACAAAAGTCCGGCCGCTGGCAAGCGGGCATACGACCGTTCCGTTGTCGCCGGCCCTGAAAAACGAGTGGCGTTTTCATCGCTGGCAAAGGCCTTGGGGAGACGCACGCGATTTTTTCGGAACGCTGCGGCCGGATCGCGTGCGTAGCAAAGTGGCCGTGAGCTGGGCGTACAAAACTGAGAGCGCATGGGAGGTGCGCGGTCACGCCTGGTTGCAGGGAGTGAACCAACCAAAAGCTGTGTGGGCGATGTTCAGCGACCTGGATCTGTGGCGTAAAGTGATCGGTGTCCCGGGCAAACTCGAGGCCTCTCCCCCCATCCCATGGCGGTCCTGGTCAACTGCAGAAGTAAAACAATTCCTGGAGGCGACGCAATGATCGAGCGATTGGTAATCCACCGCTTTCGCGGCATCCGTGAAGGCGCATTGGATAAGTTAGGGAAAGTCAACCTGCTCATCGGTCCCAATAATAGCGGTAAGACAGCGATTTTGGAGATGCTCTATCTGGGCGGTGTCAGTGGTCGGCCCAGCAGTCTCATCCTGGATAATGTACCCGACGGTGTTTATGAGGCGACAGCCCCGCTTCGCTACGACTTTCTTGGCCTGGAGCCAACGCCCCGTTTGCGCCGGCGGCATGGCCTACAGGCGTACTGGAAAGAGCCTCCCATTACCCTGACCGTTGAGCATGGACTGGAAGTCACGTTATCCGATTTGCCCATCACCCATCCCCTGCATGATTTTCGCTTGGGTGCTCCGTTGTCAGAACCGGGTGTCAAAGATAAGATAGTTTTCTATAAAAAGGATATTGGCGTTGTGGCGTTATTCAGCATCGAGAAACAGAAAGGCATCCCTCCGAAGATGATCCCGCCCTGGTTCGAGACGCAAAAAGTTCAGCCGGAGAGGTCGCGTTGGCATTATCTGTGGCAACCAGGATGGGTCTACAAGTGGGAACAGAGCAAGCCAATCGATCACCTGGCCGTTTGGGCCGAAGAAGGAACGCCTTCTGATCCATCGCATGTGTTGTTCTTTGATTTTCACATGTCTAATGCGCACTTTACAGAACGCTTTGCCCAATGGGCTAAGAACAGGCCGTGGGATTGGAGCGAGCGCATTCGGGAGAGCCTGGGACGGGTCTTCCCCCACCTTGAAGGAGCGAAAATTGAGATTGACGATGCTCCGGATGGACAACTGGGCGAAAGCGGTTATATTCGATTCCCTGGACAGACGCGGCTGGCGGTAGATCACTTTGGCGACGGCACGCGCCACGCCTTCAAAGTACTGGCGTCACTAATTGCCCTGGTCGAAAGTGTGGACGATGAACATCCTGGATTGTTTTTGTGGGAGGATCCGGAGTTGTTTATGCACCCGGAATCACTGGGAAGGTTGCTAAAAGAGATCGTTAGTCTTATCAATGAAAAACCAATTCAACTGTTCTGTTCAACGCAAAGCCTCGAAGTGTTAGGTTGGATAGGCAAAATGTTGGATGATGCGGAAATGGCCCCAGATGCATTGAGAGTATTCTCATTGGGGCTTGCCCAATCGGGGAAACTTAACATCCGGCTTTTTCAAGGAACCGAAATCAACGAGTGGCTTCGTTCTGGTTTCGATGCGCGTGACGCTGATACGGGAATGATTGATATATCACCTCTGAGTTGGCGATTGAAGCCATCTGAGGAGGATGAAACCTTATGGTGAAACAAATCGCCGTTTACGCGGAAGGGCCAACCGAATGGTACGCGGTATATCAGTTGCACAAGAGAGGAATCCTGGCACAAGCCGATCTGGTGGGCGATTCGGATCGCAATAATATTGGGGCCTGGCTCAAGCAACCTAGCGAGATGCATGGTGCGTGGGAAAGCCCTCCGTCTGATTGGAGTGGAATCTTACTCATCTGCGACCAGGAACAGAAAGGCTCGCCTGCTGATGTGGCCGATGAGATAGCACGGGATAAGTTTGACTCTGTAACGGGCTATGATAATCTTTTTCAGGATAAGTCGATCGATAAGGTTGATGTAGTGTTACACGTTGCCACGGCCGAAAGCCCAGGTGGCAACCGTGATTTTGATGGCTATATCATCCAGTTGCTTGATCAAATGGGGGCGAATGCCATAGAAGCATGGTTTGATGAAAATAACAGGGCTAAAAAATTGGCCCCGGCTTATCTCGCGGATTATTTTCGCAAAAAAGGTGTACAAGCAGAGATTATCCATAACATAGGAACGGAAGGCATACCTACCATGATGGAAAAATCACAGTGGAACATCTTGCGTGCTAAAACTCTAATTTATGCCTATATCACTGCCTTACAAGTAGGGAAATCCCATGTGTGGTTTACGGAAAAGATGGTCAAGATTGCCCCGGAGGATATTCTCCAGCAAGTCTTTTCTCCTCTCATTGCCGCCTGGAATTTGCTTGCACAAGGAGGCCAGAAATGAAGTATGAATTTCACGCTCAATATCCATTTGCGCTACAAGACAGTGTACCCCAGGCCGGGGCCATGGAATGGCTGGCTGGAAAACGATCTTCTCCTCCCCACACCTGGCCCGAATTAGCGACGGTTCAGGATGATTATCAGCGCATGCAGTTGCTATCGCAGGCCATTGCCACTGCCTATAAAGAACAAGCCCGCACGGGCACAAAGCGAGAATCGGGCGGATTCAAATATTGGCTCGACCGGCGGGCGGACGCCTTCCTGAAGCAGCAACGCCGATGGTTGGATGCCCTTGAGCTTGCTTCCGCCTTGCCCGATCTCACGATTCTCCCCCGCAACGCCTTTTCCCTTCAGCTCATCTTCACTCTGCGCAAGCCCTACATCAGCAGGGATGACACCGACTTCTACATCATAGACAACCCAGTGAAGAAAGAATGGGTGTTCAAAGTCCCCTATGTGGCCCCGAGCCAGTGGAAAGGTGCGCTGCGGGCGGCGATAATGCAGGAATTGGCAGCCTGGTGGCAAGGGCTGTCTGAGGAGACGCGTCAAGCACGCTCAAGACGCAAGAACTTTGTAGCAAAACGTCTTCAAATTACCCGCTTGTTCGGCAATGAAAAGAGTGTTTTGATAGACGACCGTCGCTTCGAGAGCTACTTGGACAATGTGGGAGGTGAATACCTGGCTCGCTGGTACCGCCGCGCATTGCGCATGTTTTGTACGCATACTGGATTCATCGCTGGTCGCCTCCACTTCTACCCCACCTACTTCGACCGGATCGGCCTGGAGGTGATCAACCCCCATCCGCGCGACATCGGTGCAGGCAAGCAGCCCATCTACTTTGAATGCGTCCCCGCCGGCACCAGCGGCACCTTCACCCTGCTCTACGTCCCCTTCGACCGCACCGGCAACGAGGCCGAAACCTGCCGGCAGGTCGCCGAGGACCTGACGCTGCTGGCTGAAGGGCTACAGGCCCTGTTCACCCTCTACGGCTTCGGGGCCAAGACCAGCAGCGGCTTTGGCCTGGCGGATGACCGGGTGAGCGGCGGGCGCATCCAGACCAATGTGCTGGAAGCGACGCAACAGGCCGATCCCCCTCAAAAGCCGGTCATGCCGGAGGCGTTGCGTGCATTTCTGCAACAGTTCCCGGATGAAGGCTTCAGCCTGAAGCCCAATAAGTGGCGCAAGCAACGTAAGGCGACAAATGCCCAGCGCAAGCAATACATGAAAGCACGCAGAGCGCACGCTGACTATCAGAAAGCCAGAGCAGCTTATGAGGTTGCCCTGGCGGCGTGGGAGGCCCAGGCTGTGGAGCCGGCGCAGAGCTTCGTGGGGGTCGAGTTTGTGTCCTTCAGCCAGTTGGCTGAGGACACGGCCAGGAGCCTGGCCGCCAAACTGTCCGCAGGAGGTGAGGCATGAGTTACGATCTGGAAAAGCTGAGGAAACACCGCGACGCGTTGCTGCTGGCCTCCACAGGTGCGCTACTGCATAACTTGGGCAAGGTTAGCAGCAGATTCTTGACGAATAGCCTGCACCAGAACTACCTGTTTCAGCACTTCTTGGGGCTGGTTGGGTTGCATACCCAAGACCCTTCTGTACGTGCAGACGTAAGTTTCTGGAAGATTGACTGGAACCAATTATCTGCTTCAAGAGTTCTAGATGCGCTCACCGAACATGCTCTCACCAACCCTAAAATTGTACTCGATTTTCCGTTCGATGATCGAACATACGTGTCTGGGGATTTGATCGAGTATTTGGGTGTCGGCGAGCCATGGTATAAACCACAAAGTGTCGGCAACGTATCCAAATACGGTATTGAGTTCATATTCCCCGAAGGTTCTAGACTGACTCACCTCATGAACAGGGCTCATCGGGGTGCGTCCGGCGGGGAAAAGCAGGACATTGCTACCAAACAGCAGGAGGATGTTTGCGATTTGTACCGTGCCACACCCTTCGGATGGGAAGTCCAAGCTCCCAACAAGAAGAACATCGATGATCTGAAAAAGGAAGTGGAACTCGTCATTCACAAATACCTCCTGCCTGTCGCTACGCCTTTCCCGTACGACAACATGGCCAGTGAACTGCGTCCCCTGCTTGAGCAAGCAATTGCAGATACGCGGCGTCCTCTCAATGATGTCACGGTGTGGGACATCGGACACACAGGAGCTGCCTTCCTTGTGACCCAGGTCGTGGGGTTGATGTGGCAACAACGATCCGTAGACCATGAAGATTTGACACAAACTGAAAACAACAATTTGTTGTACTGGCGTGTCCTGACGTTGCGAACAAATGGCTTGTGGTATCTGGGGAAAGCTTCTTCAATGGCCGATGTGCGTGCGCGTTACCGTCTCCTTCAAGAATCTCTGAGGCAAACCCGACGTTTTTTGGAAGGCATACCGGCTGCTATTGAAGTCTATCGAGATGAAAACGGAAGTGCGTACATCGTCCCTGACTTGGACGCCAACTCCGCCTTTTATCAGGAGATTTACGAAACGCTGCTACCGCTGAGTGAGATTGATGGTGTGCGACTCAGTGTGACACTCTCTCCGAAACTACTGGTCAGCCACCCGAAAGATAAAGGCGGCGATTATGTCGGTACGTACATTCTGGACACGGTGCAAGAACCTCCCTCGGTACCCGAATTTGCTGCGAGGCAGATAGCAACTGCCTGGTTTACTAGTCAAAATGGCAAGGAAATCTGCGTTGCTTGTGGCATTCGGAAAGCCGAAAGCCAGAGCCTCTGCCGCTTCTGCATGGCGCGGCGTGTCCGCGTGTCGAAAGACTGGGCTATATCTGGCCTGAACAAAACGGTCTGGACCGACGAAGTAGCCGACAATAACGGACGTGTGGCCCTGGTGGCCGGGCGGTGGGACGTAGAGAAATTTGCGCAGGCAATCATATATCCGAAGAACAAGGATCACCAAAACAAACAATTCGATGATCCTACACCATGGATACGAATTGAGAACCTGACCGGCAGGAACCTGCCACAGCAAATAACCATCGGACGTTCGCCTCAGACACAATGGCAATGGTACCCTGACACAGGAATGTATAAAGGCGAGAAAGGCGTTGCATGTCCCTCCAGATTTATGAGGGGGGACTTCCCCTCTCTCAAAATAGAAGTATGTGATATTTACAGAGATGAAGAAGAGTACGTTATTGTCTTGACGCAGCCGCATACAAAATCTGGAATTGTGTCCCTTGTGGGAGTCAATTTTGAGGTGATTGATGCTAACAAGCTACGTACAACCGACGAAGGCAGTCGTCGCAAGATTGAGACGTTGTTTCTCTACGAGAGTTGTTTTACCGTAGAACAGTGCATTGAAGTCCATGACATGGTACAAAACCCCTCCTTCGCCCGCATCCGTCGCGTGTGGGAGACGACGCAACGCTTCTGGCGGGATGTGTTGCCCACGGATAAGACCGAAGTCGCCACGGATAAGACCGAAAACACCACGGATGAGACCGAAGTCGCCACGGATGAGACCGAAGTCGCCACGGATTCTCTGGCAGCCAAGATCATTGGTTCGGCCGGCCCCCGCCTGAAGATTCAGGGAATCACCTACGACGAAAACGGTAACCCGGCAACGCCCACTTCCTACCAATCCTACGATCTTGTCCTCCCCGGCAGCGTCAAGCTGAGCGTTGTCTGGGATGGGAGCCGTTTCATCACCTGTGACAATCTGGCCTATGCGGCCAAATTGTCGGGAAAGAAGCCGCCGAAACGCAAGGATGGCGAGAAGGATACAGATTACATCCGGCGTCTACATGAGTGGAGCGCCGACGAAATGCAGCAAGCGATCGAGAACGGGACACTAGCGATTGAAGAGCCGGTTGGCTACGGCGGCAAGAACAAGGCGTGGGGCAAAATCGACATCAACTCTGTGCGACCATTGCCCGACCGCTACACCCCGGCCATCCCCATCCTGGCCGAGCCGCGCACCTTCATGGCCCTGGTGCCGGCGGACAAGGCCCTGGACGTGGTACAGGCCATTAAGCAGAAGTACGAGACCGAAATGGGCAAGGTGCGCAACCGTTTGCCGCTCCACCTGGGCATCGTCTACGCCGGCCGGCGCACCCCCCTGCGGGCCGTGCTGGATGCCGGCCGGCGCATGTTGCGACAGAAAAGCCTGGGACAAGAACGTGCCTGGCAGGTGACGGAGGATGTCCTGCTGCAACAAGGCGACTTGCCTGAGGCAGCAAAGGAGCTGGCCGATGGTACCCAGCAGTTCGCTCAATGGTACGCAGTGAAGCTAAAACAGGACGACCGGCAATTGACCTGGTACGTTCCCGCGGTCATGGGGGACGGGGACACACTCGATGCCTGGTATCCCTATGTCTTCGTCCAAGCGGACAAGAACGGCAAGCTGCCCGCCGGCCGCAAGCACGTTTTCCGAGGGCTGCGTCCCACCGAAAGCGGTACGGAGGAATGCTGGCTCGTCCATGCCGGCGAGCTGAAGGAAGGCGACACCCTTTACTTCACCCCCGCGACACTGGACTGGGTGTGGCTCGATTCATCCGCCCGTCGCTTCGAGGTGGCCTATGATGAGCATGGCCATAGGCGAGGACATCTTACCCGCCCTTACCTGCTGGACGAATTGGAGGTGCTGGATGAAATCTGGCAAGCCCTCTCTTCCTCTCTCACCAGCACACAAATCCACGCCTTGCGCGAGTTCATTGAGGGCAAGCGAGAGGGGTGGCATACCGGCGACAAGCCGGTGGATGAGAACGATCCGGTGTTTCGCCAATTCTGCCGCGACGCCCTCGCCAACAGCAATTGGAAAGGAAAACCATGGGACGATGACAGGAGAACCTGGCTGGACAGGTGGGCCGGCTACGCCGCTCGCGGCTGGCTGAGCGACGTCATCGAGTTGCAGATGCAGATATTGAAGCAGAAACCAGAAACTGAAAAGGAGGCAAAACAATGAGCGAGGATAAGAATTTGTTTACGGTTCGCCGTCATCTCCTGATGACCCTGGACCCCGTCCACATCGGCACGGGAGGCACCAGTTTGGGCAGAGTGGACAACAGCATTGTCCGCGAGCCGGGGACGCGGTTGCCCAAAATCCCCGGCACCAGCCTTAGCGGTGCGGTGCGCCAGTACGCCGCCTACCGCTACGGCAAGCGCGATTGCGCCGGACAGGGCGGCCACTGTGGCCGCCCCACCTGCCCCATCTGCTACACCTTCGGCTTTGTGAAAGGCGAAGGTAGCGACCAAAAGGCACATTCCGGTGTCGTCTCCATTGGCGACGCGCGGCTCGTGCTCTTCCCTGTCTACTCCATGGCCGGCCCGGTATGGGTCACCAGTCCCGTTGCCCTGGCCGATTTTGGCATCGGGGATCAAGAGGTAGTCGATGACAAAGCCAAATGGAGCGGCGTCACCGGCCAGGATCACCTCAACCTGGGCTGGCTGATGGTGGAGAAGGAGGGCGACCTGATCCTGAACGGCCTGCCGCAAGAGGTACCCCAGCAGGTGCACGAGCGCGTCGTTCTTATCTCTGACAAACTCTTCTCACAGGTAGTGAACAGCAACCTGGAGGTGCGCACCTCGGTGGCCATCAACCCGGAAACGGGGGCAGCGGAAGAGGGCGCACTTTTCACCTACGAAGCCATCCCTCGGGCCGCTTTTCTTTGGCTGGACACGGTCGAGGATGATTACCGGCGTAGCTTCCCGAAGACAGAGAAAAAGTACAACACGGAGACCAAAAAAGATAACGGTGGGGAACCCCTGGGGGCTACGTGGTCGTCTTCTGCCGGTCACGTCGTCGCCGCCGGGCTGGCCTGGGCTGAATACCTGGGCATCGGCGGCATGGGCACACGCGGCTTTGGCCGGGTGCGTCAGATAGACAGCCAGGAGGTGAAACATGGGTGAGCAAGTAAGTTGGAAGAACCTGGACAAAGTAGCCGCCGAGCACGCACAGAAGATGCTCGAAGAGGTAAAGATTCCCCCAAACAAAGTGAAGAAGCCGGTAGATACGCTGGAGCGGTTGGT
>CAZFFM010000124.1:0-9801 GCA_964517425.1 uncultured Ardenticatenales bacterium | reverse complement strand
TTCTCAGATTATTCTTGGTTTTTCAATCTGTGTCATCCGTGAAATCTGTGGTTCAGCTTCTTGCCTTGTGTACAAGAATCTAACTGTTGAGCATACTAATTCTCTTTATGCCAGGGCCGTTGGCATTTTTGGGAAAAATAGGGTATAATGCGGAGGATAGAGGCTACCCGCCAATTGCTCATTCATAGGGGGTCCAGATGGAACTAAATGATTATCCTCGCCCTCCCCATGACACCGGCTTGGGAATCCATTGGGCCGCGGTCGTCCCTCCCGGTATCGGCTTGGCTGAGGTGCAACAAAAGTGGCTGCCAGAGCTTTTGGCCATGAACATCAAATGGGTGAAGATCCTTCACGATGGCGGCGAAGGGCTTGCCGAACTGTTCCTCGCTCACGAGATCATGCCGATCGTCCGTATCTATCGCCATCAGCCGAACCCAGGCCGGCTATCGAGCGAAGAGCAAATGCGTGTGAAACGTTTTGCCCGGTTGGGCGTCCGATACATCGAAACAAACAACGAACCGAACCTGAAGGAGGAGTGGCAACCCGGCGAATGGGAAAAAGGCGACCTGCCACGCCGCGTCGTCGAAGACTGGATTGCCGATGCCGAATTTGTTCTAAGCCAGGGTGCGCTCCCCGGGTTTCCCGCCCTGGCTCCGGGAGGACATTTTGACGATGTCGTTTTCTTCCGCCAAGCCCTGCAACACCTGGCCGAACGCAATGGGGGCGACATTTTTCGCGCCGGAGCCTGGATCGCCATCCACAACTATTTCCTGAACCATCCACCGGACTATCCGTATGACCCGGTTGCCCAGAACGGCCAACCACTTTCCGACCAGGAGAAAGCCCATTTTGCCCTGGATCCGGCGGATGTGGAACAAATGAATAAACAGAGACGCCAATGGCGCAGTCCCGGCCGTACCCTCCGCGAAGACTCTAACGGATTTCTGAAGTACCAATCCTATCACGATATGTTTGTCGATACGTTCGGCTTCGAAGTCCCTATACTCACTACCGAAGGGGGCGCTGTTTGGGGCCGCGCACAGGATCCTCGCTACCCGACGATAGACGGCGATCTGCATAAAGAATACAACCTGTTCGCATTCGAGCATATTGCCGTTGCGCCAGCTTATTACTTCTGCGTTTGTCCGTGGCTGATTGCAAATCGGAAGTTGGGTAGCGGCGTACGCGCGTGGGAAAACAACAGTTGGTATTCTGATTTGTGGACCGGCGGACAGCTTCCCATTGTTTCGGCCATCAAGAATCGCGCTCCGTGGCCGGTACGAACGCCGGCTTCGCAGGGGGGCCGCACCGGTATCATCGCCGGCCGGGCAGCCCTGGGTCAACGGCAAGCCATCGTCGTCCGCCAGGATGCAAACGGGACGTACGTTGCCAGCACCTACGTGGGAAACGACGAACAATACCGGGTGCAAGGATTGCTGCCGGGCACATACCGGGTAGAAGTGCCGGGAACAGGTGTGGCACGCGATGGTGTATCCGTCGGCAGCGATATGCCCGCTCGCGTAGATTTGACGGTTCCGCCCAAACTGGGCCGGATCGAAGGCATTGCGCGCAATGGAACCGGCACGTTCATCAACCTCTATGCCCGCTCAGGAGAAGAGCGGCGCGCCGTTGACCGGACGAAGGTCGGCCCTGACGAACGGTTTGTTTTCAGTTTCCTCTGGGCCGGCACATACCTGGTCGAGGCAGCCGATTTTGCCAGTGCAACACTGGATAACGTCCGTGTCGAGGGTACAAAGACAACCCAAGTGCGCTTGCGGATCCCGCGCTTTACCTGGAAAGCCACCATCACGGAAAACAGCAATGGCCCGGTAGCCACCCAGGACAAGGCGTCTGTGGTGCAAGTCCATGTCATAGATAGGCCCCCAACCGACGTGCGCATTTACCCCAGCTATTGGGAAGGGGTCACCGTGCGTACCGGCTCCAAACCAGAAGTGGGGCCTTTTGCCGCTGTCGCAGACTACCTCCCGGCCGGCACCTTCACCATCGAACCGGTAGGCCTGGGCGTCACCACGCAAGTCTTCCTGGACGGTCGGGGCAAAGCGGTTGTAAAATTCCAGCAGGAAGAGGTACCCTTTGCCGATAGCGCCATCTACGGCCAGGTGAAGGGTGGCGCGAACCATTCGGTCGTCCTGGAACGCGACCAGGCTGAGGTGTCTCGGATGGAGGTCGGGCAAGACGAGAGCTACCGCTTCAGCGCTTTAGAAGCCGGCTCGTATCGCGTGGCCGTACCCACTCTGGGCTTGTGGGGAGAGACGATCACGCTGGATGGCTCAAACGAAGTACAGATTGACTTTACCGGCAGTTCAACGAGCGGCACAGAAGGCGGGACGCAAACAAAGCCTATCGCTCATTACCTGTTATTTGGCGACCCAAGTTTGCCTGGGGCTGCAACCCGGTACGCAATTACGCTGCCGCATTTGCTGCGTCTCGGAGCCACCTTCGGCTACCGTCAAGACGACGCGACCCAAGCGAAACGGGTGATGATTATCGGCGACACGGATGCCGTCTCCGCAGAAACCGAAACGCAGTTGCGCGAGGCCGGCTGTACCGTGCAGCGTGTATCGGGCGACGAGTACGCGCTGGACGCGGCCCTGGCGGAGTTGGGGGATGCGTGATGCGTGTTGCGTATTGCGTGTTGTCGGGGGATTGTTTATACGCAACGCATTTAATCTGGCTATATCAGAACCCAAAAAGACCTGCCACAGATTACACGGATTGAAAAAGCAAGAATAATCTGAGAAATCTGTGCAATCTGTGGTTCATTTTCTTGCCTAGCAGGCTGTCGGAGAGAGCTATCTTTCGCTTTTTAGGACACAGATTCTCACAGAGACACACAGATTTTCAGGCCAAATCATCGAAAAATCTGTGTTTATCCTGCAAATCTGTGTCCCATGATTCTTTCTCCGACACGCTGCTAGAAAACGAGAACCTCGTTGATAAGGTGCCAAGTTAGGGAGGACCAAGAGATGGACTTTTCACTAACTGAAGAACAACGAATGATTCGCGACCTGGCGCGCGACTTCGCGCAAAACGAAATTGTGCCCATCGCTGCACAGCACGATGAGAGTGGAGAGTTTCCGGCCGAAACCATCCGCAAGATGGGCGAGTTGGGGCTGATGGGCATTGAAATCCCGCCGGAATATGGCGGTGGGGGACTGGACACACTCTGCTACGTGCTGGCTATGGAAGAGATTTCCAAAGCGGACGCGGCACACGGCACGATCATGTCGGTGAACAATTCTCTTTTCTGTCATGCGTTGTACAAGTATGGCACAGAGAAACAAAAGCAAAAGTACCTGATTCCGGTTGCCAGCGGGGAGGTAGTCGGCGCCTACTCGCTGACCGAGCCGATGTCCGGCTCTGATGCCGGCACGATGCGTTCGCGGGCCGTGCGCGACGGTGACGAGTATGTAATCAACGGGCGCAAGTCGTGGGTCAGCAGCGGGCCGGTGGCGAAGTACATCCTGCTCTTTACGATGACGGCACCGGAGAAGAAGCACCACGGCATTACCGCCTTCATCGTGGAGACGGGCCGCGCCGGCTTTGCCCACGGCAAGGTGGAGCCCAAGCTCGGTATCCGCGCCTCGGCCACCTGCGAGTGTGTGTACGAGGACTACCGTTTGCCGGTCGCGAACCGCCTGGGCGAAGAGGGGGAAGGGTTCAAGATCGCCATGTCCACGCTGGACGAGGGGCGCATCGGCATCGCCTCGCAGGCGTTGGGCATTGCCGAGGCGGCCTACGAAGCATCGGTCGCCTACGCAAAGGAGCGGCACGCCTTCGGCCAGGCGATTGCCGATTTCCAGGCCATCCAGTGGAAGCTGGCCGACATGGCCACACGCATCGAAGCGTCACGGTTGCTGATCTACAACGCCGCACTGACCAAAGAGCGGGCCGAGCAAAGCGGTGCGCGCTACACCCGCGAGTCCTCGATGGCCAAGCTCTACGCCAGCGAGACGGCCATGTGGGTGGCCACCCAGGCCGTGCAGATCCACGGGGGCATGGGTTATTCCAAGGAGCTGCCGGTCGAGCGATACTTCCGCGACGCCAAGATCACCGAAATCTACGAAGGCACCAGCGAAATCCAACGCATGGTCATCGCGCGGAGTGTGTTGGGGGGGAAGTAGACACCTTTTGACGGGAGGGGACAATTATGTTATCACCAGAATTTGTGAATCTGTTAGATGACCCGGTACTGGGAGATGTTTCGGCGAATGACAGATTATCCCACCTGCTAGAATCGGAGTATCTTCGACGACTGGCCCGATACCAGCGCACAAACCGATCTCTGGAACAGAAATACCAATTGAGCTTTCAGGAGTTCATTAGCAGTGATGTCCTCCAGCAGAAGGGATACTCCTGGGAGGTAGAGCAGGATGCGATGGACTGGGAAACAGCCGTTGGCGGCATCACAACCATGAAGCGTAAACTGCACGATCTGCACAGCCTACAGAATGCGAAAGACAACTGATCTACTGTTTGCTGCGCAGGAAGCCCTGGATGAATTCTGGTTCATACAGGAAATCGAGGTGTTTGAACGCACCGATCTTACCTTGACTGTTCGACTGTACATTCACAAAGGCTTGTTTGTTCAAGCATTCATCGGTGAGATCACAGGACACCTCTTTTTTGCATTAATCGAAGGAAGCCGTCGCATTTTTGGGATGGATCGTGAAAAGGGAGAGTGGCACTACCATCCATACAATGACGTTCAGCAGCACATTCATCTTCCTGAAGGACTTGGTCCAAAGCCATTACTGTCCTTCTTGAACAAAGTAGAGGAAATCTTACTGGAGCAAGACTTGCTTTGAGGATCTCGTACCAGAGACGGAAAGGAAAGTGGCAAGGTAGTATCGGTAATGCGACTGGTCACCAGCGAAATCCAACGTATGGTCATCGCGCGGAGTGTGTTGGGGGGGGGAAGTAGGGACTTGGACAGGGGGAGAGCGTGAAAGCGAATTATGTCGATATAGAGGGAACTAGCTATTGCTATGACAGGAGTATTGAGCAACTCGTATCTTTGCTACACGATCGCGTATCGAAACTGAGAGAAACAGGTCGTCTGTCTCCAGAGGCCCTTAAACATATCAGGAAGTTCTTTCGTATTAAGAACATCCACCACTCAATTGCAATTGAGGGCAGTCGTCTAAGTTACGGTGAAACGGAACTGGTTGTGGAACAGGGATTGACAATTAGTGGTAAGCCTCTCCGTGATTCATTAGAAGCAAAGAACCTATCACATGCGCTGGATTTCTTTGAAAGTCTTGCGACAAGAACAGACGAGCCCATTACGATGCATGACATTCGCCAGATACACCAGGCAATAATGAAAGATACTGACCGCGAAAACGCTGGGAAATATCGACAAGGTGACGTACAAATCACGGGGTCGGGCTTCAAACCACCACCCTATCTGCATGTGCCTGGTAAGTTGGAGGTTTTCGAGAAATGGGTAAAGAGCACGTCCGCACCGGGAACGTCTTTGTCGGTTGATCCTGTAATCCTGGCTGCCGTGGCGCATTCGTGGTTCGTTTATATTCATCCATTTGCTGACGGAAATGGACGTACTGCACGCATCCTCATGAATCTAATCCTAATGCGTTATGGTTACCCTATTTCGATTATTACGAGAGATGATAGGCAACGTTACTACGATGCGTTAGAGGAAAGCCAAAGCTCTGACCTAACACCATTCATTTCCCTTCTATGCGATTCTGTTTCGGAGAGCTTGGATCAGTATGAGCAGGCTGTTTCAGAACAGCGAGAAACCCTTGAGTGGGCTCGTTCCTTGATGGCAAGAGTGGAAGAGCGAGAACTTGGCATAATCCAAGGACAGTTCGAGGTCTGGCGCAGCGCAATGGAGCTAATGAAAGGCTACTTCAAGCAAGTTGTTGATCAACTGAATGAACAAGGCAGTCTGACCAAAATTTTCTTCAAAGGCTACGACATCCTCGATTTTGAAAAATACTTAAGTCTGCGTCATGAACAGTCCGCAAAAAGGACTTGGTTTATCAAGATGGATTTCTCAGTTGGTGATCAGCATGTCAGATATCTGTTCTTTTTCGGCTACGCGAGTTCTATGATGAAGAGAAAGATTTCGGATTCAGATAATGTTACAGTTCACATCGCACGTGAGGAAGAACCTTTCTATTATGAAAGGCTCGACTCAATCACAGCGTCGCCAGTCCCTAACATTCGAGAAATAGCCTACTCACGCGACGAGGAGACTTTTATCTGCCGTATTAGACGTGATGAATTTCAAGAACAAAAGGTTGAGGCCTTGGCACGTAATTTTATCACTGATGTGATGGAAATTCCCTTTTAGAAACAGCGTTGTGTTGACAATGAAACTGGGCACCAGCGAAACGCGCAAGGCACGGCTGGAGATTCACCCGGTCGCGGGGCCGAAGAACTCGCTGCAATATTGGGCGCAGATTCTCAACCCGCTGCGGGTGAGTTTCAACTTTGCCATCATCTATGCCTGCCGCACGCTGCCCTCCCTGTCGCTGAAGAACGTGCTCTACCGGCAGACCGGCATGAAAGTCGGTGCGCACGTCTCCATGGGTCTGATGAGCATGGTGGACATTTTCTTCCCGGAGGAGATCGCGATTGGGGATAACAGCATCGTCGGCTACAACACGGTGATCCTGGCCCACGAGTTCATGGTGCGGGAGTGGCGCAAGGGGCCGGTGGTCATCGGGCGGGACGTGAGCATCGGCGCCGGCTGCACGATTTTGCCGGGCGTGGTCATCGGCGACGGAGCTACCGTCTCGGCGATGAGCCTGGTCAACAAGGACGTGCCGGCCGGCGCGTTCGCCGGCGGGGTGCCGGTGCGATTGTTGCGAGCCTGACGAGTGATTGGATATCGGCGGAGGTAGCTATGAAGACGTTTACTGCAGTGGTAGAAAAGTGCCTAGACACGGGTCTATACGTGGGGTATGTTCCGGGATTCCCCGGTGCGCACTCGCAAGCGGAAACGCTCGATGAATTGCAGAGGAATCTGCACGAAGTCATCGAAATGCTGCTTGAAGAGGGTGAACCGGCGTTAGAGGGTGAATTTGTCGGTACACAATCGGTAGCTGTTGCTTGAACATGGGCAAGACCCCCGTTCTGAAACCGAGAGAAGTCATCGCGCTTTTGAAGAAGCTGGGCTTTGAAGAAGTGCGCCAGAGGGGATCACATAAGCAATACCGGCACCCTGATGGTCGGGGTACAACAGTGCCCATTCATCAGGGGCGAGACATATCCCCGATTCTCCTGCGCCAGATTGCCCGGGATATTGGTCTCACGGTAGGGGAACTGCTTGAGCACAGATAGTTCTATTCACGGGCCAAGAATGGTCGGCGACGGAGTTACCGTCTCGGCGATGAGCCTGGTCAACAAGGATGTGCCGGCCGGCGCGTTTGCCGGCGGTGTGCCGGTGCGGTTGTTGGGAAACGGAAAGAGTTAGATTGCGACGTGAGCGGACTGAGATAAATGCTGGCGACAGAAGACACACTGCATAGACAAGGATGTTCGCGCTCTGAAGGTAGCAGCATAACAGCGACGGTATTTCCATCACGGCAAAGAGGAGTGACGATGACAGTTGACGTAAAAGGTGTAACCGACCTGCCCCTCACCATAAATGAGGCCAGTGAGGTCTATCGAACCAAGATTCCCATCGGGCATGAAAAGACTTGCGCCTGCAAACCCAACCACCTGAACTGCATGACTGCTAAGGCGTGGATCAAGAGCCAAATCGGGGTCTGGCAATTCAATTACGAGGGACGCGATATTCGGGACAAAAAGCTGCACCCGGCAACTTTCCCGATCTCCCTGGCCAAGCGGGTGATTGAGCTGTTCACCCACGAAGGGGAATTTGTACTCGACCCCTTTGTCGGTAGCGGCACCACGTTGGTGGCGGCGAGAGATTTGAACCGCAATGCCATCGGGTTCGATCTTCAGGAAAGGTACATCGAGGTCTGCGAGAGGCGCTTGTTGAACGACAATTTTTTCAACCAGGCGCAACAAATTGCCGTATGCGACGACGCTCTTGCGATTGACCAGTACATAGAGCCAGAAACTGTGAGCCTGATTTGGACCTCTCCTCCGTATGCAAATTTGCTCAATCGAAAACGCAAGAATAAGTCGCGCAGGGGCGACAAACGCAAGGGCGAGCAATACGGCAAAGTAGAACAATACTCACAAGACCCACGCGATTTGGGAACCATGTCCATTGAAACGTACACGACAGCAATGGGCGACATTTTTGCGCGGCTCTTACCCCTCCTGAAGCCGAAAGCCCATTGTGTGATCAATGTACCCGATATGTGGTGGGAAAACAAAAGAATCACCATACACGTTTCGCTTATCGAAGAACTACGCAAACGGGGCTACGAATTGCGGAACACGATCATCTGGGATCGCACGAACATTGTGAACCGCGTCGGTATTTTCGGTTGGCCGTCAAACTATATCACCATGGGCACAACGTTTGAGTACCTGCTCGACTGGCAGAGCGCACCATGACGGACGCGTTGCATACTCTACCCGGCCTGGGCGATGTCGAACGTCGAGCCTTGCGGGCGTACGCGGAATACACCCTGTCCCGCTATGGCGATCAGGTGGAAGCCCTGGTACTCTTTGGCTCTCATGCACGAGGTGAGGCTGCACCCGATTCTGATATAGACCTGTTGGTGGTGCTCAACAGGGAGTACCTTCCCGACAAAAATGACGTCTATCTGGTAGGCTACGGCAATCCGGTGTGGGAAGACCTGACGGCACATAGCCTTGATATTTTGCTGGAGTATGACGTTTACATCTCACCAACTCTGATAAGCCTTAGAGAGTATCAGCAGTGGTCTCCGTTAATGGAGAATGTACAAGGGGAAGGGGTTTCTCTATGGACAAAGAGAAATTGGAGAGAATCAATGCCCGCATGAACATCGCCAAGGACAAACTTGTCGTAGCAGCAGACCTGATCGCGGATGGGCACTACGACGACGCGGTGTCGCGAGCTTATTACGCCATGTTCTATGCCAGCAAGGCATTGTTGCTTGCTGTTGGAGAAGACCCACACAAACACAAGGGCGTAGTCACGTTGTTTGGAAAACGTTTCGCAAAGTTGGGCTTGCAGACAAAAGGTACGGTAAGACCCTGGCAAAAGCGCAAACTTTACGCCAGTTATGCGATTATGAAGTCCGAAAGAGAGCTACCATTGAGGAAGCCCAGCGCTCTATCGCCGAGGCCGAAGATTTCGTTGCTGAGGCCAGACAGATTCTAGAGAGGTTACCAAGCCACGAAAACTAGCAATCACATACGAAAGCGAGGAGAATATGACTGAAGTAGACCCCAAAACTGCCGAACTGCGAGAGCTTAGGGCCAAAGCCCAACTGGGCGGAGGTGAAGCACGAATCAAACGTCAGCACGACCAGGGCAAGCTCACGGCCCGCGAACGGCTGGAACTGCTGCTCGACGACAACAGTTTCCAGGAACTGGACATGTTCGTCACCCATCGCTGCACCGACTTCGGCATGGAGCAAAACAAAATCCTGGGAGATGGCGTCATCACCGGTTATGGCACCATCGAAGGCCGGCTGACGTATGTCTTCAGCCAGGATTTCACCGTCTTCGGTGGGTCGCTGGGCAAGGCCCACTCCGAGAAAATCTGCAAGGTGATGGACATGGCCATGAAGAATGGCGCACCGGTCATCGGGCTGAACGATTCCGGCGGGGCACGCATCCAGGAAGGCGTGGTTAGCCTGGGCGCGTACGCCGACATCTTCCTGCGCAACACGCTCGCTT
>CAZFFM010000123.1:0-9888 GCA_964517425.1 uncultured Ardenticatenales bacterium | reverse complement strand
AGTTCGAGCGCCAACTGCCGGTGCTTTTGCTCCATCTTCATCATCTCGATGTGCCCACGCGGGTCGCGCTCCATCAGCTCATGCGCCAGGGCATCCTCTTTTTTCTGCGCGGCTACTTCGCGTTCGTACGCTTGCGCCAACTGGGTCTGCTGCGCGCGCAGTCGTTCGAGTTGCAGCTCTTTGGCGTGGGATTCGGCCTCCCACGCACTGGGCTCGTTCATGCCCATATCCATCGAGCCGTGGCTTTCTACATGCGCATCGCCCATGTTCATGTTCTCGTGCCCCGGTGGCTCGGATGACGGCATCGGTGTGGATGGCGAGATCGTGCGTTGCACATCTTCGTCCAACCGCATCAATTCGTGGGGTTCAGCCTCTTTTATCGAGTCGCCCGCCGGTGCCAGTTCTTGTAACCACAGCGGGGGCTTGAGATTGTTCTCGCGGTACCATGCAAACGGGTCAGCTTTAAGCGCCAACACCATTCCCGGCAAGGCGTCACGCAGCAAGTGCTTCGGTTCCCATCCCAGGATCGCGCGGGCGCGCGTGATGTCGACCTCAAAATTGTCATCGGCCAGGTCGATCATCCACGGTTTGATGAAAGGGGGCCGGTTCAGGGGCAGTTTCTCCTGTGCCCAGGCGGCCACTTTGGCCAGTGATTTGGGGAGCGAGTACGTTTTCCAGGTCACCCCGTGGATGAGCTGTCCGCAGGTGCGCTGGAGTTCATCGTAACTCAACGTTTCGGGCTCGCCGATGAGTAGCACCATCTCGGGTGACAGTTCCTTGCGACGGGCGACCGCGAGCAATATCGCGTCGACCACGTCTTCGTTATGCACGAACGCCTGGCGACCAGTAGAGATGTCGCCAGGAAACAGGTAGGCGGTAATGTCGTGCTCATAAATGCGCTGAATCTGTTGCGCCAACGGGATCGAATCGCACAAGTCGTCATATACGCCGGCGATGCGCAGGATCACCGTCGGGATGTTCCCACGTTCGGTGTGGATCACTTGCTCGGTCTTGACCTTCGACTCTGGGTAGGGCCATGCGGGTTGTAGTGGCGAATCTTCATTGATGCGCTGCCCAGGTCTGGAAGGTGCATGCACCAATTCAGTGCTCGAAAAGATGAACTGCTCGACTTCAAAATCCTGCAACATCCGCAGCAGGCGTGCCGTGCCCTCCACAGTGACCCGATCGTACAACGGGCTTGGCGCGCCGGAGAAATCGTAGTAGGCAGCCAGGTGAATCACCGAGACGATGTGATTGCCGTGTAGATCGCGGATAGCCTGCAATCCACGGCGCACGCTTTCTTCGGAAGTCAGGTCCACGTACAAACACTCGGCGCTGGGGGGGGGATGTGAGGGGGCGCGGCGGTCAAAGCCGACGACGTTATAGGATTCCGCCAACCGCTTCGCCACCGGGTAGCCAATCCTCCCGCTCGTGCCTGTGACCAAAATCGTCTCTTTCTGTTCGCTCATGCTATTCCCTTCCGCATATTTCGTTCACGCTGCCCAGCCCGACTCGATAAGTCAAATGGTTGTGTATACCATTCGGTGGAAATTGCCGATCCTGCTCCGGGATCAAGATGTTCCCCCATCCTCATCATTTCCACCGGGCCCCACCGGCAGCCCCAGGGTCAGCCAGTCGTGCAGGCCGCCGCGATAGTAGAGAATCTTGTCTGGAGGGTAGCCCGCTTCGAGCAAGGCACGTATCGCGGCAGGCGATTGCCCGCATTGAGGGCCGTTGCAGAAGAAAATCGTCGGCCGGGTCGGATCGAGTTCGTCCATGCGGCTCACGGCTTCCGGGTAGGGGATGTTGATAGCGCCAGGAATGGTGCATTCGACAAAGAAGTCGGTCGTGCGGGAATCAACCACCGGCAAGTCCTGTTCCACGTGCTCGATGACCTCCAGCTCGCCGACTGTGCGCACGCCTTCGGCTACTTGCATCGGTTCAATGGTTCCCCAGGTTGTGTCCACCCGTACCACGCCGGGCTGTTCGGGAACCGGTCGCGGAACCAGGTGGGGCTCTTCATTTCTCTGTGCACGTTTGATCGTTTGTTTCATTTTAGTTTCTTCCTTATCTGTGCTGATCTGTGAAAACCTGTGTCCTATCTCTTCCGAAACGCACCTCTGGAACCGGCCAAACCAAGCAGGGCGAGCACGGCCATGCCAATGCCCCAGAAGGTCAAGAACGGCTTGGGGTGCTTGCGATACAGTTGCCCATACTCCGGCCACGTCCTGGCTGCCACGTAGCCCTCGGCTGCCAACTCCCAGGCCACCTCGTGCGCGATGACGGCGCCGGCGAGATGTGCCACCCGGCCGGCCCACGACCGGCTCTGTTCTCTCCGGCCACGCCGTCGCCACAACCACACGGCGTGGGCCAGGGCCAGCGGCAACACTTGCACGTGTCCCAACTCGTGCCAATAGCTCAGCCGTTCACGGGCAGCGCGAGGCAATCCGCGCCGGACGAGCAGATTGACCAAAGGTGGGTGGGGCAGCGAGATCACTCCTACTCGCACCTTGTGCCAGTAGTCACCCTCGACGAGGATCTCAACGGGCAACCCATACCAGGTTCGCACCCGCCACGGCTCGTCCGCAGGCATCAGCGGCCTTTGTTCAGCAGCGTGTAGCCGGCCGCTTTCCAGGCGTTCATCCCTCCGTACAGGAAACTCTTGCTTCACGCCTTTCACACCACCTCCCGCTCACAGCAGCTTCCCCAAAGAACGTGGTTCATCGAAGCCCCCATAAAGCAAAATACAGTCCTATGGCTAGAAAGAAAGCCACATATCCCATTCCAAGGGATTTTGCCGTGAACAATGCGGGATTGTTCGTATCGTCGTGCGCGACATAGAGCTTATATGCGATCAGATTTGCCAGCGATCCGAACAAGCTGCCAAACCCTCCAACGTTCGTCCCCCAAAGCAGCGCCCTCCAATTTGTCGTGAACTTGGCAAACAATAGGGTCGTCGGCACATTGCTCATAATCTGGCTGGAAAGGGCGGACAACAGGAATACGTGGCCGGCATGTCTCATCTCGGATGCCAGTATGCCCTTCATGTTCTCGGCAAGGCCGAAAAGGAAGAAGAAACTGAACAAGAGTGCATAGTCAACACGAAGAGTTTTCCGATCAAGCAAAAGTGCATAAATGACCACCAAAGAACCAGCCAGGACGGGTAAGACATGGAGAACAGTTAATAGGACCACGATCAGCAATACTCCATACACATAAGCAGATTGATCGACCCTACTCGCCGCTCTCAGAGCTTGTACCCCCCTTCTTGTCTTAACGGCAAACGACGAAACAACCAAAACGGCAAGAAAAACGAAGGAAAATGGAGTGATCGCTGCGACAAACTCCACCGGATGTAAACCATAAAACCAATAGATAAAAAGGTTTTGCGGATTCCCGAAGGGTGTTAATGCCGAGCCTGCATTGGCCGCTAACGCTTCCAAGATAACCAGGATGTCCTTTCGATTGACGTTGAGCGCCAGGGTGAGCGGAACGACGACAATCAGGGCAACATCATTTGTAACCACCATTGAGAGGAAGAACGTCGCCAGAACCAATTTTAAGGGTACGACTTTTCCCGTCTCAATGTTCTGGGAGAATCCCGATATGAGTCCACTGCGCCGAAGCCCCTCGACGGCAACAAAAAGCACGAACAAGATGAACAGAACCTGCATTTCCCGAACGGAATAGGCCGGGAAATGCCCCGCATAAGCTGAGGTCAGTACAAAGCCAACGCCGGAAGCGATCAGGATCCATTCCTTCAGTATAAAATCGATGAGTACGTTTTGTGCTTTCAATTGTGACTTCCATGTCCGCTACGAAAATGCCCTCCTCTCCCCTCGTGGTCGGGGGGAGAGGAGGTGAATTGAGGATGTTGTGCGGCGCGCGCTTCGCGCGCGCCGCACAACATCCCTCATCTTTGTTCCCCTTCCCCGGGGAAGGGGGAGGAGCCAGAGGAGGGGGTTCTGTATCCTGCCGCCGCCGTATAGCGCCGGGACCCCCGTTCCGGCGCTGCGCACGGATTTCTTATCCTTGCCCGACACATCATCCTCTTGCTCCGGTCAGGGGCGAGGGGAGATAGGCATCAGCGGCCTTTGTCCAGCAAGGTGTAGCCGGCCGCTTTCCAGGCGTTCATCCCGCCGTCCAGGTTCCAGACGTTGGTGTAGCCCAGTTTCACCAGCGCACGCGCGGAGATCGCGCTCATCCCCCCGCTGCGGCAGTAGACCACGAGCTTGGCGCTCTTGTCGGCCGGCAGTTTGTCCAGGTTTTCTTCGATCTTGTCAAAGGGGATGAAGATGTCCGTGCCCTCAATCTCGCCGGCGTAGGGAATGTGGACGTTGACCAGCAGGAAATCTTTGCTTTTCAGCATAGCTGCCAGGCCGGCTGCACCAACGTCGGTGTAGCTGCCCCCACCATCCACCGGCACCTTCTGCGTTTGCAGGGGTTGCTCCGGCGCTGGGGTGGCCGCGCCCCCGCCGGTTCCGCAAGCAGCCAGAACCAGTGCAACGGCGATAAAGAGCAAGATAGAAGCGATACGAATACGCGGTTTTGTCATGATCGATCCTTTCATGGCGCTACTGAAAAAGCTCCAGCACCCGTCCTCGGGTGCGGAGAATCGGCCCGAGGACGGGCCTCAGAGCACCTTTTTTCAGTGGAGACTTTCATCATTTTAGGCCTTTTAGGAATTCCAGTAAGTCATCCAGGTCTTTTTCCGACATCTGCCAGCGGGGCATGGCCGGGTCCAGCCGTTTGCCATCCGGCTCCAGCCCCTGGGTCACCGCTTGTTTGAACGTTTCCGTGTCGTAGGGCGGATGATCCATCTCCTCACCGCCGTGCTCGGTCCCGCTGAGTGTGGACCAGCGGATGTCGGGAGCGTCCATGATCGTCATGTGCATGACGTGCCGCCCGCCGCGTCCGTCCGAGCCGTGGCAATCGGCACAGGCCGGCTGCCCGCCGCCCATCATGCCCCCGCCCATCATCCCACCAGACACCCCACCGCTGTAGCGGATGGGGCCGTTGGCGCTGTTGCCGGTGAAGTAGATCCGCTCCCCGTTCGAGCGATAGCGCCCAAAGCGGGCCCCGCCCCAGCCCAGCGGGCCGCAGGCAGCAAGCAGCAGGGCAAGTGGAACAAGTAACCATACTACTTTACGAATTTTCATCGTCGAGCCCTTTCTGCAAGCGAATCATTTTTCGAGATCACGAATGATACAGCTTGTTTGACAATTTTAGCGCTGTGCTGTATGATGTAATACATCAATACTAGCAGTCTGTCGGAGAGGTCAAGAAACCCGGTTTTTAAGCCAGAAAAGGGACTGTCTTGCAGCAAAAACACTCTCGTAAACGACCAAAAACCGGGTTTCTAGAGTGTGCAAGCGACTTCTCCGACAAGCTGCTAGGATGTGTTACATCATGGGCAAGACTCTGCACAGAACGCAAATATCATTGGAAGATTGGCAATATCAGTACCTGCGTCAGCTTTCCTCCAAAACAGACCGAAGTGTCTCCGGCATTCTGCGAGAATGGGTGTCGGAATCGATTCGAGCTAGAACACAGCAGACTGCTTCGCAAGACCCTTTCTTCGACATCATTGGCATGGTAAGCGGTGACGGAACGCCCATCGGTCGCGAGCATGACCGGTTTCTCTACGGCAACAACAAAGGAAAAGAGCGATGAGGCAGATTCTGGTGGACACCAGGGCCTTGCATGCATTCTGTTTCACCCCACCAACTCCTCGATCCGCCGGCGGTTGAGCGCGAATCCCAGCAGCACCTCTTTGCCGATGACGATCGTCGGCGTGGCGAACCGGCCGATCACCTTCTTCAGCTCCTTCATATACTTCTCGTCGGTGGTCACGTCCCGCTCGTCATACTCGATTCCCTTTTGAGCGAAGAACCTCTTCGCGGCATGGCAGTCCGCTCAGGTCGGTTGGGTGTAGATGATGAGCTTCTTGGCCCGGCGGCCGAAGAGTTTGCGCAGCACAGATATTTTCTCCCCTCAACTCGCCAACTGCTGTTCCAGCTTCGCTTTGTCGAAGCCGATGACCATCTGGCCGTCAATGAGCGTCACCGGCGTGGTCATCACACCCAGCGCTCCCAACTCGTCCAGGGCCTTCTCGTCTTTCGTCACATCTCGCTCGACGAACGCGACGCCCTTTTGTGAAAGAAACTCTTTCACCTTGCCACAGAACATTCAACCCGGTTGTGTGTAGACAACAACGTTTTTTGCAGCCATTCTTTTGTCTCCTTTCGAATATCAGGGTTCACATTAGCACGTCTTCACGTGCTGCGTGTTGCGTGTTGCGTGTTGCGTTTGAACGTTCGCACGTTTCCATGTTTCACGTCTTCACGTTTTCACGTTTCACGTGCTGCGTGTTCCGTCGCTCGACACTCGACGCTTCACGCTCCACGCTCCACGCTCCCCGCTCCCCGCTCCACGCTTCATGCTCCACGTCCTCCCCCTACTTCCTACTCCCGACTTCTTACTCCCTGTTCATCGTTCTGCGTTCATCGTTCCAGAGTCGCTCCACGCTTCTACTCCACAATCAACTTCCCGTGCAACATGCCCATCTGGCATTGGAAATCGTACTCGCCCGGCTCTTCCGGCGTAAACTCGATGGTCACGTCCTCGCCCGGTGGCAGCTTGGCGCTCTTGTTGAAGTCGGGAAAGAGCACCATCTCCGAGCAGGAGGCGGTCTCCTGCCGGTTGAAGTTCAGGCGCACCGGCTGGCCGGCTTTGACGACCAGCACGTCGGGGGTGTAGCCTCCCTTGACCACGATGTTCGCTTCCTGTACGCCGCTGCTCACCGCTAGCTGGGTCCCTTCCTTCTCCGACAAGAAGAAGTACCAGATGACCAGGGCAGAAAGTATAGCGGCTCCTGTGATGGTACTGATGTCTGCAATTGACATGATGGTTTCTCCCCATTCGATTTTGGATTTCGGATTTTAGAGTGGCGATTTTTTGGCGTGACGCGTGGCGCGCAATACGTGGTGCGTGGGTGCGTGTTCCCGATTCGCTCCACGCCCCACGCTCCCCGCTCGACGCCCCCTACTCCTCTACTTCCTACTCCCTACTCCCTGCTCCGCCCATCATTCCACATTCATCATTTCTAATTCGCTCAACGCCCCGTCGGTTTGAACCCGCGCAGCCGCAGGGCATTGCTGACCACGGTTACGCTGCTCATGGCCATGGCCGCGCTGGCGATGATCGGGCTGAGCAGGATGCCGAAGAAGGGGTACAGCAGGCCCGCCGCAATCGGTACGCCCAGCGTGTTGTAGATGAAGCTGCCGAACAGGTTCTGCTTGATGTTGCGCATGGTCGCCTTGCTCAGCTCGATGGCGATGGCCACACCGGTCAGGCTGCCTTTGATCAGGGTGATGTCGCTGGCTTCGATGGCCACGTCGGTGCCGGTGCCAATCGCCAGTCCCACATCAGCCTGGGCCAGCGCCGGCGCGTCGTTGATCCCGTCGCCGACCATGGCCACCGTCTTGCCCTCTTGCTGCAACATTTGCACGTTGCGCGCCTTGTCCTCCGGCAACACCTCGGCCAGCACGCGATCCACGCCCACCTGACGGGCGATAGCCTCTGCCGTGCGCCGGTTGTCGCCGGTGATCATCACCACCTCCAGCCCCAACTCCTTGAGGTGGGCGATGGCCTGCAGGCTGTCTTCTTTGACGGTGTCCGCCACGGCGATGATGCCGGCCGCCTGGCCGTCCACCGCCACATACATCGGCGTCTTGCCATCGTCGGCCAGCGCCTGGCCCTGTGTTTCGAGCCCATTCAGGCTGGCGCCGATCTGGTCCATCATCTTCGGGTTGCCGAGGACGACCGTGTGGCCTTCGACCGTAGCCTGCACCCCGTGACCGGGGATCGCTTCGAAGTCGGTCGGGTCGGCCAGGGTGATGCCTCGCGCCTTCGCGCCGTCCACGATCGCCTGGGCCAGCGGATGCTCCGATGCCTTTTCCACGCTGGCTGCCAACCAGAGGATTTGGGATTGCGGATCTTCTTTGGATTGTCCTGCACTACCCTCATCCAAAATCCGCAATCCCAAATCCGCAATCAGAACGTCCGTCAATTCGGGCTTGCCTTTGGTGATCGTGCCGGTCTTGTCCAGGACGATGGCGTCCAGCTTGTGTGCCGTCTCCAGCGCCTCTGCCGAGCGGATCAAGATGCCGTTCTCCGCTCCCTTGCCGGTGCCCACCATGATCGAGGTCGGTGTGGCCAGGCCCAGCGCGCAGGGGCAGGCGATGATCAGCACGGTGACCGCGGTGACCAGCGCGTGGAGCAGCGGCGGCTGCGGCCCGAAGACGAACCACACGGCAAAACTCCAGATGGCGATTAGCATGACCACGGGCACGAAGTAGCTGGAGATGACATCGGCCAGCCGCTGGATCGGCGCTTTGGTCCCCTGCGCCTGTTGCACCAACTGGATGATCTGGCTCAGGGCGGTGTCCTTGCCCACCTTCGTGGCCTGGAAACGGAAGGAGCCGGTCTTGTTGATCGTCGCGCCGATGACCTCGTCACCCGCTTCCTTGCTCACCGGAAGCGATTCGCCGGTGATCATGCTCTCGTCCAGCGTGGAGCGGCCCTCGACGACGATGCCGTCCACGGGCACTTTCTCACCCGGTCGCACGATGACGATGTCGCCGACCAGCACTTCCTCGATGGGGATGTCTACCTCTTCCCCGTTCCGTACGACACGGGCCGTCTTGGGCTGCAAACCCATCAACTTGCGGATTGCTTCGTTCGTTTCCCCTTTGGCTCGCGCTTCCAGCACCTGTCCCAGCAGGATCAGGGCGATGATGATGGCCGTGGTGTCGAAGTATACTTCGCGCAACCCCTCCGGCAAGAGGAAGGGCAAGAACGTGGCTACCGTGGAGTAGAGGTAAGCCGCACCGGTACCCAGGGCGATCAGGGTGTTCATGTCTGCCGTGCGGTGGCGGAATGCGCTCCACGCGCCGATGAAGAAGCGGCTGCCGGCCCAGAAAAGGACCGGTGTGGTCAGCACAAACATGACGATCAGGTTGATCTGCGTGGGGATCGCCTTCAGGCCGGGAATGAACTTGCCAAAAGTCAGCAGCAGAACGATGGTGGCCAACACACTGGCGGTAACAAAGCGGTTGCGCAAGTCGCGGTACTCGGCCTGGCGCGCGGCCCGTTCGGCGTCTTCCGGCGGCACTTCGGCGGTCAGGGCGACCGTCTTGTAGCCGGTTGATTCGACCGCCCGCCGCAGGGTAGCCAGCGTGGCTACGCCCGGCACGTACTCCACGTCCGCGTGTTGGGTGGCCACGTTGACCGATGCCTTCAGCACGCCGGGTGTGGCCTGCAATGCCTCCTCGATGAAGGTGACGCAGGAGGCGCAGCGCAGGTCTTTGATGCCGATCTGCGTTCTCGCCCCGCCGACCGTGTAGCCGGCCTTGCGGATGGCCTGTTCCATATCGGCCAGGGAGACCTGGTCGGGGTCGTAGACGACATGGGCCTTGGCGGTGGCGAAGTTGACGTGGGCTTCCCGCACGCCCTCCATCCCTTGCAGCACCCGCTCGATGGTCTGCACGCAGGAGGCGCAGTCCAGGTTGACGATAGGCAGTTCCGCGTGCAAAGGGCCGGCCAGCGCCGGGTTGACCCCGGTGGTCGCCGAGCCGACAACGGGTGCCGGTGGCGGTTCCGGCTCGGTCGGCCCCGCTGTGTAGGCCGGCGGGTCGGCGTCGAACTGCGTTACACAGTTGTCGGAGCAAAAGTGGTACGTTTGCCCCTCCACTTCCCGGCTCGCTACCGCGCCGGCGGGATCAATGTTCATCCCGCATACGGGATCGGTCACGGTTGTCATGGTTTACCTCCGTCAGGTGTCAGGTGTCAGGTGTCAGGTGTCAGGTGTCAGGTGTCAGGTGTCAG
>CAZFFM010000122.1:0-9905 GCA_964517425.1 uncultured Ardenticatenales bacterium | reverse complement strand
AAGCAAGAAGATGAACCACAGATTTCACGGATGACACAGAGTAAAAAACCAAGAATAATCTGAGAAATCTGCGCAATCTGTGGTTAGACTTTTTAGTTCTGGCTCAGCCCTGGTTAGGGTAAATAGCGTTCGATTGTAGCCTGGCCCCGCTGTTCCGCCAGCCACCTGCGGAACGTTTGGTCCTCGATTCGTTGTTGCATGTCTTGGGATAACTCACGTGCCGGATCCACCTCAAGCACCTGAATAATATGGAACCCAAACGGGGTTTGCACAACATCGCTGATTTCGTTTGGTTCCAGCGCAAATGCCGCCTTCTCGAATTCTGGGGTCATGATGCCGGCCGGAAAGAACCCCAGGTCCCCGCCGTTCTCACGACTGACCACATCCAGCGACTTCTCCTTGGCTAGGTCCGCAAAATCGCTGCCTGCCTTGAGCTTGGCCAGGATGTCCAGGGCTTCTTCTTTCGAGTTCACCAGGATGTGCCGTGCGTGTACCTGGCGGGCTGTCTGCGGCACATCGCCGACCACTTTCTGCCGAACGGCATTGGCGAGCAGGTCGCTGCGGATCAACTCCTTGTAATTCTCATACGTCAATTGGTTCTGTTCCAGCCAGGCATCCAGCTTCTCGCGGCCTCCGCCCTGTTCGATACCCTTTTGGACCGATTCTTCAAGCTGGGCATCAGTCACTTCGATGCCCAATTGTACTGCGGCCTGGCGCACCAATTCCTGAACAATCATTTGCTCCAGTGCCCGGTGGCGGTCCTGGTCCAGGATTTGCTTGCCTTCGTCCGACTCCAAGTCGGTTCCCTGCTGCTCCAGGAAGGCGCGTACCTGGGCCATCTGCTGATCAAAGGCGGTCTGGGAAATCGGTTGGCCGTTCACCGTGGCGACCACGCCGGCCGGGGCGGTCTGCGTTACGGTTGCTGCGGTCGCGATTGGGGAAGCCACGGGGGCACTCGTCGGCGGCGGCGCGGTCGCGGCGGCTTGACCGGTCGCCGGTGGAGGGGTGCTCTGTCCGCCGCCGCACGCAACCAACAGGCCACTACCTACGAACAGCATGAATGCTACAACCCTTATTCGGATACCCATGTTCGGTGTACGACCTCCCATGCCTGCTTCGACAATGTCCCTGTTGAATCGAGGCTCACAGCCCTCGTTCCCAAACTTGCTCTACGGCGTTGTATGATTGAATGTGCAAGTTTCTAGTGTCCTTATAGTCTACTTATTATACCAGTAAATTACTTTTTTTGCAACAATTGGCTAAGTCACGAAGATATTTGCCAAAAGAATCCAGTTATGCTAGAATAGCGCGCGTACTTAGAAGTTCAACTTCTATGAGAAGTTGAACTTCTTGGTTAAGACTTCTTGGTTAAGAAGTTCTCAGAGAAGTTGAACTTCTTGGTTAACTTCTTGAGCAAAGGGGAAAGGAGCAGAGTACTGTGCTGCGTGAGCAACCAAGTACGAACTTACAAAATATCGAAGCAGTTCTTGAAGGGGGGGCATCAGCCTGGCTAATCAACGGGCTGCTCGCACTCCTAGTTGTGTTGGTTTTGGCATTGCCGCCAATCTCACTTCCTGGCCGCGTCATCGCGCCAGGCTACACCAACATCAGCCGTGATGGCGGCTCTATCGCCGACCCTGACGGCACACAACTTTCCTTGAAAGCAGGAACCCTCAGCAAGGACGTGAAGGTCAAGATGGTATCTGTGCCGCGTCTGGACCTTTTGCAGGGCAATGTCGAGCCAAAAGTATTGGATGCAGCCCAGAACTTGCCTCCAAACCTGGCGGTGAAAAGCCCGTTGTACCAAATTTATACGCGGGGCCAGGCTTCCGCCCAGGCACATCTTAGTGTGCCCATTCCCAACGATAGTGAGCCGTATAAAACGCTGGACCTATATTCCTGGACCGGACGAGAATGGGCCTGGATCCCCCACAAACTGATTCCGGAGGACGACACTCTGGAAAGCGACCTGTCCTACATCCCCTCCTCCGTGGCCGTCATGCAGACCGCCGCGCTGAAACCACGGGCCACGACCGAACTGAATGCTCCGGTAAAACTGAACAAGAACATCGCCCTGGCCGAGGTGAACCCGCGCCTTTTCTACTTGCAGGGTGACGGGTCCATTGGCGAATCATTCACGCTGCCGCCCGACCAGACGGTTCCGAATGCGGCATTGATCCCCGTATTGCACAACATGCAACAGGGCGTGGTGCGCAGCGACCTGACCGACAACTTGCTGATCGATGCCCAACTATGGCAACACCACATTGACCAAATTGTCACCCTGCTGACAACGCGGGGATATCCGGGTATCGAGGTTGATTACAGCCAGGTCGATCCCGAATTGCGGGGCGAATTCAGCACCTTCATCACCGAATTGGCCAAGGCCCTGCACGAAAAGAGCAAGAAACTATCCGTGCGTGTT
This sequence comes from uncultured Ardenticatenales bacterium, assembly GCA_964517425.1. Taxonomy (GTDB): domain Bacteria; phylum Chloroflexota; class Anaerolineae; order Ardenticatenales; family JAADHH01; genus JAADHH01. Next base: position 7,480 of record CAZFFM010000122.1, on the reverse strand, counting down.
GATCCCCCGCGACAGATCGCCGAGGATCGCTGGGAAACGGGCGCGTACGATTGGGTGGCTCTCGGCCTGGTTGCCGACAACATTGTGGTGCCTGCGCTGCAAAGCCCGCAGGCCTACGTCCCCGGTGGCCAGATGGAAGCCCTGCTCTCTTGGGCCGTCGGTCAGGTTGATCGCTACAAGCTTCGTTTCCTGATCCCCACGGCGAGCTACGAGCGCTCCAACGGAATCTACCGGCCCATACCGTACGACCAGGCCCTGGCTTCGGTGGGGCGTGTCGTCAACCAATCGGGGGACATGTTGGTCAACCCTGGACAAACGGTGCAGTTGAATGTGGCCGATCTGGGTCAACAGCGCGGGTTTGCGTTTGACCCCCAAACACAAATTGGCATCCACCATTATCGAGACAGTAATGGCGAGCACACCATCGTGCTGCAAAACGCCGCCACGCTCTCACGAAAATTGGGGCTGCTATCGCAATACCATATTGGAGGCGTGTCGCTCCTGGACGTGGCGCAAAGCGATCCGCGGGTGGCAAAAGTGATCGCCCAATACCAGGCGGAAGGGGTGGCCCCGCTCGAAAGCCGCTTTGCCGTGGTGTGGCGTGTGCAAAATGCCGCCGGGGAACAGATCGCCGGCGAGGTCAAGCCGGTCGCAAACCCGGCCTTCGCCTGGACGGCCCCCTCGTCCAACGGCCAATACACCGTACGCGCCTCCCTTTCGGATGACAACGGCGCGACGACCTATGGGGCCGGTTCCAAGCTGGCCTTGGTGATCCCCTCGCCCACACCGACGCCCATTCCGCCGACACCGACACCGCGTCCCACGGCTACGCCGAAACCGAAACCCAAGGTTGCTGCCGCCTCCGGCGGCAGCAGCAACTCACCCGCCCCGGCCCCCCGGAACACCAACTTCGGGTATGGCATCCAAGCCCACCTGTGGGACCAGGACCTGAACCCGATTGTCAGTTCCGTGAAGGGATTGGGGTTCAACTGGGTCAAGCAACAAGTGGAGTGGAAGGTTGTGGAATCGGTCCGGGGACAAATCCAATGGGGGGAGATGGACCGCATCGCCAACACGATGAATGCCAACGGCATCAACGTTATGTTCAGCATCGTCAAGGCCCCCAAGTGGGCCCGCCCGCCGAACACCGACTTCAGCGCGAATGGCCCCCCGGCAGATCCGCAAACGTACGCCGACTTCGTGGGGCAGGTCGCCAAGCGGTATTGCGGCAAAGTGCAGGCCTACGAAGTCTGGAACGAGCAGAATCTTTGGTATGAGTGGGGCGGTGAGCCGCTGGACGCCGGCCGCTACATCGAGCTGCTCAAGCGTGCGTATGCCTCCATCAAGGCCAATTGCTCCTCGGCCATCGTCATCAGCGGCGCGCTCACGCCGGCCGGAGATGTGGGCGGCCGTGCCGTGGACGACATGAACTTTCTGGAGCAGATGTACCAGCACGGCCTGAAGAATTACTCCGACGCCATCGGCGCACATCCCAGCGGCTACAACGTGCCGCCCGATGCGGACTGGCGCTCCTGGAGCGACCCCAACGCCGCCTTCCGTGGCCCATCCGACAATCACCATCACAGTTGGGTTTTCCGCGGTACGATGGAAGGGTACCGCAACATCATGGTCAAGTATGGGGATAGCGGCAAACGCGTCTGGGCCACCGAATTTGGCTGGGCTTCGTCCGCGTCACCGGTCGCAAATTACGAATACGCTTCGGACAACACGCCGGAGGAGCAGGCTCGCTGGACAGCACAAGCCTATCAAATGGCTAAGAGTTGGGGATGGGTTGGCGTGATGTTCCTTTGGAACCTCAACTTCAAGGTCGTGGCACCGGGCTCCGAGCAAGCCATGTGGGGCATTGTGACCAACGGCTGGCAACCGACGCAGACCTACGCTGCCCTGGCCAACATGCCGAAATGAACAAGAAACTGACATTGCTTCTCATCGCCGGCTTTCTGCTGGCATTGACCGCGTGCGGGGGCCGGTCGGGCAACCGGCCTCGTTCGGCGACCGCTACGAAGGCACCCAGGCCAACGTTTACGCTGGCCCCGGAGCTGCGCACGACGACGATTGCGGTGGCCGAGACTGCACCCACGGCGGGGCCGCCGACCGCAACACCGTTGCCGCCCAAGCCGGCCACGTACACCATCAAGGCCGGCGACACGCTCTTCAGCGTCGCCAATAAGTTTGGCCTGAGCGTTGACGAATTGGCCAAAGCAAATGGTATCCAAGACCCCAACCTGATTTCCGTGGGGCAGGTACTGACCATTCCGGGACGACTGGTCACGCCGCCGCCGGCCCAGGCCACAGCCGCGCCGGCTCCCACACAACCGGCCGCGTCCCGGTCCGTACAGTGGCCCACCCGCATGGCGTCGCCGGAATATGGCATGCAGGCCTTCCTCTGGTGGCGCGCGGAGACAGCCGACCGGGACCTCAATCTGATCAAGGACGCCGGCTTCGGCTGGGTCAAGCAGAGTTTCCCGTGGCGCGAGATGGAAGGCACGGGGAAGGGGCAATACGACTGGTCGATCAGCGACAGGGTCGTGCAAATGGCCCACGACCGTTTTGGCCTGGACATCCTGGCCCGCGTGGATAGCCAGCCCAATTGGGCACGCCAGGGTTGCTCCATGCAAGGACCGCCCACCAATGCCCAGGATTACGCCGATTTCTTGCGGGCTATGGCCACACGATACCGCGGCAAAATCCGTGCCTACGAAGTCTGGAACGAGCCGAACCTGGCCCGTGAATGGTGTGACCAGAATCCCAATCCGGTGGAATACGCGAAGCTCTTGAAGCTGGCCTATCAAGCCATCAAGCAGGGCGACCCCAACACCACCGTGATCAGCGCCGGTCTTTCGCCGACCGGCGGCCCTATGCCCATCGCCATGGATGACACCGAATACCTTGACAAAATGTACCAGGCCATGGGAGGCAGCAGCAAGGGCTACTTCGATGTGCTGGGCGTCCACGGCTCGGGATTCAAAGCCCCGCCGGAAATGAGCGGCGACGAAGTTATGGCCAACCCCGACGTGTACGGCCATGGCCGGTGGTTCACCTTCCGCCACGTGGAGGACCTGCGGGCGGTCATGGAAAAATATGGTGATACCGGCACGCAGGTCGCCGTTCTGGAATTTGGCTGGACTGTAGACGACCGGCCCAATTCGCCATACAACTGGCACCATGTTTCCGAAGAAGAGCAGGCGGATTACTTTGTCCGTGCCTATAAATGGGCCGGTGAACACTGGAAACCGTGGATCGGTTTGATGAACCTGATCTACGTCTGTAATCCAGACTGGACTCGCGAGGACGAGCAGTATTATTGGTGCATCACTGAGCCGAACTATCCACAGACAATAACGCGTCTGGCTTATGATGCGTTGAAAGCGATGCCAAAGTAGCCGCCTGATTCTGAAACGATAAATGCAGAATGATGAACGGCGTGAAACGTAATGCGTGTTGCGTGTTGCGTAATGCGTGTTGCGTGATGCACGTTGGCACGTTTTCACGACTGCCATCTGACGACTGACGACTGGCGACTGCCATCTGACGACTGGCGACTGGCGACTGACATCTGACATCTGACATCTGACATCTGACATCTGGCGACTGGCGACTGGCGACTGGCGACTGGCGACTGACGACTGACGACTGGCGACTGGCGACTGACATCTGACATCTGACGACTGACGACTGACGACTGAAGGGCTGGGAGAGCAAACCGGAAAAATGAAAGGCGTTTCACCTGAAAAATTGCTTACGCGGGAACGTCGGGAAACTTTGGAGACGCTGGAGCGGCTGCGTGAGGAGTTGCGCTCCGAAGTGGAGTTCAACGGCGACGAATATGACCCCGATCTGTTTGAACGGGAGAAAACATTGGCCACGATCCAAATCTTGGAACACAAATTGACGCGTGTCGAGGCGGCGCTGACCAGAGCACAGACCGGGCAGTACGGCTTCTGCCGGGACTGTGGCCAACCCATAGATCCCGGACGACTGGAAGTAGTCCCCGAAGCAACACGCTGCCCCTCTTGCAAGGACAAAGCCGAACGCGGATTCCATTGATGTGAGCCTGCTAGCCTCCTTTGGCCTGATGGGGGGGATAGCATGGCTCACGGCCTTTACGATCACACCCCTGACCGCTCGATTGGCCCGGCGATGGGGTGTGCTTGATATTCCCGATGTGCCGAGGCGCGTTCACGATCACCCCATACCTCGTCTGGGCGGAATAGCCCTATACCTTGCCTTCCTGCTGGCCGTCGCAGTTGGTCTCTTTATCCCCCTGGCCCGGCATGATCCCAACGAGATCACCCGCTTGCAAGGCTTGCTGCTCGGAAGCAGCCTGGCCGTTTTGGTGGGGCTGTGGGACGACAAACGCGCGCTCGGTCCCTGGACACAACTTGCCGCGCAAATCGTCATCGCCCTCGTGGGCATGCGCTTTCTGCTGTTCATCGAGGTGACGACCAATCCGCTCACCGGCCGGCAAATCTGGTTCCCCTGGCCCGTGACTCTGGCGATCACGCTGGTCTGGCTGGTGGGCATGATGAACACGGTGAACTGGTTGGATGGGCTGGATGGGCTGGCCGACGGGGTCGTGGCCATCATTTGCCTGGTACTCTTCCTGCACATGTGGCGGCTGGGGCAGTACAGCGTAGCTCTGTTGCCGCTCACCCTGCTCGGTGCCACGCTGGGGTTCCTGCCCTACAACTTTCATCCCGCACGGATTTTCATGGGATCGTCCGGATCCCTTTTCCTGGGTTTTGCAGCCGGCGCACTTTCGATCATGGCCGGCGCGAAACTGGCCACGGCATTGCTGGTGCTCGGCGTACCCATTCTGGATGTGGCCTGGTTGATCATCACCCGCATACGGCGCGGCGTTTCTCCGATGGAGGCCGACCGCGGTCATCTGCACCATCGTCTGTACGACATCGGGCTATCGCAACGGCGCGTGGTGTTGCTTTACTACGCCATCTGTGCCGGCGCGGGCGCTTTGGCCCTGTTGCTCCCCTCGCCTCTGGACAAATTTCTGGCCCTGCTCATTATGGGTGTGCTGGCCCTCCTGCTCCTGGCCTCACTGGCGCGGCGGCATGAGGCGTAGGGCATGGAGGTGAACGATGACGGACCTTTTTGATCAAGCCATGCAGGAACGGATGCTGAAAGAAGCACCCCTTGCGGCACGCATGCGTCCGCGCACGTTGGACGAGTTCATCGGCCAAGAACACATCGTGGGACCCGGCCGCCTGCTGCGCCGTGCCATCCAGGCCGACCAGCTTTCATCGCTGATCTTCTTCGGCCCGCCCGGCACCGGCAAGACGACGTTGGCCAGCGTCATCGCCAACACCACCCGCGCACACTTCACCACCCTGAACGCCGTACTCGCCGGCGTGCGGGACATCCGCCGTGTGACCGCCGAAGCGCAGGAGCGCCGCCGGCTCTACAACCAGCGTACCACCCTCTTCCTGGACGAGGTACACCGCTGGAACAAAGCGCAGCAAGATGCACTGTTGCCCTGGGTCGAGAATGGCACGGTCGTGTTCATCGGCGCTACCACCGAGAATCCCTACTTCTCGGTCAACCGTCCCCTGGTCAGTCGCAGCCGCGTGTTCCAACTGAAAGCGCTGAGCGAAGGAGACCTGCGCCAGATCGCACAGCAAGCGCTGGACGACCCAGATCGTGGTTACGGTGCGTTGCCGGTCGTCGTTCGCAAGGAGGCGCTGGACCATCTGGTGAACGTGGCCAACGGCGACGCGCGGGCCTTGCTCAATGCGCTGGAGCTGGCCGTGGAGACGACGGTCCCCAATGAAGCGGGCCAGATCATCGTCAGCCTGGAAGTGGCCGAAGAATCGATCCAGCGGCGGGCTGTGCTCTATGACAAAGAGGGCGATTACCACTTCGATACGATCAGCGCCTTCATCAAGTCACTGCGCGGCTCCGATCCGGACGCGGCCCTCTATTGGCTGGCCAAGATGATCTACGCCGGCGAAGACCCCCGCTTTATCTTTCGCCGGATGCTCATTTTCGCCGGCGAAGACGTCGGCCTGGCCGACCCCCAGGCCATCCGCACGGTCAACGCCTGCGCGGAGGCCTTCGACCGGGTGGGCCTGCCCGAAGGCCGCTTCCATCTGGCCGAGGCGACGCTCTACCTGGCGACCGCGCCCAAGTCGAACTCGACCCTTGCCTTTTTCGATGCCCTGGCGGTCGTCGAACAGGAACGAGAGGGGGAGGTGCCCACCCACCTGAAAGATGCCAGTCGCGACAAGGACGGCTTTGGCCACGGCAAGGGGTACATTTACCCCCATGCCTACCGCGATCATTGGGTGGCCCAGCAATATCTGCCGGCCAGTCTGCAAGGACAGGTCTTCTACCAGCCGGGGAATCAAGGCTACGAGTCGCACATCGGGGAGGAGGTGCAACGGCGTCGCGAGGCCCAACTGGCAGCCATGGTTGAGGGCGATGTGGGCGCTCCACCGGAAGTGCTGACCTTTGGGCCGACCGATCCGGCCAGCGAACGCTGGCTGCAACGTGTGATCTCCCAGGCCGGTGAACGTTTGAGCCGGACGCGAGACCGCGTGCTGGAGGGCGCGCAGCTCCAGCGCCACCACGTCCTCCTCGATCTGCACGCCGGCAGCGGGCTCTTGACGTGGGAAGCGCTCCGGCGTACCCCGGAAGGGGGTGTCTGGGCACTGGCGCACACTGCGCAGGAAGTCGGCGCTATGCGCGAAATGGCGAACCGACTGCCCGAACTGCAGCGGCCCATGATTTTGCAGGGCGATCTGACGGCCCTGCCCGGGCTTCTTGCCGAACACCCCCCTGATCTCGCGTTCGATGCGGTTATCGGTCGCAATGCCTTGCTGGGACGCGGGGACAAAGCGGCGCTGTTTCGCATGATCGCGGCCCTCCTCGTGTCCGGCGGGCGAATCAGCTTGGCCGACGTCATTGCCAAATACACGCCGCGACTCTATCGCCTGGTAGACCTGTCCACGCTGGGAGCTGACCTTGCCGGCAGGGTGGAGGCCGCCGAAGAGGCGATCTACGAAGACCCGCATAACCCACGGGTCAATTGGGATGCCGGCGACCTGCAAGCTGCCGCCGAAGAGGCCGCGTTGGCCGATGTGCGCGTCACCGTCGAGCAGCAAGCCGCCGAGCTGCAGATCACCGCAACGTTGCTGGCCGGCTGGTTTGGGGAGCGCGAGGCGAGCAGCCGGCCCACATACCAGCAACGCCTCCAAGGTCAATTGAGCGATGACGAAATTGCCCAGGTGCGGGCTCTCTTCGAACGCAAGATGCGTGGGCAGCGCGTTCCCTGGGCAACGCACGTCGCCTTCCTGACCGCCACGAGCGTGTCGCCCGTGTCGCTGCCGGACGACAGCTAGGGTTGTCCGTACCGTTTGGTCTGGGTGGCCGGCAAAGTTTTGCGTCTGCAATCATTCACGCCCTGCCCTTACCACCAAGACACGAAGTATAGGCATGGTTCAGC
>CAZFFM010000121.1:0-9943 GCA_964517425.1 uncultured Ardenticatenales bacterium | reverse complement strand
GCTCCCCCAGAATTGGGGGCCGGGGGGCGTTCCCCAGGTTATTGAGAAGATACGTCCGTCATCGTCATAAATGTCCTCGCGTCGTAGGTCACGGGCGAAAAATGACAACAGTCGTTAGGCGGCCTTCTTTGTTGCAAGGTCGCTCTCCGGCTGCCCGACCGAAATAACATATTGTCTCAGCATGGATCGTCGCTCCCTTGCTTGTTTGGCTGCAGCAAGCAAATCGCGCACCGTGGTGATTAATTCATCCACAGTTTCCGGGGGGAAGGAAGCTTCATTACTTTCAGGACAAACCCAGGCGTAAACGTCAGGCACACGAATCGAGATATCGTCGTCGTTGTACTCAAACGTCGTAGGCTTCCATTCCTTCGGAACTTGATGTTTGCTGCAAACAGGAGTAGTCGTAGCTGTCATCGCTCACTTCCTCTTTCGTGTGCGTCGCCTAAATGGCGGACTTTCCCATTGGACTTCATCTGGAATGTATGCCGTCACAAAGTCAACATATTCTGCGTCAGTGTGTTCACAAACAACATGTAGGTAGATTGGCGTGTTGTCTATGGCGGTTGTACCGCAGATGAGTACACGCCAATCGTCCGGGTACTCTTCAATGATCCTGCCTTGGAGCACAGCTTCAACGATGTGGTGACGATCAAACCCCTCTTTCAGAGCGTGCTGTACCGCATGACCTCGAACAAAGTAATTTCCGGCCCTCACGCGTTCGCGAATGGTTGCGATATCTAGTATGTTTCGATCTGTTCGCAAGATTCAATCCGTCAGGTTGTGCTGGGTGCTATATGTCGCATATTGCGTACCCCACGCTCCTCACTCTACAAACCGAGCTTTCCAAATACCTGCAGTCGGGTATTTGATACCGGCTCCAATATTACTTCTTCAAAGCGCTCAAAGTTCGCACGATTATTAGGATGTTGTGTTCACCACGCAGCGTTCATTGCCCGTTACCAGACATCTGACGACTCTCGCTAACCCGGCTGAACCAGAACCAAAAAGGCCTACCACAGATTGCACAGATTTTTCAGATTGTTCTTGGTTTTTTACTCTGTGTCATCCGTGAAATCTGTGGTTCATCTTCTTGCTTCGTGTACAAGAATTTAACTGTTAAGCGTACTAAAACCCTCGCACCTTGCTCAGGTCGGCTAGGTCGTCGGCCAGACTGGCGATGTGCTGCAAGAGGGCCAGCCGGTTTTCGCGCGTGGCCTTGTCATCCACCATCACGAAGACATCTTCGAAAAAGGCGTTCACCGGCGCGACCAGCCCCGCGAAGGCCTCGCAGAATTCGGCGACCGTCGGGTGCGAGCCGATGGCCTGCCGTGCTGTTTCGTAGGCTGCATACAGGGCTTGCTCCGCCGGCTCCGCAAGCAGCGTTGAACTCAAACTAAAGGCCAACTCCTGGTCGCGTACAATGCGCGCCGGGCGGCTGTAGGCCGTGAGAATCTCCGCCCATTCCGGTCGTTCCACCCAATCTGTCAGGTCGTTCAGGGTGCGGTAGGCGCGGGCGGGATCGTCCGCATGAACGGCCAACGCCGCGTCCACCAAATCGTGGCGATAGCCGGAATCGATCAACCAGGCGCGGAACCGCCCACTGATGAAGTCGAACACAGCCCCCAGACTCTCTTCGCCGGCCGAAACAGGTTGGAGCGCAGCGGCCTGTTGCAACGCCTCACGCAATGAGAGGGAAAGGTCCTTCTGTGCCAAAATTTGCACCAGTCCGATGGCTTGCCTGCGCAGGGCATACGGGTCTGCCGATCCCGTTGGAGCTAGACCGACGGCGAACAGGCCGGTCAGGCTGTCCAACCGGTTCAGCAGGCTGACGGCGATACCGGGGCGCGAAGCAGGGAGCGCGTCGTCGGCATGTTTGGGCAGATAGTGTTCCAAGATCGCCTCGGCGACGGCTGGGGCTTCGCCGCTCTTGCGTGCATACTCCCGCCCCATGTAACCTTGCAGCGAAGTCAACTCGATGACCATGTTCGTCACCAGATCGGCCTTGCAAAGGTGCGTCGCACGGGAAGCCACGGCACGCTCCGCATCGTCCAGACCCAACTGATCGGCCAGCCGGGGCAAGAGCTTCTCCATCCGGCCGGTTTTATCGAGCATCGAGCCGAGCGTCTCCTGGAAGGTCAGCCCGGTCAGGGCCGGCACGTAGTCGGCCAGCGGTTTCGTTGTATCATTTGCGTAGAAGAAGTCGGCATCGGCGTAGCGCGCGCGGAGTACCCCTTCGTTGCCCCGGATCACCGTCTCCGGATGGCGCACCTCGCCGTTAGCGATGGTGACGAAATAGGGCATCATCTTACCATCGCCATCCACCACAGGGAAGTAGCGCTGGTGCTTGCGCATCACGGTGATCAACACCTCCTGCGGAAGGGCCAGATACTTCTCCTCGAACGTTCCCCGTATCGCGGTGGGTGTCTCGACCAGATTGGTGACCTCGTCGAGCAGGTCAGGCACGTCGGGGATGTGACCACCCACTTCCGCGGCCACCTTCGCGGCCTGCTCACGGATCTGCTGCCGGCGTTCCTGCGCATCCACGACGATGTTCTGTTCACGCATGACGTCGAAATAGCGGTCTGCTTCCTGGATGACCACCGGCGGCGACCCTTCCGGACGCAGCCCCCGGCTTTCCCGCCCGGAGTGAACGTCGGCGTAAGAAAAATCGAGCACCTGGTCACCCAGCAGAGCAACCAGCCAGCGGATCGGGCGCGAGAACGCAACGTTGCTGGCGTTCCAGCGCATACTTCTTTGGAAATGGAGGTCGGCAATGACCGCAGGAAGGACCTCGGGCAACACGTCGGTGACCGGCCGGCCCTCCAACCGCCGGGCGAGTACGGCATACTGCCGGCCCTCGATGTCGCGCACTTCCAGGTCGTCCACGCCGGCGCCTTGACCGGACGCGAATCCACGCGCAGCCTTGGTCGGCCGGCCCTCGGGGTCGAAAGCAGCCTGCGCCGGCGGCCCCTTGATCAGTCGTTCTTCGTCGGGTTGGCGCGGGGCAATCCCCTGCACGTAGATGGCGAGCCGTCGCGGCGTACCGGTCACACGCACGGACTGGAACGCCAGCCGCGCCTTCGTAAGCCGTTCGGGGACAATCGTCTCCAGTTGTTGCAACGCATTCCAGAGGTCATCCGCCGGCAGCTCCTCCGTGCCAATCTCGAACAGCAAGTCGGCCGGCTCTGCCGGTGGGACGGCCAGCGTCGCAGCCGGCCGCTCCACGGCGGGCACGGGACGGAGCATGGGGTGGCCGGCCTCTTCACGCTGTTCCACGTAGCGTTGCGCCGCCTGGCGGGCCAGCGTGCGCATCCGTGCAAAAAATCGCGCCCGTTCGGTCACTCCAACCGCGCCGCGTGCATCCAAAATGTTGAAGGTGTGGGAGCAGCGCAGTACAAAATCGTGCGCCGGTATCACCAAGCCCTTGCTCAAGCAGTTTTCCGCCTCTTCCTCGTAAAGATTGTAGAGGGTGGTCAACCGTTTCACGTCGGCCACATCAAAGTTGTAGGTACAGTGTTCCACTTCGTTGATTTTGAGGATGTCGCCGTAGGTCAGGTTGTCATCCCACTGAATCTCCCATACGCTGTTTACGGCCTGAAGGAACATGGCGATCCGTTCCATGCCGTAGGTCAACTCCACGCACACCGGATTGAGTTCGATCCCCCCGGCCTGTTGGAAGTAGGTGTACTGGGTGATCTCCATGCCGTCGAGCCACACTTCCCATCCCAGGCCCCAAGCGCCCAACGCCGGCGATTCCCAGTTGTCTTCCACAAAGCGGATGTCGTGATGTTTGCGGTCTATACCGATCGCCTCAAGGCTGGCCAGGTAAAGCTCTTGCGGGTTGCCCGGCTCCGGTTTGAGAATCACCTGATATTGGGTGTGCATCTGCATGCGGTTGGGGTTTTCGGCGTAACGTCCATCGGCCGGGCGGTACGAAGGCTCGATGTAGCCGACGTTCCAGGGTTCCGGCCCGAGCACGCGCAGGACGGTGGCCGGGTTCATCGTACCCGCACCGACCTTTTCGCTGTACGGCTGCCAGATGATACAGCCGTGCTCTGCCCAATACCTCTGCAGGCGCATCAGAGCTTGTTGAAAGGTCAATGGTGTGGTGGTCATCAGTTTCTCCTCCAGTGTGTGTTCAGTAATCAGTCGTCAGATGTCGGTACGCCGGCCCGCGGCCGGAAGGTGGCGTTTCGGCCATAGTTCTACCCGCGCAACCGGGTCAATTCTGCCTCCAGTTCTGCGATTCGTGCCTCAGCAGAACGGCGCGCTTCGGCCTCTGCACGGCGCTCCGCTTCCGACCATGCCGGCGTGGGCAGCCACGCTTCGCTCACCGGGTCGTACAGGCGCAGCACGTAGGGTACTTCTGCGTCGTCATTGACCTTCGCCCACAACTCCAGGCCCAGCACCTCGCTCACCAGCCCCATTTTCCCCCGCCCCGCCGGCAACAATGGCATCGATTCGTACGCCCCCTCGATCAGCCGGTACCCCTGCAAGACAGGTTGCAGAAACTTCGCCTGCGGATCAAACAAAATGTATTCGCCGATCCCCAGTCGCTCGTACAGTCGGCGCTTCGTGGTGAGGTCCGCCCGCCACGTCCCCGGTGAAGCGATCTCGAATACCACATCGGGCGGCTTGCCCTCTTTCCAGATCAGATAGGTGAAACGGTGTCCCTTCGGCACACCCAGCGATACGAAAACGTCGGGAGCCACCGATTTCGTCGGATCCCCTTCCACGTAATAGATCAACAGATCGGCGCCGACATAGACGTTTTCTTCTTGACGATACCGTTCGGCCAGGGCAAAGTGGGTGTCTACAATGGATTGGTATTGGATGTCGTTCTCAGCCATGGGTTTACCGTCCGAATCGGGGTAGTGGACCGCCGGCCGGTGGCGCGGCAGCCGCAGTTTGCGTATCGGGGTCGGAATGGCAGGTTGTCGCACTGCGCTCATCGTCTCACCTCAGCTCCTCCTGTAGCCGGGCCAGCTCAGCTTCGATTGCTGCCAGTCGGGCCTCAGCAGCGCGGCGCGCTTCGGCTTCCTGCGCAGCGCGGGTCTCAGCGGCGCGGCGGGCGGCAGCTTCGGTGCGGTGGGCTTCGGCTTCCTGCGCAGCGCGGGTCTCGGCGGCACGGCGGCCGGCGGCTTCGGCACGGCGCTCCGCTTCCGACCATGCCGGCGTGGGCAGCCACGCTTCGCTCACCGGGTCGTACAGGCGCAGCACGTAGGGTACTTCTGCGTCGTCATTGACCTTCGCCCACAACTCCAGGCCCAGCACCTCGCTCACCAGCCCCATTTTCCCCCGCCCCGCCGGCAACAATGGCATCGATTCGTACGCCCCCTCGATCAGCCGGTACCCCTGCAAGACAGGTTGCAGAAACTTCGCCTGCGGATCAAACAAAATGTATTCGCCGATCCCCAGTCGCTCGTACAGTCGGCGCTTCGTGGTGAGGTCCGCCCGCCACGTCCCCGGTGAAGCGATCTCGAATACCACATCGGGCGGCTTGCCCTCTTTCCAGATCAGATAGGTGAAACGGTGTCCCTTCGGCACACCCAGCGATACGAAAACGTCGGGAGCCACCGATTTCGTCGGATCCCCTTCCACGTAATAGATCAACAGATCGGCGCCGACATAGACGTTTTCTTCTTGACGATACCGTTCGGCCAGGGCAAAGTGGGTGTCTACAATGGATTGGTATTGGATGTCGTTCTCAGCCATGGGTTTACCGTCCGAATCGGGGTAGTGGACCGCCGGCCGGTGGCGCGGCAGCCGCAGTTTGCGTATCGGGGTCGGAATGGCAGGTTGTCGCACTGCGCTCATCGTCTCATCTCCCTATCTCGATCCTCTATCTACCTTCCTCTACATTTACATTGTACCATGTTTCGGCTCGTTTTTCAACTGTTCCTCACGACGCAGTTGCCGGATGAAAGAGAGCGAGCGTGGCTTCGCCTCGAGATAATGCGCCAGGAGCAGTTCCATAACTTGCTCCAATTCTCGGGTAACAGCAGGGCGCAACTGCAACCGCCGGCACGTGGGATAATCGTGTGTTTGCAAAAAGCGGAGAATCTTTAGCACGGGCATCGAAAGGGAACGTGCACGAGGAACCTGCTCGCCACAGCGTGGACAAAGCACGCCTCCCTCTTCGGCACTCAGGTAGTTTTCAACCGGTTGAATCTCGTCATTGCAACGCACACACCGGAACAATTGTGGCCGGTAGCCCACGTAATCGAGCAGGTGCAACTCGAAATAACGGCCGGTCAGAGGCAAGTTTTCACTTTCGGCAAGCCACCGCAAGGTGTCCAACAAGAAATCGTATAGCCGCCGGTTCTCGATTTCTTCGTCGGTGAAACGGTCGAGCAGCTCGGCGACATGATAGCCATAACTGATTCGGGAAAGGTCTGTGCGCAGTCCCTCGAACGGCTCGACCAGTTCCGCCTGCGTAACGATGTCCAAGTTTCGGCCCCGCGCGATGAGCAGCCGGCTGCGTGCGAATAGCTCCAGATGGCCACTCTTACGGCTGGACGGTTTGCGTATCCCTTTGGCGATGACGCGGACCTTGCCGTGGTCGGGCGTATAGAGCACCAGCAGGCGATCTGCTTCGCCCATGTCCTGGCGGTGAAGGATCACGGCCTCGGCTCGATAGAGCTTTTCGCGGCCCATAGATGGACTGTCAGTCTCCGTTCAGCAACGCGTACTCAAAACTGTCACGTAGGGCCTGCCAACTGGCCTCGATGATGTTTGCCGAGCTACCTACGGTACCCCAACGACGTCCGCCGGATGAACTGTCAATCAGCACACGCGTCTTGGCGGCCGTTGCAGTGTCACCATCCAGGATTCGCACCTTGTAATCTTCGAGTTGCACGTTCTCCAGCTCGGGATAGAAGCGCAACAAGGCCTTGCGCAACGCGGCATCCAAGGCATTCACCGGACCATTCCCCTCGGCAGCCGTGTGCTTGATCTCGTCGCCCACGCGCACTTTCACGGTCGCTTCCGACAACATGCTCTGCCCTTGCCGGTGTTCCACCACAACCATGAAATCAATCAACTCAAAGGGTGGCTCGTAGTCGGCCCGGTTGCGACGCAGCAAGAGTTCTGCCGACCCCTCCGCGCCTTCAAAGACGAAGCCTTTGCTTTCCAAATCCTTGATTTGTTGCACCAGTTGGCGAGCTTCTTCCTTGCTGATCTCCATGCCCAGGTCCAACTCACCAACCTTGTAGAGCACGTTGCCCTTTCCGGAGAGTTCAGAGATGAGTACGCGGGTATGGTTGCCGACCTGTTCCGGATCAATATGCTGGTAGCTCTCGCGACACTTGACCGTTGCGTCGGCGTGAATGCCCCCTTTGTGCGCAAACGCGCTGATACCCACAAAGGGCTGCCGGCTATCCGGTGACAGGTTGGCGACCTCGCTCACGTAGCGCGCCACTTCGGTCAGGCTGCGTATCTGATCGTCAGAGAGACAGTCAATGCCCATCTTCAACTTGAGGTCGGCAGCTACAGAAATCAGGTTCGCGTTGCCGACACGTTCGCCATAACCGTTAATGGTACCCTGTACCTGAATCGCTCCACCGCGTACGGCCGCCAGCGAGTTTGCCACGGCCAGGTCGCTGTCGTTATGTGCATGAATGCCCAGCGGAATGTTCAATTGCTTTTGGACGAGGCGGGTCAGTTCCTCGATGTCCCAGGGAAGCGATCCCCCGTTCGTATCGCACAAGACGAGCGTCTCCGCGCCACCGTTTACCGCGGCCTCCAGTGTGCGCATGGCATACGTGGGGTTCGCGCGATAGCCATCGAAGAAGTGCTCCGCATCATAAATGACACGCCGGCCCTTGCCTCGCAGGTAGGCAATCGTATCTTCGATCATCTTCAGGTTCTGGTCCATGCTGACGCGCAAGACCTCCGTTACATGCAGGTCCCAGGACTTTCCGACAATTGTCACCACAGGCGTGCGTGCGCCAAGGAGCATGGCGAGATTCGTGTCCTCATCCACGCGCAGGCCGGCCCTTCCCGTGTAGCTAAACGCACACATCAGCGCATTTTGCAAGGGCATCTCTTGCACGCGGGCAAAGTATTCCACATCCTTGGGGTTCGAACCAGGCCAGCCCCCTTCGATGTACCGCACACCCAGTTCATCCAGCTTGCGGGTAATCTTCAGTTTATCCTCAACCGATAGCGAGATACCTTCAGCTTGTGTACCATCTCGTAGCGTTGTATCGTACAGTTCTACGTGCATTGGGATCTCCTTCAATACTTGTCCAATCATCAACGATCAATTTTCAGTCCGTTCCTGCCCTCTCCCAATGCGACGGGCAACTCGGAGTGCAGATCCGCTTTTCCGAGTTGCCCGAGAACACCTTGCTACTTCCCTTGTCATGTTCATTTTTTTCCTCTCACCTGCATCTTCTCAATAATTCGGGGTAGGGGCACGGCCTTGCGCCTGCCCCTTGGGCGACCGCTAGCAGTTTGTCGGAGAAAGAATAAACGGGACACAGATTTGCAGGATAAACACAGATTTTCCGATGATTTGGCCTGAAAATCTGTGTCTCTCTGTGAAAATCTGTGTTCTAAAAAGAAAAAACTGTTCTCTCCGACAGCCTGCTAGGGTGTGCCCCTACTTTTTGTCAATAAGGGCACCGGATGTCCGAAGTGTGTCTCACGGTTTCATCTGCTCCACGACCAGCGCTCCCATTTTCTCCGTGGTGACGCGCCGGCCCGGCCCCAGGTCGGCCGTGCGGTGACCGGCCTGCAGGGTCGCTTCTACGGCCTGTTCCACAGCCTGCGCTTCGGCTTCGAGGCCCAGGGAGTGCCTCAACAGCATTGCCGCACTGAGAATCGTGGCCAGCGGGTTGGCGATACCCTGGCCAGCAATGTCGGGCGCAGAGCCATGTACCGGCTCGTACAGGCCAAACGTGCCCTCGCCAATCGAAGCAGAGGGTAACAAGCCGAGCGAACCGGCCAGCATCGAGGCCTCATCCGTGAGGATGTCTCCGAACAAGTTGCCGGTGACGATGACGTCGAAATCGGCCGGGCGGCGCAGCAGGTGCATGGCGCAGGCATCGACCAGCAGGTGTTCCAGCTCTACCTCTGTTTCCATTTCGCGCATGACCCGTTCAGTGACACGCCGCCACAACCG
Organism: uncultured Ardenticatenales bacterium; assembly: GCA_964517425.1. Classification (GTDB taxonomy): domain Bacteria; phylum Chloroflexota; class Anaerolineae; order Ardenticatenales; family JAADHH01; genus JAADHH01. The sequence continues at coordinate 816 of CAZFFM010000121.1, read as the reverse complement.
CGAGCTTTCCAGCACGTTTGCTTTGTCCACCGAAGTAAGCCATCCGCGGCGACCCTCGGCCAGTTTGCAGGCCAGTCGTACAACGCGTTCGACTTCCCAGGCGTGGTAGAGCATCGTGTCGTAGGCTTGTTCGTCCCGCCCTTCGCCTTCATGGTGCGTCGGGCCGAAGTAGAGGCCGCCGGTCAATTCACGCACTACCAGCAAGTCTACCCCATCCAGCAAATCGTCCCGCAGAGGGGATGAAGCGCGCAAGAAAGTGGACAACTTGACCGGCCGCAGGTTTGCGAACAGATCAAACTCTTTGCGCAGGCGCAAGAGGCCTTGTTCGGGCCGCACAGGAGCATTAGGGTCACTCCATTTTGGGCCGCCAACCGCGCCGAACAGGATTGCGTCGCACTGGCGGCACATCTCTAATGTCTCATTCGTCAGGGGTGTGCTGGCAGCATCAATGGCACATCCGCCGACCATCGCTTCCTCGAAGGCAAAATCATGTCCGAATAGCTCGGCCACGCGTTGCAAAACCTTGACTCCCTCGCGGGTCACTTCCGGCCCAATGCCGTCACCGGGCAAAATAGCAATTCTTGCTTGCATTGTTGTATTATCCTTTTTGAAATTACTTGCTTTGAAAATAGGACTGGTCAGGCGGCCGCTGGTTGCGCGTGTTGCGTGTTGCGTATTCCGTCGCTCCCCGCTTGACGCTCCACGCGATTTTCATCCTTGGTGGCGCGCCACTGCCTCTGGCAACTTTGCCAACGAGTCCAACACCATGTCCGGCCTCACTTCACCGCGCAGGTCTTCCTCGCGGAACTTACCGGT
>CAZFFM010000120.1:0-9963 GCA_964517425.1 uncultured Ardenticatenales bacterium | reverse complement strand
TGTGTTTATCCTGCAAATCTGTGTCCCATGATTCTTTCTCCGACAAACTGCTAGGCACTTGCTCGTGATGATTGGTCGTATGATTGGGTACTCTCCCGCTTGGGTGTTGATAAACATAATGAACCACAGATTACACAGATTACACGGATTTCTTGCTTTTTGGTCTGTGGGATCCGTACAATCTGTGGTTAAAACACCCCATATTTTCTCAGCAACACGTAATGGGGAGACTATCTATGATTGGTGTTTGGCGAGAATCAATGAGGATGGACCTCAGAGCAACCTTTCTTCAGGGGAGTCCGTATTGATTCTGTGAAACTCTGTATGAATCTGCGTTTTCCAGCGGAATATCAGCGCAATCGGCGTTCTAATTGGTAAGGGACTGAACGCTTACTGCTGTTTCTTGTGAGACGCGCCTTTTTGGAGTGAGGAGTGCAATGAACAAGTCACGCATCTCGTTGATGATCTCCCTCTGCTTGCTGTTCGTTCTCATGATTGGGGTCGGGGGCACGACCCACGCGCAATCCCAGAGCCTTTATTGGGACCGCCTGGATGTCAACATCACCGTCCTCCAGAACGGCGATATACAGATCATGGAAACGCAAGAGATCGTTTTCACGGCCGGATCGTTTCATTTTGGATACCGTAATATCCCCACCAGTCGTCTCGACAGCATTTCAAACATTGAAGTGTGGGAGGGCGGAAAAGCGTACGCGCAACAAAGCGGCACCAGCCCCTACACATTCCATACCTTTCGATCTGGGAACGACTTAGTCGTCCGCTGGTATTTCCCGTATACCAAAGACTCGCGCCACACCTATGTCTTGCGATACACCGTGCATGGGGGGCTGCGCTACTACGACGGGGGCGATCAAGTTTTCTGGAAAGCCGTGTTTGCCGACCGTGATTTTCCCGTTCTCTCTTCGACAGTGACCGTCAATCTGCCGGCCGGCATCGCCAGCGACCAACTCAAAGTGGCCAGCTACGGCACGGACGCCCGGAATGAGGTCGCCAACGACGGGCGGGTTACCTTCTTTGCCCGCAACATCGTCGCCGGAGACGAGCTGGAGGTCCGTGTGCAATTTCCACACGGCGTCGTCCAGGGCAGTCCCGCAGCGTGGCAAAAGGAGGCCGATTTTCAGGACAAATGGCGGCCCGTACTCAATCTTGCCGTAGGCGGGGGCAGCTTTCTGGTTCTCGTGTTGGGGTTGCTGCTGATCTACATTTTGTGGTACGCGAAGGGGAGGGACAAGCCGGTGGGCCTGGTCGCAGACTACCTGGCCGAACCCCCCGGCGACCTTTCGGCCGGAATCGTCGGGACGCTGGTGGACGAACGCGCCGACATGGTAGATGTTATCGCCACCATCGTGGACCTGGCGCGGCGCGGCGCGATTCGCATGGAGGAGGCGGATACGCCCGGGTTCCTGGGCATCGGTACGCACCGCGAATTCACATTCCGTCTGCTGGACGAAAGCAAGGCCACACGACCATTTGAGCAAACGCTGATTCACGAGCTGTTTCCGGCCGGTCGCACTTCCCGCAACCTTTCGGAATTGCGCAACAAGTTCTATAAGACGGTTTCCAAAGTTCAGAACCAACTGTATGACGCAGTCGTTCAGGAGGGCTTTTTCGCGACCAACCCCAAGAGTACCCGGATGACATACATGATCCTTGGCGGCTGTGGCTCATCCATTGTCGTCGGACTGGCCTTTCTTGCTACACCCATATTATTTGCCTACACCGATGCCGCTTTTTGCATTCCGGTTGCACTTGGAATCGTCTTTGGCGCGCTAATCGTTGCCGGGTACGTCATGCCGGCAAAAACCGAAAAGGGGTCTGAAGAAGCAGCAAAATGGAAAGCCTTCAAACACTACCTGCAGAACATCGAAAAATACACAGAGCTGGAGGAAGCCAAAGACATCTTCGATAAATATCTGCCGTACGCCATCGCGTTTGGCCTGCAGCGGAGCTGGATTCGCAAGTTCTCGCGGGTGGATACGCCGGCGCCGATGTGGTATCAACCGGTGTTTCTTGGCTATGGTCCCGGCCATACAGGCGGCGGCGGTTCGGCCGGCATGGACGGCCCATCGCTCGGCGGAGGCGGCGTACCCTCTTTGCAAGGGATGAGCAATGGGATGGCCGGCTCGCTGCAAAGCATGAGCGATGGCCTGACCAGTATGCTCAATTCCGCTTCGTCCACGCTCGCCAGCAAGCCGTCCAGCTCCGGGGGCGGCGGCTTTAGCGGCGGAGGTGGTGGTGGCGGAGGCGGTGGCGGGGGTGGTGGCGGCTTCGGCTAAGCGCCGTATGCTGCCCGCCCTCCGTTAGCTCAAAAAAGGAGACAAACATCTTGACCGGACAAGGAAAACTCGTCGGATTAATCTTGGTATTCGTTGGTGCGGCATCTGGAATCCTCTACGTGTTGTGGGGGATGTTGAACGTCTTTGGCCAGGAATCGGGTCTGGGAATCACCGGTTTCGTTTTGGGATTGGCTGTCGTTTTTCTGGTAATCGTTGCGCCCTTGGTAGGAGGTGGTGTCTATCTTTTCATACGGGGACGTGGAGAAGAGGCCGAATATGCAGAGGTGGCCAAGGAAAAGAAGCTGCTGAACATGATAAAGACCCGAGGCCAGGCCAAGGTGGGCGAAGTGGCTCTGGAATTGGATTCTACCTACGACGAGGTAAAAGATTTCCTGTACGACCTTGTCGGCAAGGGGTTGTTCACCGGCTATGTCAATTGGAAAGATGGTATGCTCTACAGCAAAGAAGCCAGCCAGTTGCAAGGGAAGACGAAATGTCCGAACTGTGGCGGCGAGCTGGAATTGGCCGGCAAGGGCGTAATCACCTGCCCCTATTGTGGAACAGACATTTTCCTGTAGAAAAGTTTCCTATAAAGGAGGGTACAAAACACGATGGATATCAAAGGTAAATTGGCCGAAACGCAGAGCACACTGGAGCGACTGGCCCACAACATTCCGGGGTATACGGGGTATAAGAACAAAGAAGATCGCCGCGAGGCGGACAAACAATTGCGCGCAGTTCTGGCCCAGCGATTCCAGGAACAGCGGGACCGGCTTGCCGAGGTACAGAGCCAGTTGACGGAAGCAGGACGGCTCGCTTCGATTGTCTCGCTCGAACGCTCTATGATGAAGCTACAATTGCTCATCGATCGGGTGCGCACGGCAGCCTATGGATACTCCGGCTTCTTCGATTCCATCAAGGTGCGTGAACAGCAACTGGAGTCCCTGCAGAAATTCGACGCGGCCTTGACCGAGCAGATCCAAACGGTCCGCAAGCTGATTGACCAGATTGCCGAAGCCGCCACGAAGGAATGGGAAACAGGTACAGCATCGAAAGACCTGATGGCCGCTTTGGAGAGAATCAATGCCCTGTTCAGCCGGCGCCAAGATGTGATTCTGGGTGTGGAGGACGACGATGCCACCGAGCTGATAGACGAGCCGGTGCAGGCAGAAGCCGTGTCAGAAGAGGCTGTCGACTCCGCCACAACGGAGTTGCCAGACGAAGAGACGCCGGCCAATCCGGAATGAAGGGAGTGAGGCATGGTTCATTTCAACCCGAACCAATCTTGACAATGGTCTTATGCTAGTTTAGACGTGAATGCTCGAATGTCCTGCCGTGACGGGCTGAAGCCGTCACTGGATGCGTGAGAAAGTCGCTGAAGCGACTGCCCGGCGGGAGTGCAGCCGCTTCCAGCGGCTTGGCCTCGCCACCAGTGCCGATTTCCAATCCGGCACGAGCCCCTTGTGGTGGAACTAGCATAAGGCCCGACAATGGAACAGGAAAGAATGCCAGAGAATCACATGAAAAGAGACAGAAAAAGTTGAAGACAAGAATAGTCCGCCGAAAAGGCAGCGAAAATCTACGCCCTATTCCAGGGGGGCTGAACGAATCCCTCCAACGCGACGCATGTTTGCGGGAAACCGAATCATTCTTGAAAAGGAGACAAAACGATGGCTAGAATATTCGATATTGTTGAGTATTTGGATCGCAGCGGCAGGGAGATGGTACATCGCATCCCCGAAGGAGGGTCGGGAGATTTTCGCATTGGCTCGCAGCTAATCGTACGGGAGAGCCAAAGTGCCGTCTTCTTCCGTGACGGCAAGGCGCTCGATACGTTCGGCGCGGGACGACACACACTTACCACGGCAAACGTCCCCGTCCTGATCAACCTGATCGGCAAGGTGTTTGGAGGGGAGACCCCCTTCAAGGCGGAAGTTTACTTCGTCAACACACGCCAGTTCCTGGACCAGAAATGGGGTACAGCGCAGCCAATCACCCTGCGAGACAGTGAGTTGGGCATGGTTCGTCTGCGCGCTTTTGGCACCTATGCCATACAGATCGCCGACGCCCAACTATTCGTGAACACCATTGTGGGCACGCGCGGACTCTATGATACCTCCGACATAGACAACTACCTGCGGGGCATCATCATTTCGCGGTTTACGGACTTGCTCGGCACCACGAAAACTTCGATCCTGGACTTGCCCACCCTGTTCGATGAAATCAGTGCCGGCACGAAGGCCAAGGTCAAGGATGATTTTGCGGCCGTTGGCATAGACATGCGGGCAATGTACATCGAATCGGTAACCCCCACCGAGGAGACGCAAAAAGCCATTGATGAACGCGCATCCATGGGTGCTATTGGCGACATGCAAAAGTACCTGCAGTTCAAAGCGGCGCGGGCCCTCGGCGATGCAGCACAGCAGGGAGGCGCTGGCACCGGAGGTGGTGGAGAAGCCAGTGGCTTCATGGGCGCCGGCATGGGACTGGGCGCTGGCATGGGCATGGGCGCCATGATGGCCAACATCATGGGCACCGCCTACCAACAAGTGCCGGGCGCGGCCGGCGGGCAAGTGCCAGCCGCTGCTGCCGGAGCGGCCGCTGGGGTTGGAACGATTGCTTGCTCCAATTGCCAGGCGATATTGCCGGCCAATGCCAAATTCTGTTCCAACTGTGGCGCGAAAATCGGCGGGGCCATGATCTGCTCCAATTGCCACGCCGAACTGGCCCCCGACGCAAAATTCTGCACACAATGCGGCACGAAGGTAGAATAGCCACCGGTGGTCAATGAAAATCGCTGTCGGTAGTGATGAGCGTACGCACCTTACCCGTGCAGTAATTGAAGAATTGCGGGCAAGGGGGCACGAGTTGATCCTCTTCGGCCCCCTTGCCAACCGTGAGGAAGATTGGCCCGTTGTAAGCCGTGCCCTGGCCGAAGCTGTGGCCTGTGGTACGGCCGATGAAGGGATTCTCTTCTGCTGGACAGGTACGGGAGCCAGCATAGCCGCCAACAAAGTGACGGGCATTCGTGCGGCCCTGTGCCACGATGCGGAGACGGCTCGTGGCGCGCGTATCTGGAACCATGCCAACGTGCTGGTCATGAGCTTGCGGGCCACAGCAGAAGCGATCGCCAAAGAGATCCTGGAAGCCTGGCTTCAGACCCCCTATTCTGACGATGATTGGAACTTGCAGCAAATGAAACGAATCAGGGAAATGGAGAAGCCGTAATCTTGTGACCTGGTAGCGTTATATCCATGTTCACGAAAAGGAGGAAATCATGAATCGTCAGGCAAAGCGTCTAACGGCTGTAGCATCGGTCCTGTTGGTTATCCCCATCCTGGCCTGCGGCATCCTGAGCGGCGGAGTCAAACAAGTCAAAAAAGTGTCGGAAACGGCCAAGCAAGTGGCCACGGTGGTATCCGAAGCGGGCGCACCTGGCCCAACGAGCGAGTCCGGCACGCAAGGGGAAGAACCCTCCCCGGCCCCTGACGAAAACAACGCAGCGCCCTCCGGCGAGGCGGCAAACAGCCAACTCGACAATCTCCTGGCCAACGTTGAAAAGCTGGCCCCTGTCCACGCCACGAGTCTGTGGGCTTCCTACAACGGAAAAGACCTGGAGGAAAAAGTACGTGTGGAGATGGACATTGACGACGCCGCCAACCGGCACATCTTCATCTTTCAGGGGACTGAATTGCAGACCGAAATTGTAGCCTTCGGTCAAGACGTGTTCTTGCGCGGAGGCCCAGAGGACCAATTCATCCTGCTCCAGGGCCAGTCGGGGGGAGCAGACCTGGGTTACCTGGCCGTCTATGGCGCACCCTGGTTGATGCTCTTTAACGATGTGCAGAATGCCACCAAAGTCGGCCACGAGACGGTGAACGGCTTCTCCGCCGACAAATACGATACGAAATTCAACACGATGGGTATGGGCTTTTTGGGTGCGGCCGCTGCTGCGCGGGGAGGCGTCTTCGATTACAAGGGAACAGCCTGGGTCGAATCGCAGACCAAAGCGTTGGTAAAGGCGACTGTAGACATCACCATCAAGGAAAGCAAAGACAAAACCCCGCGTATTCTCCAGGTCCGTTACGACGTGAAGAAAGCAAAGGTCAAACCGGTCGAGAAACCGACGGACATCTTTGCCCCTCCCACCATGCCGGGATCGTAGTGCGCGCATATCGGGAACGCGGTCTATCGTCGTGGACAAGGATAGCAAGCATCGCGTGAAATCGTCAACCCGGCCGGTCGTTGCCCTTGGCGCATTGAGTGCGTTGGTTTTGGCGATTGGCGTTTGGTGGCTGGCAACCGGCACGCCCCTGCTTCGCAATGTCACCGGTGAGGAGCAGCTTCTGCCACAGGTGCGGGGCGTCGGACATTTGGTCTCCGGCTGGTTGCGCCCATATCCGCGCACCAGCGCGACGCTCCCCGTCACGCACGTAGGGATGAATCCCTTCTGTGTGAACACCTTTCTGCAAAACGAAGTGGAACCGGCCAAGGTTGAACAGGGCCTGCAACTTGTCCAACAGGCCGGCTTCACCTGGATCCGTCAGGAGTTTCCCTGGGAAGACATCGAGATCCACGGCAAAGGGGACTTCGAGGATCGGCGCAACCCGCCCTACCATTCGGCATGGGACAAGTATGACCGCATCGTGGACCTGGCCGCACGATACCACGTGCGGATCATCGCGCGATTGAGCAATCCACCGGCGTGGTCGCGGGCAAAGGGAGATGCTGTCGGGCCGATGGCCCCTCCTGACAATCTGGATGACTACGGTGATTTTGTAGAAGCTGTTGTGCGTCGCTATCGGGGCCGCATCCATACTTACCAGATATGGAATGAACCGAATATCTATCCGGAATGGGGCAACCAACCGGTCAGTCCAGAGGGCTACACCGCTTTGCTGCGGGTTGCCTATACCCGGGCCAAAGCGGTGGATCCGAATGTCGTCATCCTGAGCGCGCCACTGGCTCCCACGATTGAATTGACCGGCCGCGACTTGAACGATTTCCTCTTCTTGCAGCGGATGTACGACGCCGGCGCGCGCGATTATTTCGACGTTTTGTCTGTGCAAGATTATGGTCTTTGGTCCGGCCCGTTGGATCGGCGGATGCGCCCGCGCGTGCTGAACTTCTCCCGTCCCCTGTACATTCGCGACATTATGATTCGTAACGGTGACGGGAACAAAGCGGTCTGGGCGTCTGAAGTCGGGTGGAATTCTGCCCCGGCAGGGGTGCCGGCCAACTACGGCCGCACGAGCGAAGCGCTGCGGGCGCGCTATGCGGTCGAAGCCTTTCGCCGCGCCCAAGACGAGTGGCCGTGGATGGGGGTCATGTGCTATTGGTTCTTGAAGCAGGCGGACGACCACGAGAAGGACCAATCGCAATACTACTTCCGCTTGCTGGAACCTGACTTCACCCCCTTGCCGGCATACCAGGCACTCCGCGAGGCTGCTCACCGGCCGCCCGTCTTGGGCATTGGCTATCACCCCCCTGATCATTACGCGCTGAGCTACCAGGGTTCCTGGAAGGTGGTCTCCGCTCCGGAGGCAAGAGTCGGGTACACGCAAGCTGGAGATACAAGGGATCGGCTATCGTTCCGCTTCCGTGGCGACCGGCTGGACTTCGACTTCTCGGCTGCGGCCCAGAGCGGCCGCGTGCAAGCGCAAGTGGACAACCGTTCGCCTGTGGTCTGGGAGACGGCCACCGGAGAGCATCACGCGATTGGGAGGCTGGACAACGGGGAGCATACCGTCACATTGACCGTGCTGTCAGGCCCGGTCTTCTTCGCGGGCCTGACAGTCTACCGTAGCTGGTGGTCTCCTCCAGGTTCAGATTGACCAGAAAGGCATTGGGGCAAGAGTCGCACGTACTCGCTCTCAGCCCCCAGCTCGGGGGCGTCTCAGGCGGGATTCGCCCCGCCAATCCGTCCTCGGGGACGAGGACTTGGAGCTTCTGGAAGCCAACGTGTCACGTTTGCCTCAATGCCCAGAAAGGTTCCAAGACACAAAGGACAAAATCAGCGAATCAGCGGGTAATCAGCGCAACCAGCGTTCCATTTTCTGGGTACCTGAACCGCTTACAAATGGCTGACGTATCTGCGCCGGGCGGTACTAGATCAGACCGGCTTTGCTGCGCAAGAAATCGACTTTGTCCGTGCGTTCCCAGGGTGCATCTATATCGTTACGGCCAAAATGGCCATACGCCGCTGTGGCTTGATAGAGTGGACGGCGCAAGTCCAGGTCCCGGATGATCGCGGCCGGCCGGAGATCAAAGTGTTCATTGATCAGCTCGGTGATCCGTTCATCGGATATCTTGCCCGTGCCATACGTTTCCACACTGACCGAGAGGGGGCGCGCTACGCCAATGGCGTAGGAAATTTGCAATTCGAAGCGGTCAGCCAGTCCGGCGGCGACGATGTTCTTGGCGATATAGCGAGCCATATAAGCGCCGGAGCGGTCCACCTTCGTGGGGTCCTTGCCGGAGAAAGCGCCGCCACCGTGGCGGGCAACGCCGCCATACGTGTCGACGATGATCTTGCGTCCGGTCAGGCCGGCGTCTCCCAAGGGGCCTCCGGTCACAAACCGGCCCGTCGGATTGACGTAAATCTTGGTCTGGTCATCAAGCATCCCGTTGGGCACCACGTACTTGATCACGCGATTGATCATGTCGTTCCGAATCTTTTCTTGGGATACATCGGGACTGTGTTGCGTAGAAATAACAACCGTGTCCACGCGTTTGGGGACGCCGCGGTTGTATTCCACCGTCACCTGAGATTTGCCATCGGGGCGGAGATAGGGCAAGGTGCCGTCCTTGCGTACGTGAGACAACCGTTTGCAAAGCTGGTGGGCCAGGGAGATGGGAAGGGGCATATACTCGGGGGTTTCATTGCAGGCAAACCCAATCATCATACCCTGGTCGCCGGCACCAATGGCCTCGATATCATCGTCGGACATTTCACCCTGTTTCGCCTCCAGCGCTTTGTCCACGCCCAAGGCGATGTCTTTCGATTGCTCCTTTATGCTGACCACGACGCCGCAGGTTTCATAATCAAAGCCGTATTTGGCGCGGGTATAGCCAATATCGCGGACGGTTTCGCGCGCGATTTTGTTGATGTCCACGTAGGTGGATGTGGTAATTTCGCCCATCACGACGATGAGGCCGGTTGTGGCGGCCACCTCACAGCCGACGCGCGCATCAGGATCACCCGCAATGATGGCGTCCAATACGGCATCGGAAATCTGGTCGCACATCTTGTCCGGATGTCCTTCGGTCACCGATTCAGAGGTGAGAAATAATTGTTCCGAAGTCATAAATGTATTGCCCATTCGTTTCTTCTCCTAACATGAAAACTATCATGGAATAAAGTGTCACGTGTCACATAGCCCCGGAATTCTCATCCCAGGGCAGGTTGCATTGTAATGCGTGATACGTGATGCGTGATGCGTAAGGCCGTTCGTCGTGAAGCCTTTACGAAGTACGTATTACGTATGGTCGCTGTCATGAAATTCTCAAAGGCAACGACCCACGTACCAGCGGGCCACCCTACGCCCGTAGAAAACGGTACGATAATACACGATTTTCTTTTGTTTGTCCAATCTGGGTGTGGCGTGGGGCGGCCGTCAAAGTTTTGCGTTTGCAATCATTCACGCCCTGCCCTTACCACCAAGAC
>CAZFFM010000119.1:0-9966 GCA_964517425.1 uncultured Ardenticatenales bacterium | reverse complement strand
TCCGTGGCAAAAGTAAAAAACGCCAGCGCCCAGGTTGGAACATTGGATAGGCCTGACGAGTAGGCTTTCTCGCTTGCTCCACTTCGTATACTTTGTGTCTTGGTGGTACGTACAGGGCATGAATGATTGCAGACGCAGAACTTTGACGGCCGCCCAGCGATACACCACTGATTGTCAAATCAGCAGCCCTGTGTTATAATTTGTGCCGTAGTTCACCTGCTTGACGACAGACAAAACGTACATTTCTTTTACCTATCCGCGGAGGCATATTCATGAAGTTACAAGAATACCAATCTAAACGTCTATTTGCCAAGTATGGCGTTCCCATTCCGGACGGTGATGTTGCTACAACACCCGCCGAGGCACGCGAAGTCGCTGCGCGTCTTGGCGGCACGGTCGTGGTCAAGTCGCAAGTTCTGGTAGGGGGACGCGGCAAGGCCGGCGGCGTGAAGCTGGCCAAATCTGCCGGTGAGGCCGAGCGCGTGGCCGACCAGATCCTGGGTATGGACATCAAGGGACTCACGGTCAACAAGGTCTTGATTGACCAGGCAGCCGACATTGCCGACGAGATTTACCTCGGCGCCGTGATGGACCGCGCCGCTCGTCGCGTAGCCCTTATGGCGTCCGCGGCCGGTGGCATGGACATCGAAGAAGTGGCCGCTACCACCCCCGAGAAGATCATCACGGTCCGCGTTGACCCTGCCGTAGGGTTCCAGGATTACCAGGCACGCCAGTTGGCCTTTGGCATCGGACTGGCCAAAGAACTGATGCGCCCCTTCACCGCGATTTCCCGCCAACTCCTGGACTGTTTCTTGAGTAGCGACGCAAACCTGGCCGAAATCAACCCCCTCGTGGTGACCGGCGACGGCAAGCTGTTAGCCGTGGACGGCAAGGTGGTACTTGACGACAGCGCACTCTTCCGCCATCCCGATTTGGCCGCCTTGCGCGACGCCGATGAGGAAACAGAAGCAGAGACAGAAGCGCGCCGCCACGGCCTGAGCTACGTGGACCTGGATGGCGAAATTGGCTGCATGGTCAACGGTGCCGGATTGGCCATGGCTACAATGGACGTGATCAAACTCTATGGTGCTGAACCGGCCAACTTCCTGGACATCGGCGGCGGCGCACAGGCCGACAAAGTGGCTGCTGCCTTGCGTATCATCCTGGCCGATCCAAAAGTGAAAGCGGTACTCTTCAACATCTTCGGCGGTATCACCCGCTGCGATGAAGTCGCCAAAGGTATTCTGGAGGCTTTGGAGCAGATTGATACCGATGTGCCGATGGTTACCCGTCTGGTCGGCACGAACCAAGAAGAAGGTCGCGCCATCCTGGCCGGTGCCCAAATGGCCACAGCAAACAGCCTGGCCGAAGGCGCACAAAAAGCAGTGGCTGCTGCGCAAGGCGCGTAGCAGTCCGTTCATGTTGGCAACACCAACGTCCAGGCGACTCACGGGCAAGCCTCATCGGGCAAGATCCCGTGACGGTTGTAGCCTTGGCGACGGAAACGTAAGATAGATTTGGGTTCTTGATGGTTAATCTTAATTGGACGGCTGTGCAAGACGAGGCCGTACGGCATCTACAAGCGCTGATTCGCCTGGAAACGGTGAATCCACCCGGCAACGAAACACTGGCTGCGGAATATCTGGCGGACATCCTGCGCGACGAAGGCATCGAACCGGTCATCCTGGAAGGTGCCCCGGGACGCGGGACCCTGGTTGCCAGACTTCGCAGCACCGGTGAGGCGGCCCCCTTACTCTTGATGGGGCATACAGATGTGGTGCCGGCCGAGGCAGACCAGTGGACGCATCCCCCCTTCGCCGCCGAGATCGCGGACGGCTACATTTTTGGCCGGGGGGCCGTAGACATGAAGCAGATGGTCACCATGGAATTGATGGTCATGTTGCTTCTCCGGCGCATGGGCGTCCCGCTGCGGCGTGATGTGATCTTCATGGCTTCCGCAGACGAGGAGGCCGGCGGGGAATGGGGTGCCAACTGGATGGTGGACAACCACCCGGACCTTATTCGGGCCGAATACGCCCTGAACGAAGGGGGCGGCTTTGCCTTCAAGGTAGGCGAAACCGTTTTCTACGCCTGCCAGACGGCAGAAAAAGGCTATGCCCGCTTCACTTTGCGTGCGCGCGGCAAGCCGGGTCATGCCTCCGTGCCGCACAATGACAACGCTGTGGTACATCTGGCGACGGCAATACGACGTCTGGGAGAACACGCCCTCCCCGTGCACGCCACCACCACCCTGCGCACGATGTTCAAAACCATCGGTGAAACCCAAACACCCGAAGTACGCACTGCTTTGCAAACCCTGCTCGACGGCGGGGGGCTTGAACCAGACAGCCTCCCCATTCGGGAAGACCTACGGCGCACGTTCGTGGCCATGCTCCACAACACGGCTACCCCCACGATGCTGCAAGCGGGCAGCCGCGTGAACGTAATCCCGTCGGTAGCCGAGGCTCGTGTGGATGGGCGCATCGTTCCTAATCAGACGAAGGAAAGTTTTCGAGCGGAAATGGGAGCGGTGTTGGGGGATCAGGTCGAGATTGAGTTCCTGGATTATGGTGCTCCTCTGGAAAGCAGGCCAGACTCCCCGTTGTTCGAGGTCATTCGCCAGGTGATGATGGAAACGATGCCGGACGCCGTGCTGGTTCCCTACATGTTGACCGGTGCGACAGACGCCAAACACGTTACCCGCCTGGGTACACACGTTTACGGCTTCTCGCCAGTACTGTACAATCCGCGCGTGGAACATTTCGGCCTGGCCCACGGCCACGACGAACGTATAGCCGTAGATAGCATGGGATTTGGAACCCATACCTTATTTGACGTAACCAAACACTTTTGTCAATCGAGTCGGTGAATCGGGGGGCCGGTTCGCCTATCCGCCAATAGCTGTTTCAATATCAGGAGGAATTTTATGAGCATCCTTGTCGACAAAAACACCCGTCTGCTGGTACAAGGCATTACCGGCCGCGAAGGGGCTTTTCACACGGAACAGATGGTTGCCTACGGGACCCCCGTCGTTGCCGGTGTTACACCCGGTCGCGCCGGACAGGAAGTCGCCGGCGTGCCGGTCTTCGACACGGTTCAAAAAGCCGTGGACGAGACGGGCGCCAACACGTCTATTATCTACGTGCCGGCCCGCTTCGCCCCCGACGCCATCCTGGAGGCTGCTGACGCCGGCATCAGCTTGATCGTTTGCATCACCGAGGGCATCCCTGTGCTGGACATGATCCCGGTCAAGAGATACCTGGACACCACCGGCACGTACCTCATCGGCCCGAACTGCCCCGGCTTGACCACGCCAGACGAAGCCAAAGTGGGCATTATCCCCGGCTACATCCACAAGCGTGGCCCCGTAGGTCTCGTTTCCCGTAGCGGCACGTTGACCTATGAAGTCGTTTGGGAGCTGACGACCCGAGGCATTGGGCAGAGCACAGTCGTCGGCATCGGTGGCGATCCGGTGCCGGGCTCTAACTTCATTGATGTCTTGAACCTGTTCCAGAACGACGCAGAGACAGAAGCGATCGTGATGATCGGCGAGATTGGCGGCACAGACGAAGAAGAGGCGGCCAAGTTCATTGCCGAAAACGTGACCAAGCCGGTCTTTAGCTTTATCGCCGGGCAGACAGCCCCTCCAGGAAAGCGCATGGGGCACGCCGGCGCAATCATCTCCGGCGGCACCGGCACCGCGGCGAGCAAGATCGCTGCGCTGGAAGCGGCCGGTGCCCGCGTGGCCGGCCATCCCGGCCAGGTGGCCGAATTCGTCGCCGAAGCGCTGTCGTAGATTTCGACTCGCCGGTACGAATTGTTGTGACAACACGGGTCGTTTGAACCGCAGATTGCACAGATTTCGCAGATCAACAAGCAAGAATCCGTGTACTCTGCGGTTCGTTTCGTGAGATTCGGTGTTATTCTGTGGCCAGAAAAACACGCCAAAGCCCGATCGACACGGAGTGACATTTTATCAGCAAGAAACCAGGGCACGCGCCTATGCGAAGAGAAGAATCAGTGCGCAAAGCTCAACTTTCTTCTGCCGAACTGCGTTCCTATGAAGGACAGTGGGTGGCTATGATCGGTCCACGCGTGGTAGGCGTCGGCAACACGCCTCGTGAAGCTTGGGCTGCTGCACGCCAACAGCGTCCCAAAGAAGACCCCATTCTCCGTTTCGTCCGTCCGCGTCCGTCATGAATGCCCGGCGACCTGCCCAGCCCCCTTTCTCGCTCGCCGAGAGCTTGTCCGGCGATCCGTTCCTTCGAGAAGTCGTGCAGTATGTGGCCCAAACGTTCGATGGCATCTATCTTGTCGGTGGGACCGTACGCGACATAGTGTCGGGGCGAGGCTTGCAAGGGGATGTTGACTTCGCCGTTGCTCGCGGCTCCGGTTGCGACGTTGCACGCCGTGTGGCAAACCATTTTGGCGGTGCGTACTACCCTCTCGATCAGGAACGAGACACCGGACGGGCGCTTCTCGCCCCGCGCAACCGCCGGCTGGTGCTGGACTTCGCACGCATCCGGGGCGATGACATCCTGGACGACCTGACCAGCCGTGACTTCACCGTCAATGCTCTGGCTGTAGATGTGCGCACGGAACGATTGTTTGATCCGACCGGCGGCCTGCACGATTTGGCCGAAGGAAAACTGCGCGCACTCTCGGCCAGCGTGTTCCAGGCCGATGCCGTCCGCTTATTGCGTGCCTCCAGACAAGCGGCGGAACTGGGCCTGACGATTGATGCCGGCACGCGAGACCAAATCATCCGCGATGCGCCCTTGCTGGCCAACGTGTCGGGCGAACGTGTGCGCGATGAGTTTTGCCGCCTGCTTGCGCTCTCCCACGGGGCTGCGCACCTGCCGGACGTGGCCCAGCTCGGGCTGTTGACCACGGTCTTTCCAGAGCTGGCCGCACTAAGAGGACTGAAGCAGCCTGCACCCCACAAGTTCGATGCTTTCGAGCATACGATTACGGCTGTGATGGCTTTGGAGGATTTGCTTCAGACGCTCTATGGCAAGCCGGACAGCGCGGGGGCGTTTTTGCAATTGGTTGAGCAATATCGTCCGCAAGTTGCCGAATACCTTGCAGGAACGCTGTCGGCCGGCCGCACCAGCGCTGTTCTGCTCAAGTTTGCCGCCTTGCTGCACGATGTGGCAAAGCCGTCGTGTCGTACGGTGGATGAGCAGGGTCAGGTACATTTCTACGGGCATGAAGGTTTTGGTGCGGAGATGGCGGGGGCGATCTTGCAACGCCTCCGGTTTGCTGGCGCGGAGATTTCGTGGGTGCAAACGGTCATCCGCAACCACATGCGCCCGCTACAAATGGTCAATCAGCCGGCCAGTCGCCGGGCCATCTACCGCTTCTTCCGCGATAGCGGCGATGCCGGTCTGGCCGTGGTGCTCCTCTCCCTTGCCGATGTGCGGGCGACTTGGGGGCCTGCGCTGGCCGAAGCGACGTGGCAGAAGCATTTGGATGTGGCCGAGAGACTCCTTGCGGCTTATTTTCAAGGTCACGAAGAAATCGTAGCCCCGCCTGCCCTGATCAATGGGCGGGAGGTAATGCGCCACCTGAAACTCTCATCCGGCCCCGCAATCGGACGCCTGCTGGAGTCGGTGCGCGAAGCACAAGCCGCGGGCGAGGTGAGGACACGTGACGAAGCGCTCGCTCTTATAGAGCAAATTCACAGCGATGAACGGCGTGGAACGTGAAGGCGTGGAGCGTGGGGCGTAGAGCGTGGAGCGGGGAGCGACTCTAGAACGATGAATGATGAATGATGAATGATGAACGACGTAGGACGTAATCCGTACTGCGTAAGGCTTTCGCGGGGAAGACCATTATGCATACAGTGCTCATGAGCGATTGCGCGCCACCAAGGATGAAAATTGGGGACGGCGGCGGATGGAATCGCGCCGCCTGGGTTGGCGTCCCAGGCCCCGTCATTCATGCGGGGCCGTCTGGCGACTGATATCTGACGACTGGCTACTATTTTCATAACAGAAGTCAGGGCTTTCTCCTTCCAAGAATTGGTACCACCATCCTATTGCTTCTCAGGAAAAACTGTACTATAATAAGGGTGTAATTGGGAAAGTACCCGGCACAGAAACAAGGAGGACCTCCTCAAATAATTTTATCAAGGGTCCTCAAAAATCCACACGTAAAGGAGGTGATTAGAAATGTTGTATCTCCCTCAAGAGGAAGGGCAAGGTCTGGTCGAATATGCGTTGATCCTAGTACTCGTGGCCGTGATTGTTATCGCCATTCTGGCGTTACTTGGCCCGCAAATCGGTAGCGTATTCAGTGCGATTACCAGTGGTCTCGCTGGCACCTGATACTGTTGCTCTCCTTTCAACGAAAAGAAAAAGCCCTGATCCTTTCCGGACAGGGCTTTTTCTTTGCCTTCTTGTAACGCATTTGTATGACGTTCACCGGGAACGCGGACCGAAATCCTCCAACCGGCAAATGGTCTTCCTCCAAACGTAACTCTCCCGCCAATCCGGGAATTGCACCGAAACCTTAATACTCCTAGAGATCGGCTGCGCCGTCTCCCAGACCGGCTACAGTCGCAATGTGTCTTCCGGTCGAACGTGCAGAGGAACCACGCCCATTTACTATGCTTTTCCATCGAAGCATTAGCTTCGGTCATGTGATTGGACAAGAACGCGAATCAGTGGCATAATCTTGAGAAGTTCAACTTCTCAGAGAAGTTGAACTTCTTGGGCGGAAAGAAAATCAGGGTCAGTGGGCGGCTTTTCTCTCCCTTGCTTGCCAGCGGGCGGGAACGTATACTTTGTGTCAGTCGTCGCCGCAAGAGACGAAAGCAATGAAACCGGACACGGCTCGAAGGGCAAAAAACAACCTGCCGGCAGGCACATTTCCTTGGGGATTGCTTGGTCTGATCTTGTTGGCTTTTACCCTACAAGTTTATGCTTTGGGACGATGGGAGTTGTGGTTTGATGAAACGGCCAGTTACGTTGTTGCCGTAAAGAGCATTCCAGATCTCCTGGCCTATACGCGTACAGCCATTCAGGAACATCCACCTGGATATTACCTGCTACTTCACTCCTGGATGCAACTGGTTGGCAGCAGCGAGTTTTCCCTACGATACATCTCTGTGCTGAGCGGGGTCGTTTTTGTGCCGCTGATGTACCGCTTCGCCAGCCGCCTTTTTTCCCCGGCCGTTGGCTTCTGGGCGGCGTTCGTCGCCGCTATCTCCCCTTTCGCCGTGTCCTACGCGCAGGAAGCGCGGATGTATACCTTGATTGGCCTCCTTTCCCTTCTCTCATTATATGTGTTCTGGAACATGTTACACGAATACGGATGGAGCAGTTGGTGGATTTGGATGGGTGTCGCCTTGGCTGGCATGTTAACCCATTACCTCTTCGCGCTGCTAATTGTCGCCCAAAACGTCTTTGTCCTGCTCCGTTGGCCAAAACTGTCCCGGAGACGGTGGCACTGGCTGATTTTGCAGGGAACTCTTGGGCTGGGTGTGCTGGGGTGGGTTGCAGTTTCTCCCAATGTGGTCCGTTCTTTTCTCGCCGCTGCGGACATCGCCACGTTGGGAACCGGCCCAAAAATTGCCGCGATCCTTGTTGAATTTGCCTTGGGCAGTTTACGTGAATACCAGCCCCCGATGGCCGGCACTTTGATAGCCACCGTGCCCTGGGCCCTGTCGCTGTGGGGCCTCTACGCGACCTGGCGACGGCCGGCATTCCCCCACTTCCGCGAGCCGTTGGCTCTTGTAGGCAGCGTCCTACTCGTCCCCTTCCTCGTTGGGATGCCAGCGATTCCGGTGGGAGCCGGACGCTACTTTTATGTTGCCTTCCCTGGGTTCTGTTTGGCCATTGCCTTGGCCATTTACGACCTGACACGAACCCATGAAAGCATCTCAAAAAAGCCTTTCCGTGATGTTGGAGAGCGCTTGCTCGCCGCTAGTAGCCGCACGCTGTTACTTGTGGGAAGTCTCGTACTGGTTTTCTCTTACGGCTTGTATAACCAATACACGGTGAGTAAGGGGATGTTTGGGAAGATCATGGCTTCGATTGAGAAGGAATACTTGCCGGGGGAAGGGATCGTTCTAGCCGACCAAAATCAATGGCCCCTGGCCACATACTACGCCCGCCACATTCCCCTGCCTCGTTACTACGTTCCGGCATCACCACAGCAGACCTCCGAAACAGAGATTCAAACCGCCTTACAAGGTGTTCTCGACCAACACAACAGCGTGTGGTACGACTTTGTATTTCCTTCTGCCCACATAGACCCGAAGATAGTCGAAGATACCTTCAACCGTATCGCCTTTCCCGGCGAGAAGAAATGGTTTTCGGACAGCTCTTTTGTAGCTCGCTATTTTCGACCCGTGCCGCTCGAAGAGTCGGGCTTGGGACCAATCCGGTGGGGAAGTCGCATTGTCCTCCGGCGCTTTGAGCACTCTGCCTTGTCCTTGCCCGCCGGCGAAGCGCTCCGGCTGCGTTTTTCTTGGCAGCGTATGGCTCCCCTTCAGAAGCGTTACCTTGTCAGTCTCACCCTGACGGATGAGCGGGGACAAGTGTGGGCAGAACGAGCCAGCGAGCCGTGCGCGGCCTGGTGCCTGACCACGGACTGGGATACACAGCCGGTCCGCGATCAACACGCCCTCCTTGTCCCGGCGGATACGCCCCCTGGCCTCTATGACCTGCGTCTCACCTGGTATGAAAGAGGTAGCGACCGCCCTCTGGAAGCTGTGGATGAGGAAAAAACCGACTTGGGTACTTCTGTACACCTGGCAACAGTCACCGTGGAAGAACCTTCCCCTTTGGCCATCCCTCCACACCCACCGGAGCCGTTTCAGGCTGTCTTTGCCAACGGCTTGACCCTGCGGGGCTATGGGCTGCCGGCCCATGTTGTCCGGCCAGGTGACAGGATACCCCTCCAGTTGTACTGGAAGGTGACGCAGACTCCAACTGCCGATTCCAAGCTGGTGATAGAACTGACGAATGAGCGTGGACAGCGCCTGGTAACGACGGCCGATGTTCTGGGTACACCTGCCTACCCGCCAACCCATTGGCGGTCCGGTCGCGCAGTACGCAGTCACGTGCAGATTCCAATTTCCCCGCAGATCAGCGCAGGCAGGTGGTCTCTGCGTGTAGGATTGCAAAGAGATGACGGTCAAGCCATTCCGGCACAGCGGCAGGAGTCTTTGAACCTGTTCGGGGGCTTGTTGATCTGGCCGCGCTCGTTCACGGAGGAAACGGTTCCCCTGGCCGAGATTCAGATAAAGGAGCGGAACCGTTCCTTCACTCCCCCGCCAGTGGCCCACCATATCAGCGCTACCTTGGGAAGTCAGGTCGAACTGCTAGGCTATGACCTTCTCTGTGCGGGTCAGGCCCCCTGCACGCTGCACCCAGGTCAAGAGTTGCACCTGACTCTCGTCTGGCGCGCAAGGGGCCTGACGGACAAACGATACAAAGTATTCACCCACCTGGTTGGCCCAGACGGAAAGCTCTGGGGACAGCGAGATGCAGAGCCGGTCAATGGAACAGCGCCCACCACTACCTGGATAGCCGGAGAGGTAGTGAGCGATACGTACAGTATCCCGTTGGACCCACAAGCTCTGGACGGCGACTATCGTCTGCTCGTCGGTATGTACCATGAAGCAAGCGGACAGCGACTGCCGGCCATCCTAAACGGCAAACGGATGCCGAACGACGCCCTGCTGATGGCTACGGTACACGTAACACACCAATGATACCCCACTCATGGCAAGGTATGGGAGAAGCGACCATACTGAACCGAAAAATTCTTCCACAAAGATTGCCCCCGGACGCTGTAAACTCTAGCCCAGCATGTTCACTCACCCTCCCCACATGAAGACGAATGTTTACTTTTGGGGGTCATCGTGAGAAGGGTGTCCGTCAAATTTTTGCGTCTGCGACCATTCACGCCCTGCCCTTACCACCAAGACACAAAGACACGAAGTATACAGCATTT
>CAZFFM010000118.1:0-10018 GCA_964517425.1 uncultured Ardenticatenales bacterium | reverse complement strand
TCTATGCTTGCTGATGTTTCCGTGAAAATCCGTGACCATCCGTGGCAAAAACAAACCACGCCAGTGTCCAGGCCGAAACATTCAACCTGGTTGTTCTTTGTGCCTTCGTGTCTACGTGGTTCATTTGAGAGAGTTGCCGCGCAAAAATATGACGCACACCCAGATTTGACAACATTCATGATGACGTGCTATAATCTATGTACAGTTTCGCTACGTTCCCTTCGTGGGAAGTCACAGTACAGTGGGGGAGGAGTACCTGCGCAAAGTTGCGTGACCAATGAGCTAAGTCAAGACGACTGCACGTTACCATCCGACCAGATGAACGAAATTCGGGATTGTGGCGGGTGATTTTTGTTTTCAGGGCCCAGTTTTACGTGGGCTTTACGGAATATTTACAGCAGTTTTACAGACAAAACTTGCCACTTGCGCTATAATTATAGTAGCTATTCAGTATCTTCTCAAAAAAGCGGGGAGACTTCGGAAGTCTGTTCCCCCGAAATGTTGAGAAGATACGCTATTCACAGGAAAATATCTCTTTTGGGGCTATTTCCCGGGGAAGAAACCAGGCCAACGGGTTGAAGTATGGCCGAGTAGGCGTCTTCCTGGGATGAACCCCTTTGCACTTTCTCAGTTTGCGTACCATTGAGGCCCAATAGCCAACGAAGGCACATTTACCCGTGAGGACTCAGGGGCAAGACGACTAACACCATAACACGAAAAAAACACCTTAACAGATGAGCCGACCCAAAGAAAACGGGCCGGCTTCTGTTTTCTTTTAGGACATACACAGCAACGCATCGCAGAAAATAGAAAAACGACCTTTGTCGCCCATCCGTCCTAGCTTCGTTTTACGGGTCGTGGTGGGTTTTTCTGTCTCAGGTTGCTTGAAGAGAGAATGCGGATTGGGGAGGAAAAACGATGGCACAGAAAAAAACTGCAAATCGGGGTAAGGGACAAGAGTTGGTTGCGTTTATTGCGCAAAAACAGGATACCGCAGCGTTTCGCGAGCAGCACTGGGATGGTTCGTTACCGGAATACCTGGACATTGTTGCGCGCAATCCAAAGGTAGCACGCAGCGCTTTCCGGCGCATTTACGACATGATTCTGTCGCATGGAACGAGGGAATATACAGAGAATCGCGAGCGGCTTGTGCATTATAACTTCTTTGATGATCCGCTTGATAACGGCAAGGATGGCATCTTCGGTCTGGACCGGTCCTTGATGAGTTTGGTAGATGCTTTCCACTCCGCTGCGCGCCGTTATGGAACAGAACGACGTGTGCTTCTGCTCCATGGCCCCGTTGGTAGTTCGAAAAGTACCATCGTCCGCTTGCTCAAGAAGGGACTAGAGGCCTACTCGCGCACGGAAGAGGGTGCCCTCTACACGTTTGGGTGGCATACCGAGAGCGAAGATTTCGATTGCCCCATGCACGAAGACCCCTTGCGCCTCATACCTATCGAGTTGCGGACACAAGTCTTGGAAAAGCTTAACGCGAGGCTGCCAGAGGAAGAGCGTATTGTTGTGGAGGGGGACCTGTGTCCGGCTTGTCGGTTCATTTATCAGCAACTGATGGAGCAATATGAGGGTGACTGGGGGAAGATTGTAGAACATGTACGGGTCAAACGGCTCGCCATCTCGGAGAAAGACAGGGTGGGCATTGGAACCTTCCAGCCCAAAGACGAAAAGAATCAAGATTCGACGGAGCTGACCGGCGATATCAACTATCGTAAGATCGCCGAATATGGCTCCGATTCGGACCCGCGCGCCTTCAACTTTGATGGCGAGTTCAACATCGCCAATCGGGGGCTGATCGAATTCATAGAAGTGCTCAAACTGGATGTGGCTTTCCTCTATGACTTGCTGGGCGCTTCCCAAGAACACAAGATCAAGCCAAAGAAGTTTTCCCAGACGGACATTGACGAAGTGATCCTGGCGCACACGAATGAGCCGGAGTATCGCAAGCTACAGAACAATGAATACATGGAAGCTCTGCGCGATCGCACGGTCAAGATTGACATTCCATACATCACGCGCCTCGGTGATGAGGTGCAAATCTACGAAAAAGACTTCCTGCAAGACCGGATCGTCGGCAAGCACATCGCTCCCCATGTTCTGCAGATAGCGGCGATGTGGGCCGTGCTCACCCGTCTCGAAGAGCCGAAACACGCCGGGCTCACCCTGATGCAGAAACTCAAGCTCTATGACGGCAAAGCGCTGCGCGGCTTTACCGACGACAGCGTCCGGGAATTGCGCGAGGAGGCTAAGCGGGAAGGGTTGGACGGCATCTCACCGCGCTATATTCAGGATAAGATTTCCAATGCGCTGGTAAACTTCGATGGAAGTGGCGATCACGAAACTGTTGATGAGCGCTATCCAGATGGGTGCGTTAACCCCTTTATGGTCTTGACCGAATTGGAGGAGGGGTTGAAACATCACGCTCTGATCAGCAACGAAAACACGCGCCGCCGCTATCGCGAGCTGTTGGCCGTCGTCAAGGAAGAGTACGAAGACATTGTCAAGAATGAGGTGCAGCGCGCCATCACTGCGGACGAGGAAGCGATAAAGCGCCTGGCTGCAAACTACATTGACAATGTTCGGGCCTATACCCAGCATGAAAGAGTCCGAAATCGGTTCACCGGCCAGGATGAGGAACCAGACGAGCGCTTGATGCGTTCTGTAGAAGAGAAGATAGACATTCCCGCCAGTCGCAAGGATGATTTTCGCCGGGAAATCATGAATTACATCGCGGCGTTGGCTTTGGACGGCAAGAAATTTGACTATACCTCTAACCCACGATTGCAAAAGGCGCTGGAGCTGAAACTCTTTGAGGACCAGAAAGATTCTATCAAGTTGACCAGTCTGGTATCCAGTGTTATAGATCAGGAGACCCAGGAGAAAATAGACGTCGTCAAGAGTCGCATGAAGAGCAATTTTGGTTATTGTGAGGTTTGCGCTACCGACGTGCTGAATTACGTTGCCAGCATCTTTGCGCGAGGGGATGTGAAAAACAGGGAGACGGCCTGAGACCCGGCAAAGAAAGAGGACCCTGATGATCAGTAAAATCGAGCGAGACACCCGCCGGTTTAACGAGATTGCTCGCGGCCATGTGCGCAAGAACCTGCGCAACTATATCTCGCGTGGCGAGCTAATCGGCCGGCGGGGGAAAAACCTGGTGAGCATTCCTATCCCCCAGGTGGAAATACCTCGATTCCGCTTTGGCCATCGAAAGAGTGGTGGGGTAGGCCAGGGAGACGGCGACAAAGGGACTCCAATCGGACGCGGCCAGGACGATGCCGGCACGGGGAAAGCGGGAGACCAGCCCGGCCAACACATCCTGGAAGTGGAGCTTACCTTGGAGGAACTGGCGCAAATCCTGGGCGAAGAGCTGGAACTGCCCAAAATCGAACCGCGCGGAAAGAAGAACATCATCAGCGAAAAGGACCGCTACAGTGGAATTCGACGCACGGGGCCGGAATCCTTGCGACATTTCAAGCGCACGTACAAGCAAGCGCTCAAACGGCAACTGAGCAGTGGCTCGTATAACAGCTCGGCCCCCCTCATCGTCCCCATACCGGACGACAAACGCTACCGGTCATGGAAAGAGGTGCAGCTTCCGGAGAGCAATGCCGTGGTTATCTACATGATGGATGTTTCCGGAAGCATGGGCGATGAGCAAAAGGACATCGTGCGGATCGAAGCATTTTGGATTGATACCTGGCTTCAATCCCAGTACCGCAACCTGGAAACGCGGTTCATTATCCATGACGCGGAAGCAAGGGAAGTAGATCGTGAGACCTTCTTTCACACGCGGGAGAGCGGCGGCACAATGATTTCTTCAGCTTATGACCTTTGCGCCAGAATCATCGAACAGTATTATTCCCCTGACGAGTGGAACATCTACCCCTTCCATTTTTCCGACGGGGACAATTGGGGGGGCGGCGACACGGAGAAGTGTTTGAAGATATTGGATGAAACTTTGTTGCCGAGCGCGAATCTGTTTTGCTATGGGCAGGTAGAAAGTTATTACGGCAGTGGTGAGTTCGTCCACGACCTGGAAGACCACTTCTCCCGTGAACACGAACAGGTCATACTCTCGGAGATCGATGGCCGCGACGGAATCTATGATTCCATAAAAGAATTCCTTGGCAAAGGGCGGTAGGGAAAGATGGCATTGCCCAAAGAACTGGCGAAAGAGCGAGATAGGATCCGTGCGCAGGCCCTGGAATATGGCCTTGACTTCTTCGAAGTCATTTTCGAGGTGCTCGATTTTCACCAGATGAACGAGGTCGCTTCCTACATGGGCTTCCCCACACGCTATCCCCACTGGCGCTTCGGCATGGAGTTCGAGCGTATGCGCAAAAGTTATGCGTATGGATTGCACCGCATTTACGAGATGGTCATCAACAACGATCCCTGCTATGCCTATCTGCTGAAGAGCAACGCAACGATAGACCAAAAGATCGTCATGGCTCACGTCTATGCGCACGCCGATTTCTTCAAGAAAAATTTCTGGTTTGCGCCGACAAACCGCAAGATGATGGACGAGATGGCCAATCATGCCACCCGTGTCCGCCAGTTTATCGACCGGCATGGGCTGGAAGAAGTGGAGGAATTCATAGATACTTGTCTCTCCCTGGATAACCTGATTGATGCACATGCCGCTTACATGAAACGACCGGCACGTAGTACGCCGGAAGAAACGAACGGGGAGGGCGAAACACCGCAGCCTGCGCGACTGCCCAGCAAAGGGTACATGGATCGTTTCATCAACCCCCCGGCAGAACTGCGAGAAGATGTGCGCCGGCAAGCTGAAGAGGCCAAAGCACGCAAACAAAAGTTCCCCGCGCAACCTCAGCGGGACGTTCTCCTCTTTCTCTTGAATCATGCTCCCCTGGATCCCTGGCAGCAGGATGTTTTGGCGATCATTCGCGAAGAGGCTTATTACTTCGCACCCCAGGCGATGACCAAGATCATGAACGAAGGATGGGCAAGCTATTGGCACACGACGATCATGACTCGGTCGGGGGTCATGGAGCCGGCGGAGGTGGTGGATTATGCCGACCATCACGCAGGCACCGTAGCTATGAATCCCCATCACATCAATCCCTACAAAATCGGCCTGGAATTGTACCGGGACATCGAAGATCGTTGGAACAAGGGTCAATTTGGCCGGGAGTACGAGGCATGTGATGACCGTACTGTGAAAGCAGCCTGGGATCAGAAAACTGGCTTGGGACTGGAGAAAATCTTCGAAGTGCGCCGAATTTACAACGACCTTGGCTTCATTGACACCTTCCTTACAGAAGAGTTCTGTCTGCGCTCCAAGCTCTTTGCCTATACGTTCAATGAGCGAACCGGCTACTACGAGATCGACTCTCGTGAATTTCAGAGGATCAAGAGCCAGTTGCTGCGCTCTTTGACAAACCGTGGGCAGCCTGCAATCGAAGTGCAGGACGCGAACTTTCGGAACCGGGGAGAGTTGTATCTTTATCATCAACATGATGGCGTGGACCTGGATATCAACTATGGCCGGGATACTTTGGCAAATTTATTCCAAATTTGGTCTCGTCCCGTTTATCTGGAAACTATGCTGGAAGGGTCTCGCCGGCTGCTTTCCTACAATGGGCGAGAACATGCGCTACGTAAGATTGGCTAGCAGTTTGTCGGAGACAGAATAAATGGGACACAGATTTGCAGGATAAACACAGATCTTCCGATGATTTGGCCTGAAAATCTGTGTCTCTCTGTGAAAATCTGTGTTCTAAAAAGAAAAAACTGTTCTCTCCGACAGCCTGCTAGGGTATGGAACGTCAGAAGAGCAATAGAGCCTGATGTCGGAAACAAGTACTAAAGAACTATCAAGGAATGCAGGGGGAAGAGCCGAAAATCATAGTACAATCACGTAATCGTTCTGGAATGCGTCTGTGGAAATAGTGGATGATAAATGGCGAGTGAGGTGAAGCATGAGAGAGACAATTGCTGCAGGAAGACAAACGGTTGATATTCTGACAAATAGGGTGTGGAGATCATTTCTGCCGGCAGTTTCGGCAAACCAACCTTTCGAATCTTCGGTATTCGAAGTGGACGGGTTGGGCGTGCAAATGGACATCAGCAGCCAGGGGCCAGTTGGATGTTCGTTTACCCGGTTGGCAGTCTGGGCCAACCACGCTTTGCCGGTAGACCTTGGCCGCTTGGGGGAAGAAACGACGTCCAGCGTGACCTATCTGCTCGAACCCCTGCGCCTTGTCGAGGTCGCACCACGGTTGGGCTATGCCCAAATCCGTAGCACGCGCCCGTCAGTTCGTAGCGGTCGCCGCGAGTATTACGAGGCCGTGGCCAATCAAATGGCAAACGGCTATTGTGTCCTGACCTTGGCCCGGTATCGCGCGGTGAAAGGCAACCGGAAAAGGGCTGCGGTCCCGATCAACTTAACTTGGGAAGCGCTGGAACGCTTGTTGGAAGACCTCTCCCTGGCATTTCGGAATAGCGTCCGAACGTGACGAGAGGGCAGGCCGGCTCTTGGGGGAGACTCTCTCCCGTAACCGAAAAGTTGCCGGTGTCTGACCAGATGTAGAGAAAACCCTCCCTGTCCACGCAGGACAGGGTTACCATCACAGGGACAGGAAAGATTAGCGACGGTTCAGACAGGTAGAGTGCGGCGTTGGAATGACAACGAGAGGTTTTTGTCCCGACCTCTCGTTGTCTTATTTCCGGTCGTCGGATTTGGTAAGATACTGGAGTCTGGCGAAAATTACCTGTGCAGCGTAACACGGCAGTTTTAGCCACAGATCGCGCGGATTTCCACAGAGTTTGACCCCGTTTTTCTTTCTGTTCCGTGAAGATCCGTGGCAAAAACAAAAAACGCCAGCGTCCAGTAAGATACATGCCCGCAACAGCGTCAGGATTGTGTACGCTGATGTCTTCATTTGTCCCACAAGCAAAGGAGGAGCACTATGATCAAGGCAGGAGACCCGGCCCCGCGATTCACGTTGCCGGACGTGGGCAGTCATGCCATCTCACTGGACGATACCTTGCAGGGAGGACACAATGCCTTGCTGGTGTTTCTTCGCCACCTTGGCTGACTGCCCTGCCGCGAGCATGTGGCGCAGTTGCGCCAGCAGGAAGACGAACTCAACAAACTAAACGTTTCTGTCCTGGTTGTCACCTTTGGCTCTTCGCCGCTGGCTCGTGCCTGGCTGGAGGAAACAAGGGTGTCGTTCCCCGTCTTGCTGGACGAAGAGCGACAGGTGTATCGTGCGTATGGGCTGGAACGCTCCTGGCTGCGCTCTTGGAATCTGCGCACGACATGGCGGTACGTACAGCTCATACGTGCTGGCCGCCGCTGGCGGGGTGTTCAGGGCGACTCCACGCAACTCGGCGGAGATTTCATCGTAGACTCAGCTGGAATCGTGCGCCTGGCCTATCGCAGCCACGATCCAACCGACCGGCCCCCGGTATCAGCCTTACTGGCTCATCTACAGGAGTTGGCAATTGTTCAATGAATCATCACGAAAGAGAGGAGGCGGTGCTATGAAAAACCAGGCCTGGATCCAAATGGTTGATGAGGAACAGGCAACCGATTCTTTATCTGCGGCGTATGCGAAGTGTGCCGATCCACAGACGGGCCGGGCCGCGAACATCATGAAGATTCACAGCTTGAACCCGCAGTCCATGCTCGATCACCGGGCCATGTACCGCACCCTGATGTTTGGCCCCTCTCCGCTCAGACGTTATCAGCGGGAGATGATCGGCCTGGTAGTATCAACCCTGAATCATTGCCGCTACTGAATTTTCCACCACGGGGAGGCTCTCCGTAGGGTTACCCATGACGACGCGCTGGTCGCGCAGCTCAAGGCAGATTACACCCGCGCTCCGGTCAGCAGTGCGGACCGGGCCATGCTCGAGTATGTGGCAAAGCTGACCCGCGCGCCGGCCGATGTCCGGGCAGATGACGTTGATGCCTTGCGCAATGCCGGCTTCAGCGATCACGCCATCCTGGACATCGTCCAGATTGCAGCGTACTTTGCCTACGTGAACCGGCTGGCTGATGGCCTGGGCGTCGCGTTGGAGGATTACTGGGAGGACGCATGACCCTGACTGACCACCTGATCGCCGGACGAGAGATTTTGTTGAATGGCTTGCTGGGTGTGCGCACCGCCGAAGTGCTGAACTGCGCGCCATCACCGGAAGGCCCGTCCTCTGGGGAAGCGCTTTCGGCCGAGCTGAAGCACGCCGTCAACGCCTTCAAAGCTGAAGCCATGGACGCGACCGGTCGCCACGTGGACTATAGCCTCCTTTGTGACAGCGGTGCCTATGCCCAGTACCGTGCCGCTTGTACGCCACAGTTGTGTACCCTGGATTTGAACACGCTCACGACTCGTGAGTCTCAACTGGCCTTCTGGATCAACCTTTATAATGCGCTAGTGATCGATGCGGTCATTGCCTTTGATGTGCAGCAGAGCGTCACGGAAGAGCGTTTTGGCCTGTTTCGATTCTTTCGTCGCGCCGCTTACGAAGTTGGCGGGCACCGCTTCAGTTGCGAGGATATCGAACAGGGTATCTTGCGCGGCAACCGGGGCAATCCCTACGTGCCCGGCCCGCATTTTGCCTTGTCCGATCCGCGCGCGGCTTGGGTGATGCGGCGACCAGACCTACGGATTCATTTTGCGCTCAACTGTGCCAGCCGTTCGTGTCCGCCCATTGGCGTCTACGACGCGGAAAGGATTGACGAGCAATTGGACCTGGCCGCTCAAAGCTTCGTGGATGCCGATGTCGAGGTGGACGAGGTTGCCGGCGTTGTGCGCCTCTCCTCGATTTTCCACTGGTACGCCGGCGATTTTGGGGGAAAGACCGGATTGCTATCCTTCCTCGCCCGTTTTCTGCCGGATGATGAACGCCGGCGCTGGATTGTGGCGCACGGAGACAGTATTAAATTTGCGCACAGTGCGTACGATTGGATGTTGAATACATGAGAGGGTGTTCGGATGTTATTCCGAACATCCGGCCAGCATGATTTTTCGAGGACAGCCTTATGGACTTGCGATATTGGTTTATGTTTCCCATTTCGATTTTGATTGCCACGATTGCCATGGCTTCGGGGGTGGAGGGAGCCACGTTTTTCTCGCCCCTTTTTCTTCTGGCTTTGCGACTCCCCCCGGAAGTGGCCATCGGCACGGCGTTAATCACCGAGGTTTTCGGTTTCGCCAGCGGCCTGTTCGCCTATGCCCGCCAGCGGCTGATTGATTATCGGTTGGGCCTGTCATTGCTCACGGTCTGCGTGCCCATGGCCTTGTTGGGTACCTGGATTGCCGGCATTGTTGCGCCCGTTGTCCTCATGACCACGTTGGGGGTCGGGCTGTTTGTCGTCGCAGCCAGCTTCCTGCGCGCGCCGGATCACTCCGATGTCGTACGCTTGAACGAAGCTATCGAGGAGGACTACGGCGGTGAGGCTGCGGAAACTTGCCTGGTCACATCGGACGGCGAGGAGATTCGCTACACCGTGTGCAACCGTACGGAGGGGCGCATACTGGCCGGTCTGGGGGCGATGTTCATGGGCATGGTCTCTACCGGTCTGGGCGAAATGAACGGCTACTTTCTTTTGCAGCGCTGCCGTGTGCCCAGCAGGGTATCGGTGGCGACCAGCGTGTTTGTGGTTGCGGTCACGGCGCTCACCGCGTCTGCCGGCCATTTGCTCCGCTTTGTGCAGACCGGCGGGGGCGTGCTCGATACGGTCTTGAGCCTGGTCATTTTCACTGTGCCGGGCGTGATTCTGGGCGGGCAGTTGGGATCTCGGGTAGCCAGCCGCATTCCCCAGAAGGTGCTTGAACGGGGGCTGGGTGTACTCTTCGTGCTGATTGCGGCCCTGACCTTGGGGCAGGTGATTTTGTAAGCCCTAAACGGGTCGCTGCCCACAGGTCCTTGTGGTGAGATATCCCGTTTGGTTCCGGTTTGCGCTAACAGTTAAATTCTTGTACACGAAGCAAGAAGATGAACCACAGATTTCACGGATGACACAGAT
>CAZFFM010000117.1:0-10216 GCA_964517425.1 uncultured Ardenticatenales bacterium | reverse complement strand
GCCAGTTGTGAATTGCCCAGGGGCAGGCCGCCGGCGTCCAGCCACTGCACATAGAGGCCGTTGGCGTGCGGTGGGTTCCGCCACAACCCCATTTGCCACTGTGTGGGGGTAACGTTGGGCTGGGTGACATAGCCGGCAGCGCTGCGCCACCAGGCCGAGACACGATAACGTTGGCCGGCGGTCACCGTCACCGGATCGCTGACATAAGCGGCGAAGGGCTGGGCACCCGTGACCGGGTTGGAGAATGCCAGGGCCTGATTGCCGGCGTGCGTAGGCGAAACGGCGAGGGTCACGGTCAGGCCGCCGTTGGCAAGCAGGGTCCAGCCGGCGAAGCCATTCTCGAAGCCGGGATTGGTCAGCAGGTTGGGGGTGACGACGCGGCCGGCGTTGCTGAGGTCACGCAGCAGCAGCGCCGGTGCCGGCACCGACACCAGTTCGAGGCCATCTATCTGCAGACTGGTGACCTGCCCGCCGGCGGAGAGGCCCAGGGCCAGGCCGTCGGCAGTGCCGAGGGTGTAGTCCGCAGTGGACGATGTCGCCTGTCCGGCAAGAGTCGTACACAGGCCCAGTACCAGCAAAAGGGTGAGTGTGAGGGGAAATACGAGACGGATGCGCATGACGTTTCCTTCCTTTCCTGCTACGCACTTCACGGGTTGGGCGCCTGCGGCATCAATATCGACAAAAAGTTGTCGGTGTTTTCAGGACACAGATTCTCGCAGGCTTCGCACACAGATTTTTTTCAGGTTTTGATCGTACCTTCACCTTCACCCGTATACTGCTTCCGTTCCTTCATTCCTTTCACCTCCTCCTCTATACTAACTCGTGGGAGGCTTTTTTTCCCCTGTTTGTCTTGTTTCAAGCATTACTGATTGCATTGCCACTTGAAATACCTTTTCCAATGTTCTAATACCTATCCCCCTTACGTGCGCTAACTGATTGATCTGTACAATGTCAGGTGATTGTATTGCATCCATAATCCTAACCACATAATCTCTTCGTAACCCTGTCATATTTGATACATGTTCAACATCGTGTGACGACAACCAGTTCTTCATTGCATCGTATATGTCGTCTTTGGCCTTCTGGTCATATCGAAATATCTCAACACCTATCGAAATATTGTCGAGATATGACCTCATTATTCTTAAACTCTCCTCCTGTGAAATCCCGCCTTTGTCCGCCCCAAGCAATGGAAAGGCTATTGATTCTATGCTTTTCGATTCGTAGGTACTAATGAATTTCTGTAATCCCGCGTGAAGATACTCCGCTCTTGAGGGATATTTCCAGTGTTTCTTTGTTGGAAAACATAGTATCCATCTGTCCTTCGATTTATACAGCCAGAGCATCCCGATCTTGATTCGACTTGAATTGCATAACTTAACATATCTATTGTACATTTCTGGGTATCGCAACCGATATTCAAGCGCAATACCAGCTCCCATAACACCGACGCAATTTACAGTATTTACAAGTGTTTGGCAATTGCTTGTAAATATGTTTCCACTTACAATCTTAACACCCATAGCACACCTCAAAAAAACAGTTCGTTCGATAGAAAAACTTCCCGCTTACAGTCGGCCAAGTAATCAACCGTACTTTTCGAGCAACAATGGATAGCCTGTATATACCGTGGCGATACTATCGAGTGAACAAGGACCTCAGAGCATCTTTTTCGTTTACCGTCAGGATAACCAGTCCAATAGTTCGCCATTAGTACACCCCAAGGCAGGGACTGAAGGTCACTGATAGAAGCATAGAAATTTGTATCGCTGGAAGCCGCATTTCCGTCTGAGAGCAAGTATTGGTTTTCTCCCAATACCGTCAACGATACCGATATTAAGCACAATTTATCTTGCATGTATTTTCTGCAATAAAGCATTGGGTTGCGTGGGTTTATATACAATGCCACATAATCATGAATTTTACGGCCATACTGTTGCTCCGTTTTTTCACGCCGTCGCTGCACACTCGGCTCAGAAATATCCATAACTTCTGTGCTCAGTCTATGAGCATCGTAGTAATTGAGAATACCCAGTCGAAGAATGTTACGGACATTGTTTCTGTGAGTCATGTGCCAAAGACTTGTAATCCCATATTTGCCAAACAAAACGCGATAAATCAGGTTTTGTTGCATACCCTTAGCTCCCCTTTGTCTAACGGAGGCTCGTCCACGGTGCAGCCCGTCATGATGAATGAGGTTGGCCCCTGTTTCGCTTGACAAGCAACGTTGCGTACAGTATACATCCGGATTCGCACACTGTCAAAATTGTGACGGGCCGCAGAGGTCGCGCATTTGACAAGTACTCCCTATTTGTGATATAGTTTGGGTACTGAAACAGTCAACCTTACGCCAACCCATTCGTTCCTGCTGGAGGGAGAAAACATGACCCGCAATCAGTGGCTCATTGCCATCGGCATTATTGCCTCTGTGTGTCTCGTCGCATTTCTATGTGTGGCCGCCGTCGGTGGTTACCTCTATCTCAACCAACGCACACCAAACCACAACCCGCCGCAAGTAACAACCCCCAGTTCCAAAAACGGTACGCGCCAGCCCACCCCCACGCACAGGGCTTCATCGTCGTCTTCCCGGTCGGGAGACCAGGTGCTGAACCTCGCCGGTGCAGAGCCACCCACGCTGGACCCGCACCTGACGCAAGATTCTACATCCGCTGAATACATTGTGGAAATCTATAGCGGGTTGGTGACCCTCGATAAAGAACTCAACGTCGTGCCTGACATTGCCTCCGATTGGACGGTGAGCGATGACGGCACGGTCTATACCTTCCATCTGCGGGACAACGCTGTCTTCCACAACGGCAAACCGGTGACAGCGACAGACTTCAAGTGGTCGCTGGAGCGCGCGTGCGACCCGCACACCGGCTCGCTGGTGGCCGATACGTATCTCGGTGACGTCGTGGGCTGTCGGGAGAAACTGCGCAACAAGGCCAACGAAGTCGCCGGCGTCAAAGTGATTGACAACGCCACGTTGCAGATTACCATTGACGCGCCCAAAGTCTACTTCCTGTCCAAGCTGACCTATCCCACAGCCTTCGTGCTGGACAAGGACAACGTGGAACGCGGCGGCCGCACCTGGACCGACCAACCCAACGGCACCGGTCCCTTCAAGCTCAAGGAATGGTCCCTGGGCGAAAAAATCGTATTGGCCAAGAACGAGAAATTCTACAATGACCCACCCAAGCTGGACGAAGTCGTCTACTGGCTGACCGGCGGCTCGATCATGACCCGCTACGAAACGGATGAACTGGACGCCGTCCCCGTCGGGCTAGCCGACATAGATAGCGTACTTGATCCCACAAACCCCATGAACGCGGAGCTGACGGTCGCGCCGAACATGAGCATCCAATACGTGGGCCTGAACGCCAGTCAACCACCGTTCGACGATCCCAACGTCCGCAAGGCCTTCGCCATGGCCATAGATAAGGAAAAGCTGGCCAACGTCGTGCTACGCAAGACGACCGAAGCGGCCGACGGCGTCGTACCGCCGGCCATGCCGAACTACAACAACACCTCCCTGCAAGCGATCCCCTTCGATCCTGAAGGAGCAAAACAGTTGATCGCCGATTCCAAATATGGCGGCGTAGACGGGCTGCCGGAACTGACCTTGCAAGTTTCCGGCGGCGGCGGGTCGGCCCCCCGCTCGGTGGAAGCCATCACCCAAATGTGGAAAGACAATCTCGGCGTGGATGTCGCCATCGAACAAACCGAATGGGCCACATTCTTGCAGGACGTCAGCAAACGCCCCAGCCCATACCAATTCTACACCCTGGGCTGGATCGCCGATTACCCGGACCCGCAAAATTTCCTGGACATCCTATTCCACAGCGAAAGTCTGGACAACCACAGCAACTACAGCAATCCGGACGTAGACCGCTTGCTGGAGGAGGCGCGCACCGAAACCGACGAAACCAAACGACTGCAGGATTACTATCAGGTCGAGCAAATGCTGATCAACGATGTGGCCTGGATTCCCCTGTGGTATGGGAAAGACTACTGGCTCACGAAGCCTTACGTAAAGGGTATGGTCTATCCGCCGACGATCATCCCCCGGCTGCGTTACGTGTCTATCGAAAAGTAGGGCCTACTGCATGAACTGAAAGGTTGCGTAGTTGACATTCTACCTTGTCCGTCGTCTTTTGTGGCTGCCGATTCTCTTGCTGATCATCGGCTTCATCACTTTCTTCCTGGGACTGTATGGTCCGGGCGATCCGGTGCAGGTCATGCTGGGCCCGCACACGAACCCCGAAGCGGTCGCGCGTGTACGCCACGAATTGGGGTTGGACCGTCCCCTCCTGATCCAATATAGCGACTACGTATGGAAAGCGCTGCACGGCGACTTTGGCGAATCGATCAAATACCGCGGCCGGCCGGTGGGGGAATTGATCGCGCGGCGGCTTTGGGTCTCCGTGCAGCTCAACGCCGTGGTCCTGTTCCTCGGCATCCTCGTGGGTCTGCCGTTGGGGGTGATAGCCGCATTGCGCGCCAATTCGTGGCTCGACTATCTCATCGTGGGAGGTGTCATCGGACTGGTATCGATTCCCACGTTCACGATTGCGCCCATGCTGGCCTGGGCCTTCGCCGTCAAATGGCACCTGTTGCCCCCCGGAGGCTGGGGCGGCATCTTCAGCAAACGGATCATTTTGCCGGCAATCGTCTTGGGCAGCGGTTATAGCGCCGTATTCGTCCGCCAAACACGGGCCAACCTGCTGGAAGTGCTCAGCCAGGACTACGTGCGCACCGCACGGGCCAAAGGGTTGCCGGAACAGATCGTGATCGGCGTGCATGCCCTGCGCAATGCGCTGATTCCCCTGCTGACCATCTTCGGTCTGATGATCGGCGGCATGGTCACCGGCACATTCGTCACCGAGCTGATCTTCGGCATCCCCGGCATCGGGCAACTGGGCGTGGACGCCCTCTTCGCCCGCGACTATCCGGTGATCATGGCCCTGACCCTGCTGGTTGCCGCATCGTACACTGTCGCCAACATGCTCGTTGACATAGGCTACGGGTTCCTTGATCCGCGAATCGGCCATGACTGATTTCCCGGCAACGCTGACCAACACCCTGCCGCCGCCGCGAAACCGCTGGCAAGATTTCTGGTGGCGCTACAGCCGCAACCGGTTGGCCGTGCTGGGCTTGATCCTGGTGCTGGGCCTCTTTTTCACCGGCACGTTTGCGCCCATACTCGCGCCGTTCGATTACAACGACCAGAACCTGGCCGAGGTAGAGCAAGGCCCGAGCCTGATACACCCCTTGGGCACCGATGAACTGGGCCGCGACCAACTGAGCCGTGTCATCTGGGGAGCGCGCACCGCCCTGATCGTAGCGCCGAGCGCCACCTTCGTCGGCGTCACCCTGGGGCTGCTGTTCGGAGCCCTCGCCGGCTTCTTCGGGGGCATGTTGGACACGCTGATCATGCGCATCGCCGATATTCTGTTCGCTTTCCCCGGCATCCTGTTTGCCCTGCTGATTGCGGCCACGCTGCAACCACGCATCGAAGCCTGGCTAAAGAGCATGGACATTACCAAAGGGATGGCCCGTTCGGGCTATTCCGAGTTCTTCGTGGTCATCCTGGCCCTGAGCATCGTCGGCTGGCCGGGGATAGCGCGGCTTGTGCGCGGCCAAATCCTCAGCCTGAAGGAGCAGGACTACGTGGAGGCCGCACAAGCAATCGGGGCCTCGCCCTGGCGAATCATCCGCCACCACCTGCTGCCGAATGCCATGGCCCCCGTGATCGTCGCCATTTCCATGGGCATGGGGGGCGCGATCATCGCGGAAGCCACGCTGAGCTTTCTCGGTATCGGCATCCAGCCACCCACCGCCAGTTGGGGACGGATGATCATAGACAACTACAGCTTTTGGCGCAACCCATTGCCCGTCGCCTTCGTCTTGGTTTGGCTCCCCGGCCTGATCGTGGGTGCTGTAGGCGCAGCGTTCAACTTCATCGGCGACGGTCTGAACGATGCACTGAACCCCTATCAAATGAAAAAATGAGGACGTGAAGGAGGAATTCGTGGCCCGACTGTTGGATGTTCGCAATCTGGTAACTCGCTTTCATACGCAGGATGGTGTCGTACATGCCGTAAATGATGTTTCCTTTTACCTGGATGAGGGAGAAACCCTGGGCATCGTTGGAGAATCGGGGAGCGGCAAGAGTGTCACCGTCCTATCCCTGATGCGTTTGATTCCGCAACCACCGGGGGAAATCGCCGGCGGCGAGGTAATATTCGAGGGGCGTGACCTGTTGAAGGTAGATAGCGAAGAGATGCGTCAGGTGCGGGGACGCAAAATCGCCATCATCTTCCAGGACCCCATGACTTCGCTGAACCCGGTACTCACAATCTCGTACCAAATCATGGAAGCGCTGCAACTGCACCTGGGCATGAACACCAACGAAGCCCGCCAGCGAACCACCGAGCTGCTGGAAATGGTGGGAATCCCCGACGCGGCCAATCGCCTGGACGATTACCCACACCAATTCTCCGGCGGAATGCGTCAAAGGGTGATGATTGCCATGGGACTTTCTTGCAACCCGCAACTGCTCATCGCGGACGAACCGACCACCGCGTTGGACGTAACAATCCAGGCGCAAATCCTTGACCTGGTGAAAGAACTGCGAAAAAAGATCGGCATGTCTGTCATCTGGATTACCCACGACCTGGGAATCGTTGCCGGCCTCGTAGACCGTGTCATGGTCATGTATGGCGGTCAAGTCATGGAGGAAGCATCGGTCAGAGACTTGTACCGGAATCCCAGCCATCCCTACACGCTTGGCCTGTTGCGGTCCATACCCAGACTGGACAGAACGCGCAAAGAAAAACTGATCCCCATCGACGGACTGCCCCCCGACATGCTCAACCCGCCGCCCGGTTGCCCTTTCGAGCCACGCTGCACCTACCGGATCGAGAAGTGCGGGCAAGAAGAACCTCCGCTGGAATCCGTTGAACCCGGGCATCGCGTGGCTTGCTGGGTGGACGTACACCAAGCGTAACAAAAAGGCACGTAGCCGCCGACAAACTGACGGCCACGTGCTCAAGGCTGTTGGCCAGTTCCGTAACAGAAAGGGTAAGAAATGGCGACAACAAGCACAGAAAGCAACAATTACCTGTTAGACGTTCAAGACCTGAAGATGTACTTCCCCATCACCAAGGGCATTCTCTTCCAGCGCCACGTGGCAGATGTGAAGGCCGTAGATGGGGTCAATTTCTTTATCAGGAAGGGCGAAACGCTCGGTCTGGTCGGAGAATCGGGCTGCGGCAAATCGACCACCGGGCGGGCCATCCTACAACTCTACCGCCCGACCGCAGGGCATATCTATTTTGACGGGCAAGACCTGACCACGGTGCGGGGCGGCAACATGCGTCATATACGCCGCCGTATGCAGATGATCTTCCAAGACCCCTACGCTTCCCTGAATCCACGAATGAGCGTGGGGAACATCATTGGTGAACCCCTCGAAGTACACAAACTCGCCCGAGGCAAAGAGCTCCGCGAGCGTGTGCAGGAGCTGCTGCGTGTCGTTGGTCTCAATCCCTATTTCATTAGCCGTTACCCGCACGAATTTTCCGGGGGGCAGCGACAGCGCATCGGCGTGGCCCGCGCGCTGGCCGTAAATCCCGAATTCATCGTCTGTGACGAGCCGATCTCGGCGCTGGACGTCTCTATCCAGGCCCAGGTGATCAACCTGCTCGAAGATCTGCAAGCGCAATTCAACCTGACCTACCTGTTCATTGCCCACGACCTATCGGTGGTCCGGCACATCAGCGACCGGATCGCGGTCATGTACCTGGGAAAGATCGTGGAGATCGCTGCTCGCGACACCCTGTACGAAAACCCCTTGCACCCGTACACGCAAGCATTGCTCTCCGCCGTTCCCATTCCAGACCCGGTGATCGAAGCGTCCCGCCAACGGGTTATCCTCGAAGGAGACGTCCCCAGCCCGGTGAATCCGCCAAGCGGCTGCCATTTCCACACCCGCTGCCCGATCGCCATCGACGAGTGCAAGGTCGACCCGGAACCAGAATTCAAGGACCGTGGCGGCGAGCACTGGGTCGCCTGTCTTCGCGTGCCTTGAGCAGTTTCACCAAGGATGGCGCTGCGCAACCGGCACCGGTGTACCACATCATGGAGGAAATTCGATGGACAAGAAAACCGTCCGCGACATAGACGTTCAGGGCCGGTGGGTCCTGGTGCGTGTGGACTTCAACGTGCCGCTGGCCAATGGCCAGGTGGCAGACGATACGCGCATTCGTGCCGCGCTGCCCACGATCCGCTATTTGCGCGAACGGGGAGCACGGCTGATACTCATGTCACACCTGGGACGGCCCAAGGGAGAGGTCCGTGATGACCTGCGCATGACCCCCGTAGCCCGACGGCTGTCCGAATTGTTGGGCGAAGAGGTGCACACTGTCCGCGATTGTGTGGGTCCGGCCGTAGCGGCGGCTGCGCAGGAGCTCGCGCCCGGAGAGACCCTGCTGCTGGAAAACCTGCGCTTCCATCCCGAAGAAAAGGCCAACGACCCGGCATTCGCCAGGCAACTGGCCGCACTCGCCGATGTCTACGTGGACGATGCCTTTGGTACGGCGCACCGCGCCCATGCTTCCACAGCCGGCGTACCGGCCTATCTGCCGGCCGTGGCCGGGTTCCTGATAGAAAAGGAGCTGCGTTTCCTGGGGAAGGCCTTGCAATCTCCCGATCACCCCTTCGTGGCCATTCAGGGGGGGGCGAAGATTTCGGACAAGGTCGCTATCCTGGAGCGATTCCTGGAACGGGTGGACCGGCTGATCGTCGGCGGGGGAATGGCCAACACGTTCTTGCTGGCCCAGGGGCTGGAGGTGGGCGATTCTCTCGTGGAGCGGGACAGCCTGCCGGTTGCAAAAACGATCCTGCAAAAGGCGGGGGAGAAGCTGCTCCTGCCCACCGACGTGGCCATCGCCGACCGCTTCGACGCCGCCGCGGAACGACGGGTGGTGCCGGCGACGGAGGTACCGGCCGGCTGGCGCATCCTGGACATTGGCCCGGACACCGTGCGTACGTTCACGCAGGCGCTGCAAGGCGCGCAGACCGTCGTCTGGAACGGGCCGATGGGCGTGTTCGAGTTCCCCCGTTTTGCAGGGGGCACCTTTGCCATTGCGCGCGCGTTGGCCGATCTGCCGGCCATCACCATTGTGGGCGGGGGCGATTCGGCCTCTGCCGTGCAACGATCCGGCCTGGCCGACCGCATGACCCACGTTTCCACTGGAGGCGGCGCGGCGATGGAATTTCTGGAAGGACGTACGCTTCCGGGCGTGGCCGCGCTCCAAGATAAGGATGGCTGAAATGACCATCGCTGCGTACGTGTTCATCAACTGCCGCTCCGAGGCATTAGACGTGATCGCTGCTGTCCAGGCCATTCCGGCCGTCGAGCAGGTTCATGCGCTCTTTGGGCCGCTGGATGCCATCGCCTACATAGCAGCCAATGACCTGGACACACTGGGACAGGTCGTGGACCAAATTGTAGCGATACCCGGTGTGCAGAGCACGGACACACGCCTCACCCGAGGATAACAAAACTACGCGAAGGCCAGACCCCGAATCTCTTCTTCCTGCCCCTCTTCCTCTTCGTCCTCGGG
Organism: uncultured Ardenticatenales bacterium; assembly: GCA_964517425.1. GTDB lineage: Bacteria > Chloroflexota > Anaerolineae > Ardenticatenales > JAADHH01 > JAADHH01. Next base: position 587 of record CAZFFM010000117.1, on the reverse strand, counting down.
CACGATCTCGTAGATTTTGTCCGTACGGTCGATGAAGAGCACACCTTCCAGGTGGTCCGCTTCGTGCTGGATTACACGTGCAGGGAAACCGCCGACTTCCATATTCAGCAGCTTTCCCCATTCATCGCGTGCCTTCAAATGGATTCGCGTAGGCCGCATGACATCTCCAACCAGGCCGGGCACAGAAAGACAACCTTCGATTGCTTCCTCTTCTTCCTCTGTCACCACCCTGAATTCGGGGTTGATCAAAGCGATCGGCCTACCCGACAGCGGCTGGTCTTCTTCTTCCGGCGAATCGATCACAATAATACGCTGGGAAACGCCAACTTGCGGCGCGGCCAGGCCAACGCCCGGCGCCGAGTGCATGGTATCAATCATGTTACGCACCAGACGGCGCACTTTCGGCGTAAACTTCTTGACCGGTTTGGCCTTTTTGCGTAAGACAGGGTCATTATCTTCCACGACGATAATCTTCAACAACGCCACGTACCTTTTCCTCCTTCTAGCGGGCTGTCGGAGCGGTCTGTTTTTTCGGTTCTCCTCAGATTAGTGGGAGAGGAGTTCTCAGCTTGCCATGCTCGACCATG
>CAZFFM010000116.1:4211-10223 GCA_964517425.1 uncultured Ardenticatenales bacterium | reverse complement strand
CAGCCAGATTTCCTCGCCATGCTGGAACGCCTGTCCCTCGGCACCGATCCGCGTCGAGACGACGGGGCGGGCACAACTGGCTGCCTCCAGAATCTTGAGCCGCGTCCCCGACCCCGATTCGAGCGGCACCAGGACGACATCCGACGCCGAAAGATAGTCGGCCAAGTTCGGGGAGGCGCCGGCGCGCCCGTCCACAAACCCGGTGAAACGGACGTGACCGTTTGCATAGCCTCGCAACGATTCGCAGTTCTGCCCGATCATCAGAAAGAGGGCATCGGAGTACACCTCGCGTACCGCCGGCTGCAACGTTTCCGCGATGTAGCGTACCGCGCCGGCATTGGGTGCGTAGTCCAGCTTGCCGACGAAAGTCAGCACGGGTGTGTCGGCAGCCACGCCCAGCGACTGCCGGACTTGCGCGGCCCCCTCCGGCCGGTAGTGGAACGTCTCCGGGTCGGCGCAGTGACTGATCACCGTCATCCTCTCCGCCGGCACACCGTACAACCGTTGCAGGTAGGCCGCGTCCACATCGGAAACGGCCACCACGTGGTCCGCCGACCGGCAGGCCCACCGCTCCACCGCGCGAACGATGTACAGCAGAGGGCTGTTGTTGCCCATGCGCCGAAATTTCAGATACTCTACGTTCTCCTGCACCAAAATGACCGGCGCGCCGTATCGCTTTCGCAGCCAGGCGGCTGCCGGCCAGCTCCAGAGCAGCTCGGCCTGGATCACGTCGGCCCCGCCGGTCTCTTGCCACAAACGGTCCGCATCGCGCAGGTACGAAGGATTGAAGAGCAGTCCTTTGTAGCCCAAGCGGTCCAGTGCCGTCTCCTGCGCATAACGGATCGTCAGGTTCGGGTGGGTCAGGTCGGGCGTGCCCCCTTCGCCATACAGTTTGTTCAGCAGCAGGGCGAGGCGATGTCGCTTTGCCAACTCCCGTACCGTGTGATAGATCGCTGTGCTGCTGCCATGTACCGGCGGGAAGATATCGCAGGGGGAGAGGGCTTGGACCTTCATGCCCTATCCACGGTTGCGATTGATACGGCTGTACGGCACGACCAGCACACCGGTTTCTTCTCCGGCCTGTTCTGCAGTTGGGTGCACGTTCATGGCTACGACTACCGGCAAGACCTCGCCCATTTCTATGGTTGAGGCTACCCCGGACAGCTTCGTGGCCAGGCGGCGCAGCTCGTCACCTCCGATTTTGGCCCGGCACTCGGCCAGTACCGTAATGGGTTTGTCATTGCGTTGGCCCTCTCCAACCAGGTCAACCTCTTCCATCTGTCCACTGCCTATATCGAAGTAGCGTCGCTCTAAAACCAGATCTGAAATGTCCTCGTACCGCTGCAAATACGGCGGTAACAGAGCCGCTACGAATTCCTCCAGGCTGAAGCCGAATCGGTTGGCCAAACCACCCACCTCTTGACGGAGTAGGTCTAGCCCGGTAAATAGCTTGGCGACCGATTCGTCGGTATGCTGTTGGGCCGCAGTCAACTCACCTACGGACTTTCCTAACCGGTCTACCGAGTGGCTTAGCTTGGCAACGGTTTCATCCGTATGTCGTTGGGCTTCGGTCAGTTCGATTAGTCCTTGCTTGAGGTCGCGCGTGTCGGCCGCCCGCTCTATCTCTGCTTCTCGAATTCTATCGAAGACTTCCACCAAGACTCTTGTCTGCCCCGGGTCGAACACGCCCGTAAACTTCTCCTCCATTTGTCGACGCGTTAATGTGAGTGCCATAGGAATTACTCCTTACACAACTAGAGACTTGGCCGCGAGTTCCCGTTCCACCTGCTCGAAGCGGTCTTCTGCCGTCTGTTGGCGGACCCAATTTACCAGCTCCGGAACGCCATCCCCAAAGCGTACGCGGGGTTCGTAGCCCAGTTCCCGCCGGATCTTGCTGATGTCGGCGAAGCAGTGGCGGATGTCTCCCTGCCGGAAGCGTCCCTCGATGTGGGGTGCGATGTCTTTGCCCAGCGACTTCGACAGCAGCCGTGCCACATCCAGCACTGTCGTCACCTGTCCCGTACCGACGTTGAAGGCCTGGTAGTTTGCCTCCGGCCGCTCCATGGCCAGCACGTTGGCCTGCACGATGTCGCTGACGTGAACGAAGTCCCGGCTTTGCAGGCCATCCTCGTAGATGACCGGCGGGTTATCATTGAGCAGGCGGGACGAGAAGATCGCGGCCACGCCGGTGTACGGGTTCGAGAGCGCCTGTCGCGGCCCGTAGACGTTGAAGTAGCGCAACGCCACCGCAGGAATCCCGTAGGCCTGGCCGACACACAGAAACATCTCTTCGTGGTCCCGTTTGGTCACCGCATAAACGGACGTTGGGTACAGTGGTTTGTCCTCTGATGTTGGTTCCGGCACAACTTCCTGACCACATTCCGGGCAACGCATTTCCCATTCACGCGCAGAGAGTTGCGTTTCCTCTCGTAGTCGGGGATAAACAGGTCCACATTCCGGGCAACGGTACGCCCCCTCACCATAAATGCTCATGGAAGAGGCCACGATCATCTTGCAGACCGTGTGTTTTTCGTTTGCCAACACATCCAGGAGGACGGCCCCTCCCAACGTGTTGGCCTTGACATAGTGTTGAATCTCGTACATGGACTGGCCCACACCGACTGCCGCGGCTTCGTGGAATACCACGTCCACGCCATCCAGCACGCGGTGTACGGCATCCCGGTCGCAGACGTCGGCTATGATCAGCTCGGCCTGCGGGTTCAGGTAGTCGGGTCGGGTCGCTGTTTCGTGTACCTGGGGCACGAGTGCGTCGAGTACGCGCACACGATGACCCCGTTCAATTAGCGCATCGGCGATGTGAGAGCCGATGAAACCGGCCCCTCCGGTAATCAAAACGTTTTCTGACATGGCATTTCCACCTATTTGTAGTTCTGTTGGTCTGGAGAGTCTGGCTTGATTGACGCAGAAGCTCTCTTATTGCATTCGACAATATTACCACAAGAGGGGGGAGAGAGCAAATCTTTGCAGGGTCTAGTGCATAGCAGCAGGGTGAAGGGAGTTTTTGATGGTATTGAGTACCGCCTTGAGAGGGCTGGGATCGGCGGAGAACCAGTGTATGCGGGGGTCGTTTAATCGGAACCAGGTATACTGCCGGTGTACGAAGCGGCGGGTGTCCCGCTTGATTTTGGAGACAGCCTCATCCAACGTACACTCGCCGCGCAGGTACGCCCCCATCTGGGCGTAGCCCAGCGCTGACATGCTCGGTAGCTCCCAGCCATAGCCGGCGTCGGCCAACCTCTGCACCTCTTCTGCCAGGCCGGCGGCGATCATGCGGTCTACACGCCGGTCAATGCGTTCGTAGAGAACCTCGCGTGGCAGGGTCAGGCCAATTTGCACGATGTGGTAGGGGGGCGGGTTCTTGCGCTGGAGTGTGGAAATGGGGTGGCCGGTCACCTCGTATACTTCCAGGGCGCGGATCACGCGCCGGACGTTGCGCGGGTCGATCTTGCCGGCAGCTTCCGGGTCCACCGTTGACAGGCGGGCGTGCAACGCACCGGTGCCGTGCAACGCCGCCTCTCGCTCCAGTCGCTGGCGAAGGGCCGGTTGGGGGGGAACCTCCGGCACGGTGTATCCTTCTATCACGGCACGAACGTACAAGCCTGTCCCGCCGACAAGCAGGAGCGCTTTTCCTTGTTCGTGAAGCTGGCAGATAATTCGGTAGGCCTTCTCCTGATACTGAGCCAGGGTCAACACCTCGTCCGGATCAACGATGTTGATGAGATGGTGCGGTGCCCGGCGCAGTTCTTCCGCGGTCGGCTTCGCCGTTCCGATGTCCATTTTTCGGTAGATTTGGCGAGAATCGGCGGAGACGATTTCAGCGCCGAGCACTTCGGCCACCTGTACAGCCAGCGCGGTCTTGCCGACGGCCGTCGGCCCGACGATGACAATGAGGGGTGGAAGTTCCAATTGAGGTTTGCTGGTGACCATATACAAGATTATATGGCCTTCGATTCGGTTTGTCAAATGATCAAGCGAAACAGTTTAATGTTGTATGGAATACGCAAGCAGTTAACAGGATTGCCCCCAGGCAGAGGCGATGGTCATAACGTCTTCCAGCGTTATGGCGCCGTCGCCGTTGCGGTCGGTCAGCGGGTTGTAGCCGGGGTCGGTAGCGCTCAGATGCCAACTGCTCGCCACGGCCTGTACCTCCAGAGCCGTTACCTGACCGTCGCCGTTGAAATCGGGTAGGTTGCAGATCATTTCGTCGGCCCCAATATCGGGCAGGGCGATGCTATCTCCATTTCCATCAACGGGGCGGGCGTCGCCGTCAATGTCCGTGTTTGGAGAACCTGGAATTGCGCCCCTGTCTATCGCGGGAGAGCCTCCCTGCAGGTGGTAATCATCATTCGACGGGTTCACGAGTTTTGGGTCTGTGGAGATGTCGCCGGTGCCCGGCGCGACATGGCGATAGTTGGCTACACTGCTATTCCATACGTCGTTGTGCGAGAGTGAGGGGGTTGCGCCATTGCCGTCGGCCCAGATGCCGTAGGTGTGATTGGCGACAATGTTGTTCTCGATGCGCGGCGATGCCGTCGCCGTATCGGTTCCGTAAACGTAGACCCCTTCGCCACTGCCAGGGGAGCCATTGACGTCTGCCGTGTTGTCGGCGATGGTGTTGTTGGTGACGGCCGGCGACGCGCTGCCGATGTAGATGCCCCCCCCGCCGGTCAATGCGCCGTTCTGCACGATCCAGTTGTTCGTCACCGTGCCGTTGGCCCCGCTCTGCAGGAGAATGCCGCCGGCATAGGTTCCCGCGGTGTTGTGCGCAATTTGGTTTCTGCCAACATCCATCGTAGAACTGTGGACGACCAGTCCGCCACCGCCGAGGGCTGCGCTGTTGTATTGAACAACGTTATTCTCGAAGAGCGCCCCGTCGCTCCCGAGGAAATAGATTGCGCCACCACCACCGGCCGTAGAGGCGTTGTTGCTGAACGTGTTGCCGGCGAGGGAAGCGGCCGAGGTATGCACAAATACCCCGCCGCCGTTGTTTACCGATTGATTGTCGGTGATGGTGTTACCACTCACGGTTGACGGGCTGCTGCTAATCACAAGACCTCCACCATAACCATCGGCTAGATTGCTTGTAATCGTGTTGCTAATTACTGTGGGGAAGGACTGATTTTCTATATATATGCCACCACCGTCTGTTGCCGTGTTGTAGGAGATCGTGTTGCCGGAGATGAGGGGGGCAGAATTGCCATACACTTTCACGCCGCCACCGATGCCGGAGAAACTCGGATCTGCGGCGGCCTGGTTGTTCGTAATCTGGTTGTTGGTCAGGCTGCCGGTGGAGTTTTGCTGAATGATGACGCCGCCACCGTCATAGCCGGCCACGTTGCTGTCTATGGTGTTGCCGTCAATGATCGCTGCTGTGCCGTCACTTGCTACAATGCCACCGCCATACTGACTGGCCGTGTTGCCCTGGATCAAGCTCCCTCGAATGGTTGGGTTCGACCCGCTCCCCTGCAGGTATACCGCACCGCCACTTGCCGTAGCCTGGTTGCCGGTGATCTGGTTATTCTGTAGGAGGGGAGACCCTCCCCCAAACATTCCTATGCCTCCCCCCAATAACGCGGTGTTGCCGTCAATCACGTTGTCCTCTATCGTCGGTGAGGAGCCATTGTCGATGGCAATTCCCCCCCCGAAGAGGGAGGCCTGATTATTCGTAATGTGGTTGTTCTGCACACGGAGGTCCACGTGCCAGTCAATGCGTATGCCGCCCCCGCTGTTGTTCACGATATTGCCGCCGCGAATGGTAAAGCCGGTGATCAGGCTGGCAGCGGTCACCGGGCCAAACCGGCCGGTGACTTCGATCACTGTGCCCCCGGTCGGCGATTCGATGATCGTCTGATCGGGGCCGTCACCTTGCAGGATGAGGTCTTTATTGGTCCAGAACAACTTTTCATGGTAGGTGCCGGCGAGGACGTGGATGGTGCTGCCGGTGGGGACGTTGTTGATGGCTATCTGGATGGAAGAATAGTCGCAGCCGGT
>CAZFFM010000116.1:0-4111 GCA_964517425.1 uncultured Ardenticatenales bacterium | reverse complement strand
TGCCGGTGGGGACGTTGTTGATGGCTATCTGGATGGAAGAATAGTCGCAGCCGGTAGTGCACACGGTGTATGTTGTGGCAGGAGCTGCACTGGCCGAGGAGACGACCGTCCCCACCAAAACCAAGAAGCAAAGCGCGACTGACCTTGCAAAACAGGTCAGATTGTCGTATCCTACGTGCTTGCCTTCAGGGCTAATCGTCTGGAGTTTCATACATGCGCTCTTCGCTCACCGCTCTCGTTTCTGTTCCCGACCCGCACTGTTAGACAGCAGGAAGCAAGGGCCGGAAAAACCGAGGGACGAGTATTGCTAAGTCTCTATCTTGGAAATGCACAATACTCCACATTAAGTGTACCACACATACTATATTCCTGCCATGGGACTTTAGTCCCAATTTTTGGCATGGAGGACGATGCTCGGTAGTCACCTTAGCTGAGTGTGCGATACACTTGTTCCATGTTTGTGGCGTATTGCTGCACGGTGTAATGCTTCTGGATGCGGTCGCGTCCCCGGAGACCCATCCGATGGCCGCGTTCCGGATGATTGAGCAGGGACGCGATAGCCTGCGCCAGGGCGTTGGCGTCTCCCGGGGGCACGAGCAGTCCGGTCTCTCCTTCGATGACGATGTCCAGAGGGCCCCCTTGCTTTGTGGCAATGACCGGCCGCATTGCCGCCATGGCTTCGATCAGGCTGATGCCGAACGGCTCCGGCGTGATGGAGGGGAGGACGAAAATGTTCATGGCCGCCAACAGATCCGGTACATCTTGACGGAACCCGCTCCAGTGTACACAATCGGTCAATCCCAACCTCTTCGCTTCCTGCTGTAGCTCCACCAGGCGGTCTTCCTCGCCGGGGACCGTGCCCCCGACGATCAAGACATGCAGCCCGGGCCAGTCTGGGCGAAGCTGCGCTGCAGCACGTAGCAAGATGTCTTGCCCCTTCCACCAATGCAAGCGGCCTACGGTGCCGATGACCGGCGCATCCTCCGGTATCCGGAACTCGCGACGGATCGCCTCCCCGCCGTTGCTGGCCTCGAAGGGAGCGAGCGAGATGCCGTTGGGGACCAGCATGGCCTTGGCTTCCGCCCGCGGATTGGACGCACAAATCCAATCGCGTACGGCTGTGGAGATGACAATCAGGCGGGTGGCAAGTATCGGTAAGATTCGGGGAAAGAGCCAGGCAAAGATTGCCGGACGGGTGACGATTTCGTGGACGTGCCACACATGCGGGCGACCGGTCAGCCGGGCCGCCCACGCTCCCGGCAATACGGCCACCGTATTGGAGTGTACGATGTCCACTTTTTCGCGGCGAATCAATCTCACCAGCATAAAGGTCGAAGAGAGGGTGGCTGCCGCGTAACGGACAATGCCCCACGGTGTAAGATAGCGACGCCGCAATACAGCCAGCCCGACATAGTGAACGGGAATATTCTGCTTGATCAAAGACGTTGACAAGGTGCCCTCATACGGCAGATCGTTGGGCAGAGCAACCAACAGGCGAAAACGGGTGCGGTCGATTTCATTCACCAGGTGGAGCAAGGCCCAGTCAGACCCGTACAGTTCGTCGCTGCTGTGAACAATCAGGATGGTGGTCGCCTCGCGGGAGGGGAGCAAACTGTCGTAAAGGGCGGTCCAGTTGGCGATAAACGACTCCAGCGAGAAATATGTGTTCAGCCGCCGCCGGCCGGCCTGGCCCATTTCCCGTTGCTCTTGCGGGTGCTCAATGAGCGTTTCGATGGCATTAGCCATCGCTTCGGGCCGGCCAGGTTTTACCAGGCAGCCTGTGATCCCTTCCTCCACCATCTCAATGCTACCGCCGTGAGCGTTGGCCACCACCGGTTTTCCCGCAGCCATCGCTTCCAGCACCACGGTTGGGAAGGGGTCCGGCAGGGTAGAGGGCAGAACAAAGATGTCGAACGCGTCGAGTACGGAGGGAATGTCCGTACGAAAGTCGCTGATGGTGATGTGCGTCGACAGATCGAGACGCTCGGCCAGCATTTTCAACGCTTCGACCAGGTTTTCGTCGCCGGGAAAGGTTCCACCCACCAACGCAAAGTGCGCCTCCGGATGACGCTGCATTACCAATTCGGCTATATGCAGAAAGTAATCCTGTCCTTTCCAGTGACTGACGCGGCCGATCAGCCCAACCAACGGTTGATCGGGAAGCACCCCCCATTCCTCGCGTACGCGCTGGCCCAGACCTGGTTCGGCGTCGAACCGCTTCACGTCGATCCCGTTGTGGATCACAGTGGTGATTTCTTCGTTACGTGGTTCGGCTTCGCAGAGATGATCTCGGGTCGGGCCGGAGACTACCACCACACGGTCGGACAGGCGGGGCAGCATCCAGGATGTCAACCGCCACAGAACATGGGGATGGACGATGATTTCGTGAACGTGCCACACATGGGGCCGGCGCATTATGCGAGCAGCCAACGCCCCCACAATGACCGCCAGTGTGTTGCTGTGGACGAGCTCTACCTGCTCTTTGCGGATGAGACGAGTCAGCAGAAAGGTAGACCATACCAGACGATAAAGGTACAGGATGATCCCCAGTGGCGACAGGTACCGGCGACGCAGGATAGCTGTCTTCATGTGAATGGTCTTGATGTTTCGCTGTTGCAGCGCTTTTGTGAGCAGACCCTCGTAGGGCACGTCTGTAGGCAAGACCACGATGGGGCGGAATCGCGCTTTGTCCAACCTTTCGACAAGCTGGAGCAGAATTAAATCCGCGCCATACATCTCGTCGCTGGAATGAACGTAGAGGATCGTGCGCAGGCTGTCGTTGTCCTTTATGCTCAATTTTCTGTCCCTGCACCGGTGTTGCGCCAACCCAGGACTTTGGCCGGCACGCCCCCAGCAATGGCGTAGGGAGGAACATCTTTCGTGACCACAGCACCGGCGGCGATGATTGCCCCTTTTCCTATTCGGACGCCGGCCAGTACCGTACTCCCGCTTGCCAGCCAGCAATCATCTTCGACGATGATCGGCTCACGAGTTACCCCTTGTTCTTTGATAGGACGGTCAACCTGTCCATAGTTGTGGTTCTCGGCAAACAGGTTGACACCGGGTGCCATCAGGACGTTGTCGCCAATTTCGATGCCGCCCGAGCAACCAATGTAACAGCCTGCGCCAATGTTCGAGTGGTCTCCAATCTTCAACCCCACGCCCGCTTCACGGCCATAATAGCCCGACGGCCTGATCATGGCCAAGCGCCCGATGGTCACGTGCCGGCCAATAAAGATCCCTTCCTTAGAAAGCCCCTGAATCTCGCTGTAATCTTCCGCCACAAAGCTGTCGCCGATGGAGATATACTGCGGGTTGCGAATGGCAACGCACTTCCCAATCAGGATGAGGCCTGGCGCGCGTTTGAGCCATAATTTCCACCACAACCCGCGCAGGAACATGGGGCCTACCTTGTTCAGGAGCTGCAGGGATGTGAGTGGCGTTCGATCGGCCGTGACGCTGCGCAGCCTTTGCGCAATTCCCGGGTTGGCGTTCGCAAAATCTGGTTCAGTCATTTCCCACCAATTGCATTACATCGCTTCCTTCATTGCCGCTTTTACATACACCATAAACTTTTGCGCTTCCGCTTGCCACAGGCTGCGGTTTGGCGGATCCAAAAGCCGGCGCAGACTGTAGGCCGCGACGCGCAAGGCCAGCCCCACAGTCAGAATGCCGTCGAAGGTGAGCAACTGTAGCCGCGATGGGCGCGTGCGGCTGATGTAATAGCTTCGCAAGCTACGAACCCACATGCCGGATACCGCCTTGTTCTGATCCGTGCTGGCACCCAGACGGTGTTCCACGACGGCCGCCGGCACATGAAAGAGTTGCCAGCCACCGGCGGAGATTCGCTGGCACCACTCCATGTCCTCGGCGTACATAAACCATGTCTCGCTCAACGGTCCGACCTGTTCGATTGCCGTGCGGCGGACAAGCAGGCAGGCTCCGGAAATCCATTCTACGGGTCGAACCCGGTCGTCGTGTACGCCCATGCGCAGGTTCAGCCCCCGGAAGGCAGGATTCTGAGGTAAGAGCGTAGAGAGTCCGAAGTAGTGATTGAAAAGCGTTTGCAAGGTTGGATGGTGACAGATCGAGCGCACTTACAAGCGCATGT
>CAZFFM010000115.1:4526-10261 GCA_964517425.1 uncultured Ardenticatenales bacterium | reverse complement strand
TGCCGTCGGAAGCGATGGACGACCTGATGGAAGTGACGGTTGATAGTAGCCTGCACTTGCCCGACATGTTCACCCTGCATCTGCATGATGAGCAATTGAAATGGGTGGATGACAACCTTTTTTCTCTGGGCAAAGAGGCGGAGATTTCGGCACTGCCCGAGGAGGGGGGAAGCAGCCACGTTCTATTCAAGGGAGAAATCACGGCACTGGAACCGGACTTTGGGGAGGGCACGCAAGCCACTTTGCTGATCCGAGGCTATGATCGTTCGCACCGGCTGCATCGGGGGACGCACAGCAAAGCGTATTTGCAGGTGACCGATAGCGACTTGGCCAATAAGATCGCTCAGGAAGCAGGCTTGCGTGCCCAGGTCGATTCGACATCAGAGGTCTATGACCATGTCTTGCAACACAACCAGAGTCATGCGGCCTTTCTCACGGAGCGTGCGCGCCGGATCGGGTATGAAGTCTTTGTCGAGGACAGGACACTCTGTTTTCGGAAGCCACCCAAGAACGGCAGCACCCTCGAACTGGAATGGGGTCAGCAAATGCGCAGTTTCATACCCCGCCTGACCCTGTCCGAACAGGTGGATGAAGTGATCGTCAAGGGGTGGGACCCCAAAGCCAGGAAGACCATCATCGGGCAGGCGACGCATGGACAGGCGGAACCAAAGACGGGTCAACAAAAGAGTGGCGGCGAGCTTGCTTCTGCGGCCTTCAGCAGCTCGCGGCGGGTTGTGGTGGACCGGTACGTGCACAGCCAGGCCGAGGCAGACACCCTTGCACAGGCGATCCTCGACGAAATCAGCGGCTCGTTTATCGAAGCAGAGGGCGTTTGTTATGGACAACCTGACCTGCGGGCCGGCAAATTCGTAAAACTCACTGCTCTCGGAACCAGGTTCGGTGGCACCTATTTTGTTACGGCGGCGACTCACACCTACCGGGCCGGCGCCGGTTATACGACCACCTTCACCATCCACGGCCGGCGACCCGAGACGCTCTACAATCTGATCGAACGTTCGCCGGAGCCGGCGCTGCGGCGTGGCCCGGCCGGCATGGTCGTCGGCCTGGTGACGAACAACAATGACCCGGAGGATCGCGGGCGGGTCAAGGTCAAGTTCCCCTGGCTATCCGATGACGTGGAGAGCGATTGGGCACGGCTGGTCGCCATCGGCGCGGGGGCAGAACGAGGCTTCTACTGCCTGCCCGAAGTCAACGACGAAGTCCTGGTCGCTTTTGAGCATGGCGACATAGGCCGTCCGTACATCCTTGGCTCCCTTTGGAACGGGCAGGAGAAGCCGCCCACGCCGGCCACGCAGGCGCTGGAAAATGGAAAGGTACACCTGCGCGTCTTCAAGACCCGTGCCGGCCATACGCTGACCTTTCTCGACGGGGCCGACGAAGGCGTAGTGTTGGAAACCGCCGGCGGCCACCGCCTGACACTGGCCGATGAAAAGAAAATGGTGATTCTAGAAACAACCGGCGGGCATACAATGACGCTGGATGATTCGAAAAGCGAAATCACGCTGGAATCCACGGCAAACATGACCGTGAAAAGTGGTGCCAACCTGACCATCGAGGCGACCGGTAGCCTGGAACTGAAAGGGCAGACCTTCTCGCTCAGCGCAAACGCAATGGGCGAGGTCAAGGCCGGGGCAACGCTGGATGTCAAGGGTGGGCTGGTGAAGATCAATTGAAGCGAACGCGAACGATCAATTCTCAACTGGAGTCTGGCGTTTTCTTATTTTTGCCACGGATTACACGGATTTTCACGGAAAAATCAGAAAGAATAGATGGAAATCTGTGGGAATCTGTGCAATCTGTGGCTGAAGATGCCGTGTTATGCGGTCAAAATTATTTTCGCCAGAGTCCAGTTTTCAGTTTTCAAATGTCAATGTTCAAGCAGTGGGGTGTCACGGTGATGAAGTATCAAGTGAACGTGACACCTGATGCCCGACACGCAGCACGCATTACACAACACGTCGCAGTTCAGGGGAGATAGATAGTGAGAAACAATCCGATCATCGGTCGGGGGTGGCGATTTCCCCCTGCGCTCGACGAACGCGGGACGGTCGCGCTGACCAACGATGATGATGAAATCGAAGAGTCCATCCGCATAATCCTGGCGACAGCGCCGGGGCAGCGTGTGATGCGTCCAGAATTCGGCTGCCAAATCCACGAGTTGGTCTTTGCGCCCAACAACGCGGCGACGGCCGGTCTGGCCAGCCGCTACGTTACCGAAGCGCTGGGCCGTTGGGAGCCACGCATCGAAGTGCAGCGGGTGGACGTCAACCCAGACGACAGCGACAGATCCCGCTTGATGATCTCCGTCCAATATCGTATCGTTGCTACGTACAGCAACCGGAGTCTGGTCTACCCATTTTACTTGATTCCGGAAGAGCAGCACTAATGATCAATTGTCAACGGTCAACGGTCAATTTTCAATGGTCAATGATGTGAAGCGTGACAGGTGAAGACGTGAAACGTGCCAACGTTCAAACGCAACACGCAACACGCAACAGCGCAATCCAAAATCGTAAATCCAAAATCAGAGGAGCACCTGCATGGGGCTACCAACACAGAATTTAGACGATCGCACCTTCCAGGACATCGTTGACGAAGCCAAGAAACGCATTGCCGCATCGTGCCCGGATTGGACAGACCACAACGTAAGCGACCCGGGAATCACGCTGGTGGAGCTGTTTGCCTGGATGACGGAGATGGTTCTTTACCGGCTCAACCAAGTGCCGGAGAAGAACTACATCAAATTTATGGAGCTTTTGGGGCTGAGGCTGCGCGCGCCCGAGGCTGCGCGAACGGAGGCCACGTTCTACCTTTCTTCTCCGCAGCCACAGAGCATCGTGATCCCCAAGCATACAGAGCTGGCGACGGTGCGCACTGAGACTCGTCCATCCGTTGTATTCAGCACCGACCGGGATCGTGAAATCCAGCCTCCCGTGCTTACGGCCCTGCTGACGCGCGAAATGTCGGGCCAGACGAAAGGCAAACCGGCCTATCGCGAGCACAATCTCCAGCATTTGGGTGTCACCGGCTATGAGTTTTCGGCGTTTGGGGCCAAACCGCGCGCCGGCGATGCCCTGTACTTCGGCTTCGAAAACGATTTGAGCCATCACGTGTTAGGGCTGGAGTTGACCTGCCCGACGGCCATTGGCATGGGCATAGACCCCAACAATCCGCCCTGGCAGTGGGAGGGTTGGTTGGGCGAGGAGGGGGAACGACGCTGGCTGCCGGCGGTTGTGGAAAAAGATAGTACCGGCGGCATGAACAAGTCGGGGTTGGTTTTGCTGCGGTTATCCCAGTTGGCCCAGCGCGAGCTGCAAAAACGCCGCGCCTTTTGGGTCCGTTGCCGGGTGGCAGAGGCCGACGCGGCCGTCCCAAATTACGAAGCATCTCCCAAAGTTCGCAACGTCGTGGCCAATAGCTGGGGGGGGGCGGTGCCGGCGACCCACGCTTCGGTGATTCGTGGGGAGGTTTTGGGCCGCTCCGATGGCTCGCCGGGCCAGATTTTCTTCGTGGAACACACCCCCCTCCTGCGCCGGGCAGAAGGGGAGACCATCGCAGTGCAGTCGCCGGGCAGCGATGAATGGGAGGCATGGCACGAAGTGCCGGACTTTGCCGATTCGGGCTCGTTCGACAGACACTTCACCTGTGATAGCGCTACCGGCGAGGTGCGCTTTGGGCCGGCGCTGCGCCAGCGAGATGGCTCCGTGCAGGCGTACGGTGCTATTCCAGCACGCGGCGCACGCATCCGCTTTTCCACGTACCGCTACGGCGGCGGTGTCGCCGGCAACGTGCAGGCACACACCCTGACCGTGCCGAAGACTTCCATCCCGTACATTGACCGGGTGACCAATCATGCTGATGCTGTCGGCGGCATTGACCCCGAAACTATCGAGATGGCCCAAATGCGCGCGCCGCAACTTTTGCGCACGCGCAGCCGCGCGGTTACGGCGGAAGACTACGAGGCGCTGGCCCGTCTGGCCGATTCTCGCGTGCAACGTGCCCGCTGTGTACAGCCAACATCCTCGGCGGCAGAAAAAGGTCTGGCCGGGGGACAGGTCTTTGTACTTCTCGTGCCAAAGGTTAATCGCCCGGAGAGGTACATTGCCCCGGAACAACTACGCCTCGGCGAGGATATGCGTCAGAGCGTGGGCCGCTATCTGGACGATACCCGCTTGCTGACGGTTCGACTCGATATTCGTGAGCCGGCATACATCTGGGTCGCTGTCGAGATGGCGCTGGTAAGCGGTCACAATGCGGACCCGGAACGTGTGCGCAGAGATGTAGAACGACAGCTCTATCGCTTCCTCAACCCGATCGCGGGCGGGCAGGATGGCAATGGCTGGCCTTTCGGGCGGGACCTCTACCCGTCCGATGTATACTCTTGCCTGCAATCGGTGCGCGGCTTCGAGTTTATCGAAACGCTGCACTTGTTCCAGGTGCGTTCTTCGGGAGAGCGTACCGAAGTTTCTGGACGGCTCGACGTGCCCGTTCACGGGCTGATCGCCTCCGCGGAACATCGCGTGGAAGTACGATAGATAATGGTCAATGTTCAATTGTCAATTGGGAATGGTCAAGTGGCAACTGACATTTTGAAGGAGTCACTTGGTGGATAACGCTCAGGTTCTCGCCATGTTGCGGATCGAAACTCCGGATGAGCCGGAGCGCGTGGTTCCTGTGCAAGAGAGCCCGTTCAATATCGGTCGCAGCAAGGCAAACCAACTACAGTTGCCGCACGACCGGGTGTCGCGGCATCACGCGCGCCTGCTCTTCGAGGGCGATCAGATTCGTTTGATTGACCTGAAGAGCAGTAACGGCACGCTGGTAGGGGAGAAAAATCTTACGCCCAACGATCCGTACACGCTTTCGTATGGCGAGTCGTTCTCCATCGGACCATATATCCTGCGTCTGGAAGCCGCGCCCGAAGTGGCCGCACAGGAAACGGCTGAGCCGGTCGCCGGCATCACCATTGGCGTGGAGGAGATGCCTGAGTTGACGGTCGCGCAGGAGGTTAGGCCGGGCATATCCAGACTTCCCGGAGCACCGCCGGCGGACCTGGAACGGCCTTCCGATGACGATCTCTTTGGCCTCCCCGCGGATCGCAGCCGCTACTTGCAATACCTGCCGCCCATTTATCGCGATGATCCCTTTTTGGGACGATTCCTGCTCGCCTTCGAGGGGGTGCTTTTGCCTGTCGAGCAGGTGGTGGACAATTTTGATCTCTACCTGGACCCACGCACGGTTCCGCCCCTCTTCCTCGATCAGTTGGCCAGTTGGTTGGCCCTGACCCTCGATGAAAAGTGGCCGCTTGGAAAGCGCAGGGCTGTGGTCGCCGAGGCGGCCGCACTTTACCGGCGACGGGGTACGCGGTGGGGCTTGAGCCGGATTCTGGAAATCTACACCGGCGTTGTGCCCCAAATCATTGAGCCGGAGGACCAGGCACACCATTTCGATGTGGTACTGCGCATCCCGAAAGGCCAGCGCGTGGATCGTCCGACGGTTGAGCGCATCATCGAGGCCAACAAACCGGCCCACACGACATACGCGTTGAAGATTCGCGGCCAATCAGGTAGCGACAGCGGGCGTAGAGCGTAGAGCGTAGAGCGTAGAGCGTGGAGCGTCGAGCGTCCAGCGATTGACATCTGACATCTGACATCTGACGTCTGACATCTGACATCTGACGTCTGACATCTGACATCTGACGTCTGACATCTGAC
>CAZFFM010000115.1:0-4426 GCA_964517425.1 uncultured Ardenticatenales bacterium | reverse complement strand
ATCTGACATCTGGCATCTGACGTCTGACGTCTGACATCTGACATCTGACGTCTGACATCTGACATCTGACATCTGACGTCTGACGTCTGACGTCTGACATCTGACATCTGACGTCTGACGTCTGACGACTGCCTACTGGCAGCTATTTTCACAACATGACGAAGGAGGAGAATACCAGGATGAAAAACCTGATCGGTCAATCGCTGGATCGTTACCAGATTGTAAGCCTCTTGGGCGAAGGGGGCATGGGGGCTGTCTTCAAGGCGCGGGACGTCACGCTTCAACGCGATGTCGCCGTCAAAGTCATGCACCCTCAATTTGCCAACCGTCCCAATTTTCAGGAGCGTTTCTTGCAGGAGGCGCGTACCGTGGCCCGATTCGACCATCCGGGCATCGTCAAAGTGTTCGATTTTGGCCAGGCCAAATCACTCCTCTACATTGTCATGGAACTCATTCCCGGCGACAACCTGCGCAAGTTGCTCCAGGATTTGAAGGCATCCGGCAAATGGATTGTCCTGCCGGAAGCTGTCCAACTGGTGCGCCAGGTCGCGCTGGCGCTGGATTATGCGCACCACCAGGGCGTGTTGCACCGCGATATAAAGCCGGACAACATCATGCTCAAGGCCGAGCCTGGGGACACTTTTCCTTACCGGCCGGTGCTCACCGATCTGGGTCTGGCCAAACTGTTGGAGGGGGGGCTTGTGACCCAAGAAGGCTCTTCCATGGGCACACCCGCCTACATGTCTCCGGAACAGGCGCTGGGCGAGGCGACCGATGCACGCAGCGATGTCTATTCGATTGGCGTCCTGCTCTACGAGCTGGCCGTCGGGCGGCTGCCCTTCCACGTCAAGACGATTACCGAGGCCATCCGCTACCACACCAAGGAGCCACCACCACCGCCGCGCTCAATTCGGCCTGATTTGCCCGAGCCACTCGAACGGGTCATCTTGCGCGCGCTGGCCAAGGACCCAGCCGACCGTTTCCCCACCGCGGCCGGCCTGGCCAAGGCCCTGGCCGATGTGTTGCCGGCTGCCACGGCCGCCACGGTCGCGCCCACAGCCATGGAAGGCGCGGCAAGTTTGATGACCCAGTACCAGCAGAGCATCGTAGCGGACCGGGGGCCTTCTATTCTCCAGGAGTTTCCGGAAGCGCCATCCGGTTCGCAGCAAGACCGCCTCATGGTCATGGCCCCAGATGGCAGTGTCCGCGCAGAACCGATCAAGGGGAAAGAGATTACCATCGGGCGAGGATCGGATAATTCGCTGGTACTCGACTACCAGAAAATATCGCGCCACCATGCGAAGATCGAGTTCGATGGCACAGATTACAAGGTGAGCGACTTGGATAGCACCAACGGCACCTACCTGGCCAATGTGAAGCTGCTGCCGGGCATACCCGAGGTCTGGCCGTCGGACAAACCGATCCGGGTCGGTGATATTTGGATCCGCCTGGAGCGCGCCAAGCGACCGGCCCAGAGCGTCCTTCTCTCCAACGGCACGATGGCCGCGCTCAGTGCGGTCCGTTCCAGCCCTGGAGCCGGGCGGGTGGGCATGTTTGCCGAAACGTCCGCCCTCTCTGTCGAGCCGGGAAGCAGCGTTTCTGTGCCCATTATTCTGCTGAACCAGGGGCCGGTCGTGGACCACTTCGAGGTGGCGGTCGAGGGCATACCTCCCGAATGGATACCTGCCTCGCTACCCCTCATTCAATTGCTGCCCGGCACGCAACAGGAAGTCGTCCTGTCCATCCAGCCTCCGCGCGCGTCACAAAGCCGTGCCGGACGCTATTCCTTGAAAATCCGGGCTGCCAGCCAGGATGCGCCGGACCAGGTTGCCGAACTTGCGGCTACGTTGACCGTCGGCATGTTTTCTGAATTCAACATGGAAGTTCGCCCGCAAAAGGTTCAGGCCGGTAAGCCTGCCCAGGTCCGCGTAGAAAACCGTGGCAATACGCCCCAAACTTTTGACGTGGCGTGGCAAGATCGGGCGAACGAGCTGGCCTTCAATCCGCCGCAAGCCCAGTTGAAGGTGACAGAGGGCCAGGCCGCCGCCACGGAATTTCGCGCGGAGCCGCGCCACCGCCGCTTGATTGGCGGGGCCAAGGCGCACGCGTTTTCGACGCAGGTCAGCTCGCCCGACGGCACAGCACAAACATTGGCCGGGGAGCTGCAGAGCAAGGCACTGATTCCCACGTGGCTGCCCCCACTCATCTTGATCCCCCTTTTGGCGCTCTGTTTGTTGCTGGCATTCTGGTTCACCCGCGCGCCCGCGATCCGCAGTGCCATCGTAGACCCGGCCGAACCGATCGCCGGCCAGCCGGTCACCATTCGCTGGGAGATTGACAACGCGCAGACCGTGGAATTGCGCCCGCTGGTCAGTGGCCTTGATCCACGCGCAGGAGAATACACATTTCCGCAGGGTCTCCCTGCTTCTACCAACCTGACCATCGTGGCCTCGAACCGTTTCCGCAGCACCGAGAAGCAATTGGCCATCGGTGTCTCGAACCCGACGCCAACGCCCTCACCGGAGCCGGGAGCGCCCGTCGTCGAAACGTGGTCGGTCTTCCCGACGGAGGTCACGAAGGGACAGTCTGTGACGATCAAGTGGCAAGTCAGCAATGCCGACAGCGTCACGTTGCAGCCCTTCGGCACGGTGGACAATGCCGGCGAACAGACCGATACGCCGCAGCAGACCAAGACCTACACGCTGATCGCCACGAACCAGGGCAAGACGGTTCAGAAGTCGCAAGAGGTCGTGGTCACGATTCCACCACCAGACGCGCCAAAAGTGAAGTCCTTTACTGTCGAGCCTTCGTCGCTGGTCAAAGGCCAGGTGGCGACGGTGCGCCTGACCTGGGATACGGAGCAGGCCGACACGGTGACGATTGAACCGGCAGTCGGCGCAGTCGGGCCGGCGGGCAGCCGGGACGTGCCGGCGCCGGACAAAGACACCGTCTACACGCTGGTCGCCAAAAACGCCGGCGGCGAGGGCCGCGCGCAGGCCCAAGTGACCGTTTCCGAAGCGCTCTGCACGGTGACGACGAACGACTTGAACTTCCGTACCGGCCCGGGCACGGTCTATGAGCCGCCGATCAGAAAACTTTCCAGTGGCACCCGCCTCACGCCGTTGTCGCGCAGCCCCGACGGACAGTGGATCGAGGTGAAGGTGCAGCAGACCGGCGAGACCGGCTGGGTGTCTGCCGCCGCGTCGTATGTTTCCTGCAACGTGGATGTACCTGGATTGCCGCAGGGTACCGTGCCGCCTACGCCGACGCCGCTGCCCACGGCAACGCCGTCGCCAACCCCCACGACGCCCCCCTTCGCCGTGACCGGCATCACCGCGCAGGTGACGCCAGAGAGTCACGTTGGATGCCCGGAGACCTTCAACTTCTCGGCTACGATCACGGTCAACCGACCAGGCACGGTGCAGTACAAATGGGAGCGCAGTGACGGGGCCGGGGCACCAACGGAAACCGTCACCTTTGCAGCCGCCGGATCGAAGACGGTGAATGACACATGGAATCTGGGAACTGCGGGGTCGTACTGGGAGCGAGTTCGAATCATGTCCCCGAACAGCATCGTGTCGAACAAAGCGACGTTCACGCTGTCGTGCGTGAGTGTGATCATTCCGCCGGTCGTGGTAGTCCCGCTTTTCCCGCTCTCGCCCTACAATCTCGTCACCAACGCGGACAAGGCTACTTGGTCCAGTGGGGCCGGCAATTTGCCGTGGCCCGGCGCCGGCAACGATGACCGGGGCTTTGCACGCTGGGTGGAGAACGCTACGCTGGAAGATGGCACAACGGCGAGCAAGGTACTGGAGATGCACCCGCAGTGGGTAGACAATGGCTTTGTCTCCGGGACATTTACGGACATCTATTATTCGGGCTACGTGGTGCAGGCCGGTGACCACTTCAAAGCCACCGTTGGCTTTCTGGAGGGAGCCGGTGCGGGGAATGTTCGCTTCCGGGTGATGTTGCGCCCGCAAGGTGGCTCAAACACTTGGGTCGCCAGCGTGACCGATAGTTACGACGGCAACCTGAAGACGATAGATAAGCCGCTGGACGCATGGGCCGGCAAGAAGATTGATTTCATCTTGCGGGTGGAGGCGAACGGTTCTTCCAGCCAGGATTGGGCTGTGTGGAAGTATGCCTATATTTCCCGGTGATTTTTCTTCTGTTTTGAAAACAGTCGTCAGTAGCCAGATGTCAGATGTCAGATGTCAGATGTCAGTCGTCAGAACGTGGTGCGTGGTGCGTGGTGCGTGCCGCTCACCCATTGAAAATTGAAACTGGACCGTTGATCATTGACCATTATCCGTGAGTTATCGTAGCGGTCGTCCAGCAATAACTTCCACCTTTGCTCCGGCTGGATTTGGCAATCCAGCCGCTACATCACCGGATTTGGCAATCCGGTGAGAGCAAGAACTACGAA
>CAZFFM010000114.1:0-10302 GCA_964517425.1 uncultured Ardenticatenales bacterium | reverse complement strand
GGGCTAAAGCCGTCACTGGCCGTGCAAGAAAGTCGCTGAAGCGACTGCCCGGCGGAAATTCAGCCGCTTTTAGCGGCTTGGCGGGACAGCCCAGTGCCGATTTCCAATCCGGCACGGACCCTACCTGAGTAGCAACAAAACAACCGCAAACGCCGGCATTTGGTGCAACGGCTGCGAGGGGAGCGCAAAGCCCGAAACAAGACCTCGGGCTTTGCGCTCCTTTGTTTTCCTCACCGAAATGTATACGTATTTCTTTTTCTAGGGGGGTTGACAATTGGTAAAATATGGTGTATACTAATCTTAGCAAGGTTACCTGTAGCTTTGCATTGTGTTTGTGTGGGCAAGCATTTTTCTTCATACAGAAAACCTCAAAGTTCTACCTTTAACAACGAGAATTGGTAGTACAGCATAGCTTGTACGTGGCGGGAACTTGTTTCCGGCCTGCCATGGAACGTAGACACGAACTGACACCGTGTTGTAAGTATGTGATCGTTGTAGCCGTAAGAAGTTTGTATTCGCAGGCAAGAAGGCATTTTCGTTTATGATGATGCACCATTTCCATACTGAGAATTCAAATTGGATGGCAAAAGGTAATGATTCAAAGGATTCCTGGACGTATCCGAATAGGAAATCGTCGAAGCTATCCTCTACGCTGTTCTTTTTCCAATGTTCATGGTATATTGGTTTTTCCTGCCCTCTGGCTACGCCACTTATGAGCGAAACAGTGTAGTCGGGGGGATTTTGTTTGTTCTTTCCATGTGTGGATCGGCCGGATTGCCGATATAATAAATTGGTACGGTCGTTTCGTTGCCAACGATAAACTTGTCGCCCTTGTAAGAGTATAATTGTGCCGGGGCCATCATGAGGAACATGTAGCTGGCAACATAGTTTCCTGGACTCATTTCTTTAGATGTCATCGGAAAGGAGGTGGTGCGCAGAGAGAAGGAACGAAGTAAGCAGCAACTGCCCTTCAATGCAGTTGGAAGGCTTTCTTTCACGTAATTGAATTCAGTGTTTGTAATAGTAGGAGGTCAGAGTAACTATGTCACAAAATGGAGAGGGCTACAAGTGGCCTGCAGTTCCCACTCTTACCCCGGATGAAGTCTATGCGGGGATGAGCGATGCGGCCAAGGAATATCCTCTGTGGCTCGAGGACAATTTCCGCCTCGGCAAAGCTTTCGATAAGCCGGAGAACCTCGATAGTGTGCGCGTGTTGGATTGCACCACGGGCATGATGATCGGGCACTGGGCTTCTTCCCAACTTTCTGAAGAAGGGGCCGAGGTGATCCAGGTGGAACCGCCTGGAGGAGGGGACCCTGCTCGCCAGTACACACCCTTTGGTCGCAAGGAGTATATGATCAAAGACAAGGAGTGGGGTGAACCGATTGGGTTGCACTACCTGCACGAAATGCGCAACAAAAAATCTATTACCCTGAACCTGGACTCTGAAGAAGGGCAAGAGATCTTCAAGTCCCTGATCCCGCACGTGGACGTAGTCATCGAGAACGCCCCGCCAGGCCAGACGGATGCAAACGGCATCGGCTACCGCCAGCTTCGCGAGATCAATAAACGTCTGGTCTACTGTTGGGTTGGCCAGCGTGGCCAGTGGGGTGCAGCCAAAGATCGTCCGGGCGAACTCGACCCGGCGGCCCAGGCAGCCTGCGGCTTTTGCCACGGCACAGGCGTGCCCAAGGAAATGGGCGGTCGCCCGACCCGCTCTGCCATGTGGGTCTGTGACCACGTCGGCGGCACGAACGCGGCCATCGGTGTCTTGGTGGCACTGCTTTACCGCGATACAGTCTCCGGTGAGGGGCAATGGGTGGAATCCACGGCAGCAGAGGGGATCATCCGCATCATCGATTACAACTGGGGCTGGTATGGCATGGATGGCTCGGTGCGCCCGCGTTATGGCAACTGGGACCTGGCCATCAACATCTACGCTGTAAACCCCTGCAAGGATGGCTTCTTCATGGTTGGTGGTGGTCATGACCGGCTGTGGTACCGCATCTGGCGTGCCGTTGGCCTGGACGACCCCGATCTGGAAGACGACATCGTCGGCGACCCCAAACTGCGCGTCGTTACCGAGCGTCTGCCGCATCCCATGCAGGTGAAGACCTACACCGACCTGTCAGACTGGCAAAAGGACCAATCGCGGGCCGAAGCAGAAGTCAAAATGTTAGCGCAACAGGTAGCCTCCGGTGGGGTAACCTACACGGACGAGGTGGCCGAGTATCCGCACTACAAGTACCGCCAACATGTCATGGAGCTCGACGATCGGCTCTATGGCAAGGTGCTGTACGCCACTGCACCGCAGCAACAAATGGTGTGCCCGCCTCGCGTGAAGTGGTTGGGCCGCCCGGCCGGCTACGATAACGAAGATATATACCGCTACCTGTTGGGTGCAAACCGTGAGAAATTGTCAGCGTGGAAAGCAGCGGGGACAATCTAGGAGTGATCGAGCATCAACCCGATTTAAGTTAGAAGGTTGGAAGGTTGAAGGATAGGGGGATTGAAGGATAGGGGGTTGAAGGTTGAGAAGGAAGGTAAACTTCAAATCTGCAACCCAAAACCCAAAACCCAAAACCCGAAACCCAAAACCCGAAACCCAAAACCCAAGAGGGTTGACGATGGAAAAGAAGGAGATAAGTTCCATGGCTGAACATCAGTCTTTCGAGGAATTTGCCCGCGAATCCTTCGATTGGACGAAGGCTTTTTCCAAGCCGGAACCATTGAAGGGCTATCGGGTACTTTCTTGCACACAGTACATTTTGGGCCCCGCCGCCGCGAACTATCTGGCGGAACTGGGAGCCGAAGTGATCAAGATCGAATTGCCTCGTCGGGGTGAACCAATGCGGCATACGACCCCGTTCAACGAGCCCTCTTTGTACCCGCTCTCCAAGGCTATTCCGGACAAGGGTACTGGGCTGGGCTTCTTCGGGGCCAACGCGAACGAGACATTCATCAGTGTAGACTTCCACAAGCCGGAAGGACAAGAGATCGTCCGCCGCCTGGCGGCCAAATCCGACGTGATGGTAGAGAACTATCGCCCCGGCACGTTTGAACGTTGGGGCATCGGCCCGCGCCAACTGATGGCGATCAACCCACGCCTCATCTACTGCTGGCTGGGTGGCTTTGGTGGCTGGGGGCCTGGCCGTGTCCGCGCCTCGTACGACATCCTGGGGCAGGCACAGGGCGGCGCCTTTGGCATGACCGGTGAGCCGGCCGAGCGGGGCGGCTATCCGTCCAAGCACACCATCTGGCTGGCTGACTACTGGGGCGGCATGATGGGCGTGAAGTCCGTTATGGCTGCACTCTACTACAGGGAGACCGTTTCCGGCAAGGGAACCATGATTGAATACTCCCAGGTGCATGGCGTCACGCGCCATCTCGAGTATGCGTTGCCGCTCTTTGGAAAGCACCACGTGGTACGCGAGCGTTGGGGCGGTTGGGACACGCAACTTTGTCCGCATGGCATCGTCCAGTGTGGCAAGTCGTCCTACCCCGATTCCGACAACCCGCAGGAGATGGAAGAGGGCTACACCGTCGTCAGCGCATATAAGGACGAAGATTTCGCCAAGTTGTGTGATGTGATCGGCGACGGCGCTATGAAGGCGAAGTATGCCTCCCACGACGACCGCGTGACTCTGGAAGGACAGCGGGAAATATATCCGTGGATCGAAGCCTGGACCGCCGACAAGACCAAGGAGCAGGTGTTTGACATTCTCACCGAGCAGAACGGTATCAACACGCAACCGGTGTGGAATTCTAAGGAAGTAGCTACCAATCCGCACTGGGTGGAGCGAGGCTCTGTACGCTGGATTGACGACCCGTACTTCGGCGACGTCCTGCACCAAGGGCCGGCTTTCATGCTTTCCGAGACGCCGCCGCGCATCAAATGGGCTTTCAAGCCGGTGGGCGTGGACAACGCGGAAGTGCTGGGCAGGCTGGCCGGCATCGGCGCGGCCGAATTCGCGCGGTTGGAAGAAGAGGCGATCATCTAGCAGCCAATGGACGATGGCTACACAAGCATTGTTATGTTGAGCCGTTTGTACCAGTATGAGGAGGATAACTCATGTCCATGATGCTTTGCCCCAAGTGTGGGGTGAAAAACTACCTTGATCCCTACCCCTTCTGGAACTTCGAGGGGAAGGTCAAGTGTGCTGGTTGTGATGCGATCTATTACATCAAGAAGGAAAACTATCATACCGTGGCTGGCCCCACGGAGGCCGAAGGAGATTGGGACGCATTGCCCGGCTATGCCGAGACTACCGACTGGGAGCCGATTACCGGTGAAGGTAAACTGGCACCGGCCCCTATGGCGCGGCCAGTGATGCAACTGAAACCCATTCCTATGACGCGCAACGTACGGGGCAATCTGGTGAGCGGTACGCCGCTGACGGCAGATGACCTGGATGCACGTGGTCGTGCCAAGTTTATCGTTGAGCAAAGAGACCCGAGCTAGGCCACCGGCCACAATTGTAACGGAGGTAAGAAAATGGCTCTACGTGTTCTGGATCAGGCGGGTCAAGCAGAGGGGTCGCAGTGTGTTCGCTGCAAGTCCTTCTTGCCCGCTTTGGATCCGGTGATTCAGCAAGCCTATTTGGGCAAGTGCAACAGTTGGGAATACCCATTTACCTGGGAACTCCCGTTGCATGGGTATGTAAAATGTGAGCGATTCGAAGATAGCGGCGAGGTCTACGCGTTGCCCGTTGCCGCTGCAGCAAAGAAAACGGCCAAAGCGGCGGATGAGGCCATCTCGGCGACGTTCTACTATAGCAGCGATGCCACAGTTGGAGAACAGTATTCCTGTGACGTCAAAGCAGCGCTGGGCGCGGTGGCGAAACTGAAGGCCGCCGGTAAGGAAGTCGAGGCTGTGGACTTGGCCGGAGTGGGAGATGTCTTCCCTCTCTACCATAAATCTGTCAGTGGCCCCGATGCGTCGGTGCGTGCCGTCTTTGGTACCAAGGGCGCACTCGAAGAAGATTTCGGGCGCACCGTGCCGGCTCTGGCCGTCCGCAAGGGTTCCGACCGCTATCCGTTTGAGGTCTACCCGCGCATGGATGCCAAAAAGAATCGCTTGGTCGGCGTGGAAGAAGCACTTGGTAACCTCTAAAACCTTGCGTGCCGGCTCTAGCGGCGGGTACTGAGGCAGAGGAAATATCGTAGGTGTTGGGGGTCAGGGGCCGGAGGCGTTATTTGCCTGTCCCTGATCCCTAACTTGGCTGAGCCAGAACCAAAAAAGGATTCCCGCCACGAATTGCACGAATTAACACGAAAAAAGCAAAAGAGAAAAATTCGTGAAAATTAGTGAAATTCGTGGCCGAAATTTTCTTTCAACAAGAATCTCATAAAAAATACTAATCTCTCAGCTTGAATGGATTATTTAGGAGGACACATTTCGTTATGCTTGACCAAGTCTTGAGTAGTTTGCCCAAAACTGTATCGTTGAAAGACGGCACGCCGATCAGCCTGCGGCCTCTGGTCGCCGAAGATGAGGCAGGTTTGATTCGTCTCTTCGCCGGCGCCACGGAAAAGGACCTGATGTTCTTGCGGGACAACGTGACCGACCCGCGCGTGGTGCGCCGGTGGTGTGAGAATATAGACTATGCACGTGTGTTGCCGATCGTAGCCGAAGTGGGTGGCGAGGTTGTGGCCGAGGCGACGCTACACCGGAAGCCGACTGCCCCCTATCCAGACGTGGCTAAGTATCGCATGTATGTGCGCGAAGACTTTCGCAAACGTGGCTTGTCCCTGATCATGCTGAATCAGATGGTGGATACGGCTCGCGACCTTGGTATCGCCAAGATCGTCATGGAGATCTTCGCCGGAGAAACGGGGCTTATCGCCGCTGCCGAACGACATGGCTTCATCCGCGAATCGGTCTTGCCGGCCTATCACATCGTTGTTATGTCTCGCCCGATCGTAAGCAGCGAATTCAAGCAGTTCGTGCCGCCCGTTGAACTGTGGCCGCGCCGCGTGTACAACCTCTACGAGTTTCAGCAATACGAGGAGATGTTCAACATCACCGAGGAACTGCTGGACAAGAATGTGGCCGCCGGGCTGGGCGACAAAGCAGCTATGCTGTCCGGTGACCAGACGTTTACCTACGGACAGGTACTTGATACCGTCAACCGGCTGGCTTCCGGTTTGAGCAAGTTGGGCATTGGAGAGGGTGATCGTGTGGTCATTCGCAGCGGCAACAACCCGCAAGCGATCATGTTCAATTTCGCGATCCAACGTGTGGGGGCGATGAGCATTCCCACTTCACCCCTCTTTGCCCGCACAGAGCTGGTACACGTGGCCGAAGACGCCCAGGTAAACGCCGTGATTTGCTTTGGCCCCATGCTGGGTGAACTGGAAGCAGCTTTGCCTGACGCACCGAGCATCAAGCAGGTTATCGTCTTTGGCCCGGCCACAGATGGCGCGTCCGAAAAAGGATATGCGACGTATGCCGACCTGGTGAAGAACGGGAGCGCCGACTTTACACCGGTGAAACGACATCGCCATGCGCCGGCCGTCCTACTCTATACCTCGGGAACTACGGGATTGCCTAAAGGCACGCTCCACCTGAACGAAGAACAGCTGATCGTGCCCGATTCCTTTGGTAAATATGGCTGGCGTGTGCGCCCTGACGATGTCATTGGCGGCTCGGCCCCCATCGGATTCGGTGCGGGCTACTCCACATTCTGCACGATACCCTATCGTTTTGGGGCTACAGCCTCCATCGCCGGTCGCTTTACACCGGACAGCATGTTGGAGACCGTCGAAAAGCATCGCATTTCCATTTTGTCTATGGCCCCAACGGCGTACCGCAAGATTCTCCAGGTGGCTCCCGATGCGGCGCAGAAATATGATTTGAGCTCGCTGCGGGTCTGCACGGGCGGTGGCGAGGCACTCACCGCACCGACGTACCATGCCTGGAAAGAGAAGTTTGGCCTGGATATCTACGAAGGCTTTGGTTCCACGGAGATGTTCTACGTGTTCGTTTCCAACGTGGCCAACATGAAAGCCAGGGCCGGCTCGTTTGGCCAGGTGATCAACGGCTATGAGGCCAAGGTCATCAACGACGAAGGCGACGATGTGCCTTCGGGCACGATGGGACGCTTCATTGCTCGTGGCCCCACGGCGACACTGTACTGGAACATGGGCGAAAAGCAGGCCGCGTCCATTGACAAGAATGGCTGGAACCGAGTGGGCGATTTCGTCTACCGGGACGAAGACGGCTACTTCTGGTTCGTATCGCGTGAAGACGACATCATCAAGACCTCCGGCTACCGCGTAGGCCCCGAAGAGGTCGAGGAGACGCTGAAGGAACATCCGGCAGTTGCCGATGCCGGCGTGATCGGTGTGCCCGATCCGATACGAGGCCAGAACACAAAAGCTTTTGTCGTCCTCGCCCCAGGGCAGACGGTTGACCCGAAAGAGCTTGTGGACTTCTGCAAGAACAAGATCGCTGTTTACAAACTGCCGCGCGAGGTAGAATTTACAGATGAACTGCCGCGCACGGTGACCGGCAAGCTCCTGCGCCGCGTCCTGCGGGCCAAGGAACAGGAGAAGCGGGAAGAATAGATCGTCGAGCGTGGAGCGTGAAGCATCGAGCGAACGCAATACGCAGTACGATTACGCAGCACTAGCATGTCGGCACACAGGGCTTTTGCCCTGTTCCAAGCCCAGAGGAGTGCCTCCCCGAAAATGGTTCGGGGAGGCGTACCCGACCGGAACCTGAACAATGTGATAAGACCTGCCAGCACCGCAAGGTGTTGACTTTGCTGGTACCTGTTCGGCTTTTGATCTATCCGTTATCCCGAACAGGGTGACGAGGCAAAGTTTCTGTAGGCATGCATGACAGGCCATGGCGGCGGTATATAGAAAGGGGGTGACGCTGCCTTATAACGTAGCTGTTTGGTATTTTGTGTCGTAGTTTGTTGATCAAATTATCCATTTTTCTGTATACGTTAAGGAGGAAATTTTCTCATGGAACGCAAGTTAGCGAATCCAGCCCCACTTGGGCTGGGAGGTTTTGCTCTTACCACGTTCGTGCTGAACGTGCATAACGCAGGGATCACCGAGCTTGGCGCAGCACTTCCGCTGGGTCTTTTCTACGGTGGTTTTGCCCAGTTGTGTGCGGGCCTGTTGGAATTTGCTACCGGTAACACCTTTGGCCTGTGCGCATTCGGCTCATACGGCGCATTCTGGATTGCCTTGGCCTCGCTGGTCGTCTTCAAGGACAACTTTGGCGTCAAGGACTTGGGAAATATCTTGCTTTGGACCCTTATCGCCTGGACTATCTTCACAGCTGCTTTGACCTGGGGCACGTTCTACACCAAGAACTGGGCACTACAGCTAGTATTTGTTTCACTACTGCTACTTTTTGTCCTGCTCGACATCAATGAAGCCACCGGCGGCTCCCTCGGCCACCTCCCCGGCTGGGAAGGCATCTGGACTGCTTTCACCGCTTGGTACCTGATGACTGCCGAGATCGTGAACCCGCTTGCCGGGCGCACGGTGTTGCCCATCTTGAAGTCCTGAGCGAATGGTCTGCGTATGGCAGATAGTAGGTGGCGTTCAACAAGACACGCATCGGGGACACTTCGCCGCCTGCAATCGGCCTGGTAGATTGTAACAAAAGAGAGGAGACAGAGGGTTACCCTCCGTCTCCTCTCTCTGTGGTGAAATGACGATGATAGAAGAAGTTGAGGAGTAGGTGGGCAATGCGTTATCACTGGGAGAAATTACCAACGACTTTGCAGGTACAGCGCGATGTTTTGCACCACATCATCGAGGCCTTTGCATGCGTGCGCCCGGTGCAGCGAGTGATTCTCTTTGGGTCCTACGCGCGTGGTGAAGCTGGTCAGGACAGTGATATTGACCTGTGTATTGTCGCTGAAGAGACAGAGGAACAGATCCGGGCAGCGATTGCGTTTCGGGAGGCAATCTACCCTTTGGATCATTTGCCTGCCCTGACGTTGTTGCCAATTACTCCGCAGCGACTACAACAGAAGATTGAGCGCCACGATCCTGTGTTTGAAGACATCCTGGGTGAGGGTATTGTCGTTGCGAGTAACTGATGCCAACAATCCGGCTGACTGGCTCTTCCTGGCCGAATCAGACTTGGCTGGCCTACGGATTCTGGCTGATCAGGAAGTTAGTTACCACCTCTGTATGTCAAAGTTGGCTGAAGTTGTCGAGAAAGTGTTTAAGGCATATTTGGTCTACCTGGGCTGGCGACTAGTCAAGACCCATGATCTAGTTGTCCTGGCGAAAGAGTTGGAGAGTCGCCTTCCTGTTGCATTACCTGCCTTGCGGGATATGAGTACTTCGTTGGCTGAACGTTACTTTACCTATCGGTACCCCGGGTTCGATCTCGAAGAGCCGGACTGGGTAGAATTGCGTCGCTTATTGGCCCAGCTAGATTCCTTGATGACGATAGTGCGTGAGGCAATTGCCACAAGTGGCGATGGCCCTCCACGATTTGTGTAGGAGGTATTTCGATCCGTGCGTATTGTAACCAATAAAACTATTGTGCGGAACCGCGCCAGAACGGTTTGGAGCTTGGGGCTTGGCGGCATCCTCATGATGCTCGCCGGGGGATACTATCTGTTTTCCGGATATAAGCCCGTTGTTGTTGTCCCCATACTCCTTGGAGGGTTTATCATTGGCAACATTGGCACCTTGCTCGGCCGGCGCTGGCTGCGCAAGCCCCGCCCAGAGGTTGCCCTAAAGAGTGGAATGAAAGACTTGAGCGACCGGTATGTCCTTTATAACTATGTCTTGCCGGTGCCGCACGTGGTGCTGGCTCCCCATGCCCTATTCGCCGTTCGAGCAGTGCGCCAGTACGGAGAAATCTCCTGCGAGGGAAGCCGCTGGAAACACCACCGCCCCTGGCAGCGATCGTTGCTGGAGATGGATGTTGACCGGCTGGGCAATCCGTTTCGTGGCCTGAAGCAGGATATGTCCAAAATGCGCGGCTTCTTGCGGGAACATTTCCCCGACGAAGAGGTGCCGGTTAGTGGAGCCGTCGCCTTCATCAGCCCAGACGTCGAGGTGACGGCGACTGACCCGCTCTTCCCCGTTGCCGAGGTTAGCGAGTTCGGCAACGCACTGCAGTCGGCGCAAAAAGGGGAATCACGACTGAGCCGCCGGCAACGCCAGGAGCTGGAAACGCTGTTCGATAGTCTCGTGTGAAATACAGTAAAGGCATGGGCAAATGATGCATCCTGCGAACCCAGGACATGCAACACGAGTTGGAGGTAATATCATAAACCCAACACTACCAAAACAAATTGAAGAAGACAACCATTG
>CAZFFM010000113.1:0-10331 GCA_964517425.1 uncultured Ardenticatenales bacterium | reverse complement strand
CCGTGTTATACGGTCAAAATGATTTGCCAGACTCCAGTTCTAAATTCACGTTGTGCCATCTCATGCGCCTGATAAAACGCATTCACATCCGTACGGCAACGCTTCTTCTGTGGGCGATGGTCATCGCCTACGTACTCTTTTTCGGCCTGGCCACACTGCAAAAGCACGCGGCCTACCAGACTACGGCCTTCGACCTGGGGAACATGGACCAGGCAGTGTGGGGCACGCTGCATGGCCGGTTGCTCCCCTACACAAACTGGGATACCGAGGGAACACGGCTGGGCTATCACGTAGACCCGATTCTGATTCTCCTCTCCCCCTTCTATCTCCTTCATGCCGGTGCCGAGACCCTGTTGATCTTGCAATCGCTTCTCCTGGCCCTGGGCGTGTTTCCCATCTACGCCCTTTCCCGCCGCATCTTCCTGCAGGTGGCCGATAGAGAATCTGCCATCGCCCAACCCCAATGGTCTGCCGAAGTGCCGGCGCTGGTCTTTGCCCTGAGCTACTTGCTCTTCCCGGCCCTCGAAGCGGCCAACATGTTCGATTTTCACCCCACGGCGTTGGTCGCTCCCTTGCTGGCCCTTGCCTTCTATTTCGTGGAAAGCCGGCGGCATCGTGCCTTGTTCGTAACGGCTCTGCTGATCATGGCCTGCAAAGAGGACATGACGCTCGTGGTGATTGCTCTGGGCGTGTATACGATCTTGCGCACATTCTGGAATCGTCGTGCCGACCCCTCCGTTCGCTGGCGACCGGCAACTGTGACGGGCATTGCTCTCGCCCTCGCCGGCGTCGTATGGTTCCTGATCGCCGTGTACGGGATCATACCGCACTTCAACGTGGGAGGAAAATCGCCCTACCTCGGCGGGTATGCCGCGGTGGGGGGGAGTCCCGCCGGTATTTTGCGCACACTGTTCACCAACCCGGCCAAGATCGCGGCGGTCGTGTTGGCCCCAGAAAAGCTCACCTACCTGCGAAACCTTTTCACACCGGTGCTGTTCACGTCGCTACTTTCGCCCCTCACGCTGTTGCCGATGCTCTCCACATTGGCCTTGAACTTGCTCAGTCACAACGCAACGCTCTACACGCTGGAGAAATACCACTACGCTGCTCCACTCGTGCCCTCTGTGGTCATCTCCGGGGCTTATGGGAGCGCTTTCCTCGTCCGGCAGCTGACCAAACGGTGGCCACGATTTACGGCAAGCAAAGCCGGCTTCGGGATTTCGGCGGCTGTGTTGGTCAGCACATTGCTTTATCATGGCGGTCACGGGTTCACGCCACTGGGGGCACGCTTCCGCTGGTACGAAATCACACCCCACGCGCGATTGGCCGATACATTCGTACGCGAGATTCCGCCGGGCGTTTCCGTCTCGGCGCAAAGCAAGCTCAATCCACACCTGAGCAACCGCCCGCTGATCTACATGTTCCCCAAAATTGCCGGTGCCGAGTATGTGTTTTTCGACGCTTCCGCAGACTCCTGGCCGGCACATCCGAACGACGTGCGACGCATCTACGACGAGCTGACCGCCGGAGACTACGCCGGAGACTACGGCGTGTTGGATGCAGCGGACGGATTCATCTTGCTGAAACGGGGCGAGGCGAACAAGACCTTGCCCGATCGTTTTTATGGCTTCGTGCGAGGGGGCAACCCCGACTGGCCGGTAGAAGTCAACTTCGAGGACAAACTGGCCTTGCGAGGCTTCGATCTGCGGCAGGACGAAGCGGGGCGCACCTCGCTGGTCACGTACTGGCGGGCATTGCGCCCCCTGGATCGCGACTACCGCATCTACCCCTTTTATTACGAGGAAGTGGCCGGCCATATCACGGAGGATACGGAAAAGCGGCCACTCGTTGGCCTGCTGTGGCATCCGACAAGTCAGTGGCAGCCGGGTGAGATTGTGCGTCTGTCCACGCTGCCCTGGAAGGTAGCCGCCGACTCGAACGTCGGCGTGGGGGTGATCGCCGGGCAAGACTGGTGGCACGACCGTCGCCTATCGTCTGAAATCATCACCGGCACGGCCGTCGTGCGCGAGGCTTTTGGCGGTACGGCGTTGCAGGTAGCGCGATTGATTGACGGGCAGCCGCAGGTGGATGCCAGGCAGTTCACGTTGTCCACGGTCCCGCAGTACGAAGAGCACGTCCGCTTCGCAAACGTCGCCGCCTTGCGCGGGTTCGACCTCTCGTGTCCGATATGCCGGCAAGAGCCGTCGCCCGAGGGGAATCGTCTGGTGGTCGTCTCTCCCCCGGCGGGTGAGGCTACAACATTGTCTTTGAATCTGTACTGGCGAGCGTTGGGACCGACAGAAACGTCTTACACCGTTTTCGTACATCTGTTAGGGCCAGACGGTCGGGTCGTATCGCAACGCGATACGCTACCCCTCTCCGGTTCGCGCCCCACGACCACCTGGCTGCCTTCCGAAATCATTGTGGACCCCTATCGCCTGCCGTTGCCTGCCGGCATGAAAGCTGGCACGTACACAATCGAACTGGGATTTTACGATGGCGTCACGGGAAAGCGGCTGCCGGCATTCGACCGCGTGGACGAGCCGTTGCCAGACGACCGCCGGCTGCTTCCGGTGACGATTGTGCGAGCACGAGCCCTGGAGTAGGAATTCCGGGCAACGTCTGACCGTAGCGCCGGAATCGCGATTCCAGCGGGTCTCTCTCAGCGTGGCAGGCCCACATAGCTCATCAGGTAGTCCTGACTGTAGTCCCCGTTGTATGCCTGGTTCACCGTTACCAGGACAGGCTCCGTTGCGGTCACCAGCGCCGACCCCCGGAACCCCCCAGACACGGGCAACGGATAGAGCACCCACGAGATACCCGCCGGCAAGCCGGTGCGGTTCGCAGAGCCCGCCCCATTTCCGTTCTCATCGTAGAATTGCACCGTCACGTCTGCATTACTGCTACCCACGTTCTGGATGACCAACCCACTAGACCACAACACGTTGCTTCCTGCCGAAAAGGCATCCCTATCACGCAGCACCAGGGGCAACACGACTGTGAGCATAACGGTGACGGCCGGTTCGTTGTTGTGTGCGATGAGGGGGGGGGTGAGCAAAAGATACATACGGTGAGACCAGTTTGGCTTGCGAGGGTGGATACCCTTTCCAAATCTGCGGCAGATCAGGCCCCGCGTTACCCAAGCGATTGGCACCTGTGCGGTTGAAAACATCAACCAATTCGTTTGGGAAAGGTTGGTGGCCATAGGCTGCTGGCTCAGGGCAGCTCCCTTGGGCCGAGAAGTTGAACTTCTAAATGTATGTGGTATAATTTCGAGCAAGTGAAGTTGAACCATGCTGCCCGATTTCGCAACGGACAGCGAACCAATAGGCATGGAAACGATGACCTTATTCCCGAAACCTTTGCTCTTGCAGCGTGTGCTCCGCTCTTTGCTGGTGCGGCGCGTCCGTTCCCTGTTGACGCTGGCCGGCATAATTGTGGGGGTAGCCGGCGTGACCGCGGTTGTTTTCACGGCCCGCAACCTGGCCGATGCCCAGGCAGTTGTTTACGACTCGGCCTCGCAGGCTGATGTAACATTTTGGGTATGGGACGCCAGCCCGTCGTTACCGCGCACACTCACCAACCGCCCCGACGTGACCGCTGTAGAACTGCGCTGGACCGATTACGTGAAGGCCAACCTGGGCGAGAGTCGCCAGACGCTGCACCTGATTGGGCTGTCTAATCCGGCAGAGACTACCGTGAACCGTCTCGACCTGCTGGCCGGACGTTATCCCGGTCCGGACCAGGCGTTGCTGGAGATTTCCTCACGCGATCTGGCCCCCCTCGAAATTGGAGACTCGATTACCTACCGCGATTCTGCGGGTCGCCAACGCCGCTTGACCATCAGCGGTCTCGCACGCAGCCCGGCGCTCCTTTCCGCGCAACTGACCGGCCTGGCCACGGCCTTCGTTCCGGCGCGTACCGTGCGAGACTTGTTGGGCATTGCCGGCGCAAACCAACTGCTCATCCGCGTTGCCGACCCCCGCCACAGCGGTGAAGCAGCGCGCGACATTGCCCGCTTGTTCGACAGCCAGCACTTGCAACATGGCGAACCGCAGATACGCGACCCGAACAATTTCCCCGGCAAACGGGAATTGGACGCCCTTTTTCGTTTGCTGGCCCTTTTTGCGGCGCTGGGGCTGCTGCTTTGCGGGGTTCTGGTCGGCAATACGCTCTCCATGCTGGTTGCCGAAGAGCAAAACGAGATCGGCACACTGAAGGCATTGGGCGCAGACCGCGCATACATCCTGCAAAGCTATCTGCTGGCCGCTCTTTTTTACGGCTTCCTGGGCACGCCGGTAGGCATCATGTTGGGCGGTCTGTTGGGCTGGCGGATCATGTCCTTTTTGGGTGGGCTGACCAGCCTGTCTGCCCCGTTCGCTCTTGCTCCAGAGGGCATTGTCGTGGGCGTCGCCGTGGGGCTGGGCGTGACCCTTGCAGCCGGCCTGGTTCCCGCCTATCATGCGGCCATGCTTCCCGTGTCCTCGGCCTTACAGCCGCGCGGTCTGGTCTCCCGCTATGCGCGTACCCGCCTGGAGCGCGTGCTGCAACGCATGCGCAGGCTGCCGCCCCTGACGGCCATGTCGCTGCGCAACCTGAGCCGCCGCCGCACACGCAATGGCCTCACCCTGCTGGTCATTGCCCTGGCCGTAGCCACCCTGTTGGCTGCCCAGACCACGGAAGCCTCTGTGAACGGCTCCATCGATGAGGTCTTTCGTACCTATCGCGCGCAAGCGTGGGTCTTCTTCCGCCGGCCGGTCAGCCCCGCCCTGAAACAGAGTCTGCAGGCCATCCCCGGTGTGGGCCAGGCCGAGCCGTGGACGTTGACCGACGCCTGGGTTGGTCATGCCCCGGTGCGCCTCTGGGGCCTGCCGGCCGATACCACGCTATACCGGCCCAACCTGGTTGCCGGCCGCTGGTACCGCCCGGATGAGCCGCAAGGAGCGGTCGTATCCGCCGATCTGGCGAGGCGACAAGGCATAAACATAGGGCAAAGCATCCAGGTGGACTTGGGCGAAGGCCGCCAAACTTCGCTGCACGTGGTTGGCATCGCCATAGACAACACAATCTTCTTGGGCAGCCAGGTGCAGAGCAAAGTGTTTGCCCCCCGCCGAACCGTCGCGCGTCTGCACGGGCTGCAGGGGCAGGCCAGCCTGTTTGCGCTGGGCCTACGAGAGGGATCGCCGGCAGCGGTACAGTCGATTCTGGCGCAGATCGAGCAGCGTTATGCCGCGTGGTTGCCCACCGGCGAATCGGCCCAGGCCGAAGTAGACGCCGCCCGCAAACAATCGCAGACGTTGGGGCTGGCCCTGCGCAGCATGGTCGCACTCGTAGCCATCATTGGCGCGATCGGTCTGGCAAACACGTTGACCATCGGTGTGCTGGAGCGCCGGCGCGAAATCGGTGTGCTGCGAGCCCTCGGCGCCACCGACCGTCAGATTGCCCAGACTTTCATCGTCGAAGGGCTCGCACTGGGCATCATGGGGTGGGTGCTGGGAGCAATCATCGGCTACGGTTTGGGCCAGGGACTTGTGTACACCTTGGGCAGTGTGTTGTTTCGCATTCGCTACCTCTTTCCGCCCGGAGCGCTGCTCCTCAGCCTGGCCTTTGCACTGGTCATCGCTGTTGCTGCCAGCCTGGGGCCGGCCTGGGCTGCCGCTCGCCTGCCCACCATCGAGACCTTGCGATATGAGTGAACGTCATCATGCACGAAAGGGATAACAATGGAAGAGGCGGGGGAGAAAGTGAGGATTATTGTGGGGGCAACACCTTCATTGTGCCGACGCGAATTTCCTGACCCTGCGGTGTGCCGTTGTTATCTAAATTGTCGAGTGCTTCTCCTATGACGGCGTCATAGATAACGACCCGTACCGAATAAGAGCCGGCGGGGGTTTGGGGTTCGATCGTGAAAAGGTGGTAACTGTAGCTCGTGTCGCCGGCCGGCCACTCGGGAATGAATGGGTAGT
Organism: uncultured Ardenticatenales bacterium; assembly: GCA_964517425.1. GTDB lineage: Bacteria > Chloroflexota > Anaerolineae > Ardenticatenales > JAADHH01 > JAADHH01. Next base: position 4,365 of record CAZFFM010000113.1, on the reverse strand, counting down.
CGTTTGATTGCACAAGTTCGTCCGATTGACCTACGCGACGTCCCTGCGAGTCTACCACACGCAGGGAAGCCTTGTAATCACGTTTGATCGCTGCGAGAGTCGTCCAGCGCAGAACGGCCCAGGCTTGCGCGCCGGCGGGAACGGCCGGTGTCTCGATCTGCGTCTGAGTCAGGGGTTGATGGTCCACAGCCCGGCCCACGGCCATACCGGTCAGATTAAACTTGTTTGCGAAGTCGATTTGGAGCGGTTGGATGTTTGTGGCCAGAGCGACTTCGTCCATTTTAGGTTCCCAATAATGGGTGGCACTGAAGCCTTCGTATGTGTCCTGGCCTCGGCGTTGGCCGTACTTGTCGAGGAGGAAAGCGATGAGCCCGCGACTGTCCCCGTAGTAGTACAACCCTTCCAGGTTTTCGTGAGTCCAGTGAACAAGATTCACGGTGTTGTTGTGACGTATGACGTCGTTCAGCATTGTGGGCGCTACATCAGGGAGGCTGGGAATCTGGTAATAGGGGTGCCCTCTGCTGAAGAAGTCAATCGTGTAGTGGGTGCTGCTGGGCAAGTCGAAATAGCCGGCCGTCGGAATCACCCAGGGGACAGAGTCTCCGGCAGCCCGCATGGTACGGCCTACATCCGCGAAATTAACCGCAAAAGCGCCGCGAACATCTGGATTCTGTATGATTCCGGTGAAGTAATCGTGTACGCTGATCAGGCCACTGAGGGTGATCAGGGCAACGGCTATGGTGCCGGCCGTCCGCCAGGATCGCCAGGCGGCAACTTTCCCCATGGCCCATTCCAGGCCGATGGCCACCAGGAAGTAGGTAGCCGGCACCATGCCGAAAGAACGCAGGCTGTGGGGCAAGGCAGAAGCCGTGAGTACGGCAGGCAGGGCCATCACGAAGAACCAGCAAAGCACGAAGAGGTACACTGGCCGTCGTTTGCTGCGCCATAAGCTCACCAGCAGGCCGACGGTAAGGAACAGCGCGCTGACGGTATCAAGCACAGGTTGGGATGCCGGGTTGTGGCGTGCGTTTTCGTCGGCCAGGAAGAAGAACATGCCCGCTGTCCTGTATGCACCGATCAGGAACATGCGAAGAGGGCTCCCCCCATTGAAGGCAGAATTAAATATCGAGACGTAACCGGCGCGAGACGTGAACTGGTCGGGGTGCAGAACGAAATAGAGGCCCAGTGGAACAAAGGCCAAGAAGGCACTTCCCCCAACTATGCTCATGGCGAGTACGATCTGTCGTACTCGTTTCCGTCGCTCGGCCCGAGGTGATAGGGTCACAGCAGCCAGACAAAAGAGTACGAGGACCACCGGCAGAAACCGGCTTGCTGTATAGGTATAGAAGCTGATGCCCAGCAGAAGGCCACTGATTGCCAGGGTAGGCGAGGAAGCGCGTAATGGGCGAGGTACGTCCGAGGTCAGGACACGCCATCCCCGCCAGAAGAAGGCAAAGGCGAGGCCGGCCACAAGGGGTAACAAGATGGCTCGAAAGGCCAAGCGGCTAAAGCAAATGTGCCAGTAGGCCGTGGCCACCAGGAACATGCTGAGCAGGGCAATGCGTCCGGCCCTGTCCTCACCCTCACCGGCAAAGAGGGACAGTCCTGCAAAGGCGACCACGGGGACCGTCAGGGTGCCGATTACGGCGGGAACCAGACGAATGCTGAAGGCCGAGACCCCCGTGAGCCTGAACGCCAGGTAAATCAGGTAGATGAAGATCGGCTCTCGACCAAAGTTCCGCTCGAAGAAGACGGGATGCCAGTAGGCAGAGATGTGCAGAGCGTCTATGGCGTGGGCCGCCTCATCGTATGCCAGGCCAGGGGGCAGGTGGTCCAGGTGATAAAGGCGGATCGCGAGAGCGAGCAGAGTCACCAGAAGGACGATGAGCGTTTGGGTGTTCCAAAGCCGGCGAATGCGAAGCATGGTCATCGAATTTCCAGCGTTCCCAGGATGATGCGATCTCCGGGCAGAGACGAATACTGATTTGTGATGGGCAAGTTGTGCATGGTGCCCGGGTCATACATCCCGGCCAGCAAGGTATATGTGCCCGGCGGTGCAGCCGGTTGGATACGGAACGAATGTGTGTCTTCCACCAGTTCGCCCGCTTGCCAGCGGGTTGTCGGCGTCCAGAACTGATTGGGAACAGCGTCGCTCTGTCCCCATTTTTTCTCTTTCGTTTGATCAACGAGGTGTACGAAGACCTTATACGATTCATGTATCGGCTTCAGGCCAAGCCAGGCAATGTCCAGCCGCACGGTATCTCCCGGGTAGTATGCTGCCCGATCTGTGCGGTAGCCTACGAGTTTCACTGCATGAGCGAGGTTCGCGTCTGCCTGCTGCCAGGGTTGCGGGGCATCAACGAGCCACAGATGGGGAATGGCAGGCAAAGCGTAGAGCAGCGCTACTCCTCCGACGATAGCGACCCAAGCCCATTGCCGTTTGAACAGGGCCAGTCCCAGCCATCCCCCTATGGCCAGGATCGTCATCCATACGGCGACCCTGCGCAGGGGGGTATGTCCGAAGTAGAGTGATACGTTGTGTTGGCCTGCGGGGATGTCTGCGGCGACCAATCCCAAAGCCCCTCGGTGGCGTGTGGACTGTTTTACACCGTTGACTTGGGCATACCAGCCGGGAAAGAAGAAGCGCTGTAGAGCCAATGCAAACGGCCGGCTGCTCTCGACGTCGAGAGATGCGCGATACGATTCGAGATTTTTCACCCGCACAACGACATCATCGGGGGGGGCGAGCAGGGTGTCATCCTGGGGCGTGGTCTCAGGCTGGAACAGGTCTTGCGCCGGTGCTGCCCAGGGCGGCATGTAGTCTTGGGTTATTCCCCAACCCAACTCGCTCATCTCCTGCAGGTTGTTGAGAGTGATCTCCTCTTCGCCGATGGAATACCATATCTTTGAGTCTTTTAGCCTCAAGTGCAGGGTGCTGGAAGGTATAATGATCGCAAGCAGACAGGCAAACGGAAGCCAGGTTCCCATAAAGTAAGGATTCTTGAGACGCAGAGCAGTTTCCCGAGACAGTCGGTTGACCAGAAAACCCATCAACCCGGCGCTGCCGAGATACACAAACCCGAGCAATCGCCAAGGGAACTGGATGAAGCGCAAGGTGGAAGCATGTTGCCAGAAGAAGGCTGTGAAGTCGAGTTGCAAAAGCAGGGGTATCCCGAACAGCGTGGCAAAGAACAGAATTAAGGGGCGTTCGGCAGCCCTATACCATCGCCAAAGAAGAAGCGCTATTGTTGTGAGCAGTACGGGTGTCAAGGCCATGCGGAAGCGGGTTGCCCCTAAATAATTGAAGACCAGATAGGGCTGTAGGAGATGATGCATCGGCAGCAACCAGTGTACAGGGTCAAGGATTCCTTCTGTCATTCCTTCTATATCCACATACTTGGCTTCCATGATAGCCGGCATCCAGTAGAAGGCAGCAATTGCCAGCCCAAGGGAATACATGCCGAGGCCGGCAATCAGTTGTCGCCCCGATGTGCGCAACCAACGCCAATGAAAAAGTATAAAAACAAGGAACACCGGAACAAAGTAGAGGGCGGTGATGTTGTGGGCCAGAATCAGAGCAGCGGATGTTGCGCCGATTCCCAGATAAGCGTCCGGACGGTTGCGGGTAAACGCGATGTGCGTGAACCATAGAAGGAAGGGAACGATTCCCAAAGCCAGTAGTTCCGCCACAGCACCCCGCTCGTAGATATTCAACAACAGGTAGGGAGCATATAGATAGGCAATGGCCGCTCCCAAGGCCCCCGGTCGCTCCAACGCAATGGCCCGACATAGACCGTAGCAGCCTATCCCGGCCAGGAACAGGGAGATACCAACGGTCAACTTGGTGGAATCGATGAATGGAACGCCCCATAAATGGGGCAGCTCCGCAAGAAGAGATTGCAAAGGGGGGTAATACTGAAACAAGGGCAGCGTGTATCCATACGAAAAATCGGGCGCCAGGCGGGGATAGAGAATGCCAACGTGCCAGGCACGATCGAATTCGAAAAGCCGCCAGACGGCCATCAGCATATCTACCCCACTGGTTACGCCTGGACGCCACAGTTGCCGCATGACCCACCAGGTGGTTAGGGCCAGTACGCCTCCGTCGAAGAGCCAAGACCACCGGGTACGCAGGTAGCTGCCGCCTTCTTTTATTGTTTGATAAATCATGATTTCAGTGGTTGTCGTATTGCCTTGTTGGCAGTGTGTGGGCGCAGATATTGACAGATCAGGGAACAAAAACCGTCGTATTGTAGCACGAAGTGGGGCAGGAGTCAATCTGTTTTTCTCACGAGGGTGTCCGTCATTTTTTGCGCGGCAACTCTCTCAAATGAACCACGAAGACACGAAGGCACGAAGAACAAC
>CAZFFM010000112.1:0-10386 GCA_964517425.1 uncultured Ardenticatenales bacterium | reverse complement strand
GCCACGAATTGCACGAATTTACACGAAAAAAGCAAAAAATTAGTGAAAATTCGTGGTATTCATGGCAAAAAAGAGCTTGAAGCAAATGTTTCCAGGGTAGTCCCTGAACGTTTACTCTTTCGACACACACCAAGCAACACGCCCACCGTCTCTTCTATGCGATAGTTGCAACTCTTGGCGAGGCCCAACGACCGGACATCTTAAAGGACCTAGAATCGACTGAACAGCAGGGCTTTCTTCACTTCGCCGATGGCCTTGGTGACCTTGATTTCTTTCGGGCAGGCGTTGGTGCAATTGTAGATTGTGCGACAACGCCAGGCACCGGACGCCTGGTTCACAATATCCAGACGGTCGGCGGCAGCCTGGTCACGGCTGTCGAAGATGAAGCGATGTGCCTGAACGATGGCTGCCGGGCCCAGGTAGTCTCCGGTCGCCCAGAACGAGGGGCAAGAAGTCGTACAGGCTGCGCACAGGATACATTTGGTCGTATCGTCGTAACGCGCATGTTCCTTGGGTGATTGGAGCCGTTCTTTAACGGGTATGGGGTCATTGTTCACAAGGTAGGGCATGATGCTGCGATAGTGCTCGAAGAACGGCTCCATATCGACAATCAGATCCTTGATCACCGGCAGACCGAGCAAAGGCTCGACAGTGATGTCACTTCCCAAGTCTTTCACCAGCACCTTGCAGGCCAGGTAATTCATTCCATTGATGCGCATCGCGTCGGAGCCGCAGATGCCGTGGGCACAGGAGCGGCGATAGGCCAGTTTACCATCTTGTCCCCACTTGATATTGTTCAGAACATCCAACACGCGGTCAGAGGGTTCTGCATCCAAGTCATGTTCACTCCACCAGGGCGATTGATCCGTGTCCGGGTCGAAGCGCCGGACTTTGACATGCACACGCATGGTCATGGTTTTCTTCTCCTTTGCCTTCCTAGTATTTCCGTTCCTTGGGTTGGAAGCGCGTGATCGAGACAGGACGGTATTTAATGTCCACGCCCGAATCGGTCTGGTAAGCAAGGCTGTGCTTGAGCCAGTTCACATCATCCCGTGTGGGATAATCTTCGCGGGAGTGTGCGCCACGGCTTTCATGGCGGTTGAGCGCGCACGCGGCGGTTACTTCGGCCAGATCGAGCAGGCATCCCAACTCCCAGGCTTCCAATAATTCTGTATTGAACGTCTCGCCCTGGTCGGCGAGCTGTACGCGATTGTAGCGATCCTGCAATCCACGGAGCAACTGGATTTCTTGTTGAATACCCGGTTCCTCGCGGAAGACACTAACTTTTTCCATCATGGAATGTTGCATTTCGGAGCGGATTTTGCCGGCATTCTCGTCTCCGGTAGCGGCTCGCAGGCTGTCGAGGGCGGCCCGCGCCGGACCATCCGCTTCGGCGGGCAGGGCGACAAGGTCGTTCTCTTGTGAGAACTGTGCCATCTGCTGGCCGGCCCACTTTCCAAAGACAACGATGTCCAACAAAGAGTTGCAGCCTAAGCGGTTCGCGCCATGTACGGAGACGCAGGCACATTCTCCCGCGGCGTAGAAGCCCGGCACGATGTTTCCGTCGCCATCGCGGAGTACCTCTCCGCGGGCATTGGTGGGAATGCCACCCATCGCGTAGTGTGCTGTGGGATGTACGGGCATGGGGTCTACGGCCGGATCAACGCCGACGTAGGTGCGGCAGAAGTCGGCGATTTCGGGCAACTTCTCCTCTACTTTTTCGCGACCCAGGTGCGTAGCATCGAGGTAGACATATTTTCCGTCTACGCCACGTCCTTCCTGAATCTCCAGGTAGATGGAGCGCGAAACCATGTCACGCGGGGCCAGATCCTTGATCGTGGGAGCGTAGCGTTCCATGAAGCGCTCGCCTTCGCTGTTGCGCAGGATACCCCCTTCGCCGCGTACCGCCTCGGTGATCAGAATGCCCAGCGGGTAGAGACCGGTGGGATGGAACTGGAAGAATTCCATGTCCTGGAGCGGGATGCCGTGCCGGTTGGCGATGGCCAACCCGTCACCGGTCAGGGCATGGGCGTTGCTGGTGAAAGACCAAACGCGTCCGTAGCCGCCGGTGGCGAAGAGTACGGATTTGCCATGGAAGGTATGCAGTTTGCCGGTGGCAATCTCATACGCCACGACACCATTCACTACGCCCTCGTTCTCCAGCAAGTCCACGACCTGAAATTCGTCGAAGAACGTGACGCCCTGCTTGATGCACTGTTGGTAGAGCGTTTGCAGGATCATGTGACCGGTGCGGTCGGCAGAGTGGCAGGCGCGCTTGACCGGCGCTTCGCCATAGTTGCGCGTATGTCCACCAAAGGGGCGCTGCATAATCAGGCCTTCCGGTGTGCGGTCAAAGGGCAGGCCCATGTGTTCCAGCTCGTAGACGAGTTCCGGTGCTGCGCGGCACATCGCTTCAATCGCTTCCTGATCGCCCAAGTAGTCGCTTCCCTTGGTGGTATCAAACATGTGCCATTCCCAGTGATCCTCTTCCAGATTGGCCAGGGAAGCGTTGATACCTCCCTGCGCTGCGCCGGTGTGGGATCGCGTGGGATAGAGTTTACTGAGGACGGCTGTCTTCACGCCTTTGGAAGCATAGAGTGCAGCCATCAGGCCGGCCCCGCCGGCCCCTACAATGATTGCATCATATTGGTGATACATAAAGTTCCTCCGTTAGTAATGCGTATTGCGTAACGCGAAATGAAACAACAAACCTGCGCGGCACGCAATATGCAGTACAGATTATGCTGTATTTCTGACCAGTATTGCCTTTACGCCTTGAACGTGAAAATGATGTACGCGCCCATGCCGATGAAAACGACGTAGATAACGTACAGAAGTGCCTTCACGGTAACACGCCATCCCTGGGCATGGATGTAGTCATCTATAGCGTAGCGCGCGCCATTGATGCCGTGAGTCAGGGCAAAGGCAAGCAAGAAAAAGTCGTACACTCGCCAAAACGGACTGCCCCACCGGCCGGCGATCGTGTCGAAGTCAATGTTACCCACACCGATAGAGGTATGCATCAACATGAGATGAAAAACTGCAATCAACAGCAGAATCACGCCCGATACGCGCATAAAAAACCAGGCGTACAGCTCAAAATTACTACTGGGCATGGCCCGTCTTCTTTGTGCTAACACGAGACAGCTCCTTTCTTAAGCACCCGTGAAGATGGGCGATAGGGTAATTGCGGCAACAGGCAGGAAGATGACCAGAAAGACGATCACTTCAACCCATACAAGGCGCTGCTGGTGTTCCATCAAACCTGGCCAGAAGTCCAGGATGATGATGCGGAGGCCATTGACAGCATGAAACAGAACGCCAAAAATCAAGAATACTTCAAACAGCCGTCCAATCGGGGAGTGATACAAGAATAGCAAATCTTCAAACGTGGTACGCCCGAAACCGATGAGAAAAATGTCAAAAATGTGAAGAATTAAAAATAGAAGAACCCCCAAACCCGCTACGCGGTGCAAAAGCCAGGACCATTGGCCCTCGCGACCCTTGTAGCGAAGACCCTGAACCAGGGTACCATCACTCGCTGCAGCCATACCTCTTTCTCCTTCCTAACGAACGTGCAGAACTTGGCCTAGAGAAAAGAATCACAGCGGTCAGCGCGAGGCCGGCAGACCACTAAATCGGGGTCCGTCGATCCGGGCGATGGCCTTTCCATATTATTTGTGACGAATGGCATTATACTGCGGGTTTGTGAAATTGTCAATTTGGAGGTGACCGGCGAAAGAGAGATATTGATGTCTGCAAGTATGCAGGTATTGGCTGGCCTATCGCAGATTTCGATGGTATAATAGCGTGGAGACGCAGGAGACGCCGTTCTTTCAGCAGGAGACTCGGAATGACAGACCCGACCACGGTAAATGGCCCGACCAGTGTCCCAGAGAAATCGCCGGTAAGCGCCGATTCGATTCTAATTGCTGAGTACGAATATATCGCCCAGACCGCTTTTCAGGCACACGAAGACCGGGCCAGGGTAACCACCTTTTATCTCGTCACCGTTGGCAGTCTCATTGGAGCCATGCTCACCTCCCAGTTTACGAGCAATCTGGTCAACGTGCGTCTCGGCTTTGCTGCGCTGTTCCTGATTCTGGCAATCGGCAGCTTCATTACGCTGTTGCAACTGGTGCGGCTCCGCCAAGCCTGGTTCGACAGTGCGAGGGCCATGAATCGAATCAAAGCATTCTACCTGACCCAGCATGAAGGGGAGAATCTGAAAGACGCGTTCCTGTGGACCTCAAGGACGCTCCCCAAAAAAGAAAAGGCCTGGAGTATCTCGTTCTTGCTCACCGTACAGGTGGCGCTGCTCGGGGCCGTCCTTGCCGGAGCGTCCGTTGTTTTTCTGGGCCTGGCGCTGGGGTTTGTGCTTTGGTGGCCGGCCCTTTTTGTGGCGCTTTTGATCTTCTTCATGCACATCTGGCTCTTCCGGCGGCTCTTGCGCTGAGGAGTATGCTTGGGCCCAAGAAGTTCAACAAGAAGTTGAAGTATCTTTTCAATATTTCGGGGCGAAGAAGTCTGACCTTTGGCAAAAGTCGGACTTCTGGATCGACCCACCCCGTTTTATTGAGAAGATACAAGTTGAACTTCTAAAAACAGACGCTCCCGCTTGATACGGGAGCGTCTTGTAAACGAGACTGCGCCGGCCCGAACCTTTAGGGTGCCGGATACGGATAGGGCAGTGGGGTCGGTGACGGCGTCGGTGTTGGCGTGCCCTGCGCCATTAGGATGGGCAGGTAGATCGGCCCCGGCGTGCTGGTTGACGTGGGCGAGGCCGTTGCCGGCGGGATCGTGGCCACGGTTGTCGCTGTCGCCGTGGACGTTGGCGTGTCAGTCGCCGTAGCTGTCGCCGTGAGCGTAGGTGTTAGCGTCGCCGTGGCTGTTGATGTCGCCGTAGGCGTGGCCGTCGCAACGGCAATGGTCACTTGGCCGTTGACCAAACTATGGGTGATCGTTCCTCCACCCGACTGGGTGACCAGGCTGTTTTGTAGATTCAATGGCGAGGTGCCGGCGGCCTGCGGCTGCAGATCGAAGGTAGCCAATAATCCATCACCATTGGGCCCGAGCTGGGAACCAAAGCTGAACCCGCCGAAAGTAACTTTCCCAAGACCATTGTCAATGGTCGGACCGACCGGCGATGTGGACCGCCCCGTGCTTGCCAGGAAGCCTTCCAGCGTTGCCCCCGTGACATGTACCAAAGTCGGCGAGTAGACCATGTCAAATTGGAATGCACCCAGGTCTGTCACATTCTGAATCCATACCCCCACCGTAAAGGCTCCTCCGCTCAACAACACAGTCTGCGTGGGAGGCTCTACGTATAGGATCGTCCCCGTCAGCACACCGGTCGTTGCGGTCGGTGATGGGGTCGGCGTGTTCGTTGGCGTCGCCGTCTTTGTTGACGTGGCCGTCTCCGTGGGCGTCGCCGTTGCAGTGGATGTATGCGTGACCGTCGCCGTGGCCGTGGGTGTGGCCGTTGCGGCAGAGCATGATTCGAGCGACACGTCGTCTACGAACATCCAGGAGCGCCCGTCACCGTAGCCGGGGCCGTTGTTCAGCACATCGAAGTAGAGCGTCACCGTCTGCCCTTTGTAGGCCGACATGTCGTAGCTCTTGGACGTCCACGTCTGCGTGTTCTGATTTTGGTAGAGCACCGTAGCTAGAGTCGTCGTGTTCGAAGCGTCCCGCACCAACATCATCTGCGTGTCGTACAGATAGGCCAACGAATCGAACCCCGGCGGCATGTCCGGCGCCGGCATCTCACTGCCGACCACGCGCAACGCCTCCTCCGGCGTCAGCGCCGGCCGGTCCAGCCAGATGTACGACTCCGTGTACGGCTTGTACCAGAATGTCAGCGTGGCCGTCGCCGCATCCGCCGGAATCGTCACCTGCTGCCAGGCCGAGGAATAGAGATAGCTGTCCGTCACCGGCGGCTGGATGCCCAACCGCACAGACTGGCTTCCGTTGTGTACCTCCGATGTGACGTATTGTGCGTCATCGGACAACGTCCAGCCCTGGCTTGTCTGCTCGAAGTCGCCATTCACCACGAGGTTTTGCGGCGTACAAACGGATTGCGCAGCGTCCCCCGCCAAAACTATTTGGGGAGAGTGGCGAAACAGTGCTCCGAGCAAGATGATGATCAAGGCACTGAAGAGAAGCGCCCCCAGACTCATCTTTCCCCAACCCCGCCTCTCAAAGTTTTTCATGGTGCTCATAGTGCCCCTCTTTCAAACCTGTTATCGGAACTCAGCCAATACTTCAAGTTACACACGCACGCCTTCATAGACCGAAATTTTGCATGTATTACACATCAGAAGCGGTTAAATAATCACACATCTTATTATACCATGGGTGTTCTGTCATGTCAATAGACATTTCCTGTGGTTGAGAAAGACTCTCCCCTATTTTAAGGTTGACTTGTGCAATCGGGTAGCCTTCCGGGTACGTACTGCTGTGAAGATATGGATTGTTTCAACCACAGATTGCACGGATTTCATAGACCAAAAAGCAAAGACTCCGTGGGGCCTGTGGTGTATTTGGCTCATAATGTTCACCAACACCCAAGGAGGAGGCTACCTACACCTCGTTGCCCCGTTGCGGGCATATTGTAAAGCGCTTGATGTTGTGCTATAATACAAGCAACTATCAGAAGAACAACTCATCTACTCTGCGGTCTCTACTCTGATAAGAGGGCACTGCCTGTGTATCTGCGTCGCCAAGAAAAACGTCGCAACTATCGAGGCCTGATCTGGCTATTGCTCATAAGCGCTGGGGCACTTACTGTTCTTGTTTATGGGCAACAGCAAGGTCTCCCCTTCATGGAACGAACGGTGACACCCACCATAGGACCGACCTTTACGGCAACCGAAAAGATCACCGAAGGGGATGCTCTATTGCATGAAGGAAAGATCCAACCGGCCATCGAAGCGTACCAGGAGGCGGCGCAGCTCGACCCAGGCAATGCGATTGCCTTCGCGCGTTGGGGCCGGCTCTTGGCCATTCGCCGGAAGACCAAACTCGCCCTGGAAAAAACCACCCATGCCGTCCAACTCGCCCCGAACGACGTGGAGGTATTGGCCAGCTACGCTATGACTCTGGATTGGAATGAACAGTATGGGGAAGCAATCAACACTGCGTTGCAGGCGGTAGACCTTGATGATCACTACGCGCCCGCCTACGCCTTCCTTGCCGAGGCATACGCCGACACAGGACGCACCGACCGAGCTTTGGCCATGGCCAGGAAAGCGGTCGAGCTAGACGATAACAGCATTGATGCCCACCGAAACCTCGGCTATGTGTATGAGGTTCAAGGGCAATATCGGCGCGCCGTTGCCGAATACCAGCGCGCCGCCCAACTCGCTCCCCTCAGCTACCTGCTCATCGGGAGCGGGCGGAACTACCGCATACTGAAAGACTACCGCCACGCTATAGCTGACCTCAAGAAAGCAATACAAATCGATCCCCAGAGCGCTGAAGCATTTGACGAACTCGGCTGGACACACTTTATCCAAGAAGATTACGAACTGGCCATTTCCCAATTCAAGCAGGCCATTCAAGTGGATGCTGATTACGCCCGCGCATACGCCCATCTTGGCGTAACCTACTACGTGCGGCGTAATTACGAGGCCGCAATCCCCAATCTCAAGCACGCAGTAGACCTCGGACTGGAATCGGAGGAATACTTCTACGAAATCGGCCTTGCCTACGCTTTCCTGGACGAATGTGACCAGGCTGTGCCGTGGCTGCAACGGGCGCTGGACGCCAACCCTAACTCTGAACTGGCCCTGACCGGTATCAACATCTGCTCTGAACAAAACAGCAAATAGAATACGGAGGTGTAGTCATGGACTCACAAGTTCTGCATACCCCAGATGAGGAGAATCTCCCATCCTCCCAGGAAAACGCAGACCAGGATGTTACGCAAGAGCCTGCCGAAACAGCGCCTACGGACGAACCTCTGGCCCTTGCCCAACACACCAGCGAGACAAACGAAAGCACCCCGCTCCTCGCGCCCCCCACGGAAACCGACCTGTTGGAACCACCGCCAGCCCAGGACGAAGAACCGGGCCAAGAGAGCGGAGACAAGGAATCCACCTTACCAATCGACCTGAACACGGCCCCCGAGGAAGAACTGGAAGCGTTGCCGGGTATCGGGCCGGCCTTTGCCCGCATGATCGTTGAATTTCGCCAAACGGAAGGCCCCTTCCAACAACCGGCCGAGATACAGAAAATCCGTGGCATTAGCGCGGTCCTCTTTTCCCAACTGAGAGACCGCATCACCGTATCAACGCCTCCCCATCGGGAAGAAGCTGAGGAGGTGGCGCAAGAAGCGCAATCCGTTGAGGACATTTGGAAATCACCGGCCCTCGAAAGCGTCGCTCCTGTTGCCGAAGAGGGAGCCGCAGGGCCAGAGACCGCGGAAACAGCCCCGCCGACGGAAGAGCCCCCTGCGCCCGAACCGCTACGCGCAGCCACCACAACGCCACGTCCGGAACCGGCAGTGCCTGCCACCCAACCACCGAAAGCGGCACCGGCGCTCCGAGGAGGATGCACCGGCCTTTTCAAATCCGCGGTCATTATTGCGCTCAGTGCGCTGCTTGGCGCGCTCATCGCTCTCGGTGTACTCTATTCGTACAACGGCACGCTGGACATTGCCACGCACCCGGCGATCAACGCCTTGCAAAGCTCCGTGCAGAACAATGCCAAAAGCCTGGCAGAAACGCAGCAGGATGTGCAAACGCTGCAAGCAGAAACCACGGCCCTGCAAAACGACGTTCTTGACCTCCAGACCATGGGAAAGGATATCCAAAAACTGAAAGAGGTTAACCGGCTGCTCGATCTGCGCGCGACCGAACTCGAAAGCCAGATGCAGTCCGTGAACCAACAAGTGCAATCTGCCCGTGCAGCAATAGCCACCATGGAAACACAAACCGCGCACTTCGACCTCTTCCTCTCGAACTTGCGCGACCTCCTCCTCTCGACGCAAGGCACACCCAGCCCAACGCCGACTGCCACAGCAACAGCAACGCCCACGCGAACGGCAACGGCCACCCCAACACGAACGCCAACGGTGACTGCCACGCGAACGGCTACGGCCAGCCCGACGCCGACCGCCAGCCGGACACCGACCGCCGCCCCCACGAACACGGCAACGCCCGCGCCTACAAAAGCGGCAACGACTGCGCCAGCGGCCACGCAAGCAACGCAGACGCCCCCTGCACCTACCCAAGAATCTTCGTCCCCCGGACCGGCATCCCCTACCGCCGTACCGGCTTCGGCCACACCGTAGGAGGGTGAAACCATGAAAAGCAAGAACAGCTCTTCACCACTCGTTGGGTGCTTCCATGCGGTCTGGACGTTCGTCAAGCTCACGGTAGTCATCCTGCTCGGCATTGTAGCCGGCATCGGCATCTTCACCGCAGGCCAGTACGCCTACTGGGGACTCTGGTCGCCCATCAGCTCCAACACGCAAGCCATTCACCAACTGCAGGAAACGGGCACCCAGACCCAAAAGGATATCGGCGACTTGCAGATTCAAGTTCGCACATTATCGAAAGAGGTAGAGGCCCTGACCTCCCAACGCGAGGCCCAACTCCAACGCTTGCAGAAGGCACAAGAAGAGCAACTCTCCCGCCTAAAAACGACAGAAGAGCAGCTCGCTGCCATACAGGATCAGACGACCCGCGTAAAGGAGAAACTTGCCGTTCAGGAACAGGCCTTGGAGGTTCTCACAAATCAGAGCATATCCAACACGGCGACCATCTCCCAGGTCCAGATATTGGCAGAAGTAGCGCATGCCAGCATACAAGTCTTGACCGAAGAAATCAGCGCGACGCAAACAGCGCTGGCCGGACCGCAAGCGGCCGTCGTCAATCTGGAGATGCGGCTTCTCCTTCTCCAGGCGGCCAACCAAACCCTGCAAGCACGATTGCACCTTTCGCGCAGCAATGTGGGGGCAGCCGGGCGCGACCTCGAACTTGTCGACAAAACGCTGCAACAAACGCTGGCCGTCGCACCGCAGGAATGGCACGCCGCCATTGTTTCCCTGGAAGAACGCGTGACCACGGCCAAACAAGACCTGGCGGACAATCCGCTCGCTGTGCCGGAGGAAGTGGACTTACTTTGGAAGGCGATCAGCACACTGGTCAACAGCAGTCCGGTGTCGGGCCGCTGACTGATGCAGACACAACACATCGTTGTCCGGTTTCGCTCTTGCCTGGACAAGAGGGGGAGAATCTAACGCAACACCTGCCAATGCAGGCTGGCATGTGCAAACCCCTCATTTTCGTAATACTCCAGGCGAAGCACGTGATCACCGGCCGACAAACGCGTGGGGACTGAATAGGCCGCGGTTACATGCGTATCCCAGGAGTCCGCAAC
>CAZFFM010000111.1:0-10484 GCA_964517425.1 uncultured Ardenticatenales bacterium | reverse complement strand
AAAGAAAACGTACGCCAAGCCCCCACCTTTTGACCGGTGGCTGATACTCGTTGTTGGCGCGCTCTTGCTTGTGGGTTTGCTATCTGTCTTTAGTGTCACATACCTGGCCAGCTTCAAAGAGTACAACGATCCAACATACTACTTAATGGTGCATGTGGCCTTTGGCGGAGCGGGCGTCATTGCTATGCTGGTTACCGCCCAACTGGATTACCGGTACTGGAAGCGAGTCTCCCTGATCATCATGGGCGGAACCTTACTCATGTTGGTGGGGGTCTATTTCAGGCCGGCCGTCAATGGAGCGCACCGCTGGCTGTGGGGCAGATCGGTCCAACCGAGCGAATTGGCCAAACTGGGAATCATCATCTACATCGCCCATTGGGCATCCTCAAAGGAAGAGAAGATTCGACAAATCGAATTTGGACTCTTGCCTTTTGGATTGATGGTCGGCCTGGTCACCGGGTTGATCATCCGCGAACCAGACCTGAGTACGTCTGTGTTGATCGTCCTGACATCGCTGGCCATGTTCTACGTTGCCGGCGCAGATACAAAGCAATTCATACTCACCACATTCGTCGGCGTGATCACGATGATTGCCGTTGTCGCCATAACGAAATACCAGATACAGCGCATCGATGCGTGGCTTCATCATTCGGCGGCAACGAGAGACACTTTTGGATATCAGCCGGGACTTTCCGAAAAGGCGTTGGCCCAAGGGGGAATCCTGGGACAAGGTCTGGGCAATGGGCGGTCATTATGGATCAATTTTCCAAGTGTCGGTCATGATTACATCTTTTCTGTCATCGGCAACGAGGCGGGTCTCATCGGAGGGCTCATCGTCTTGGGCCTTTTCCTGATCCTGGCCTACCGGGGCTTTACCATTGCGTTGGAAGCGCCCGATGCCTACGGCACAATCTTGGCAACAGGCATCACCGCCTGGATCACCGTTCAGGCACTGATGCACATTGCCGTTGCCACAACGAGCATCCCCCCAACCGGCGTCCCGCTGCCTTTCATCAGCAACGGCGGCTCTTCCCTGATTATCTCTTTGGTGGCCATGGGGATGTTATTGAACATATCACGGTATCGCAAGCCAGCTCGGGGGTAGCGACACATCATGCGGCTGGCTTGCGCCGGAGGCGGGACAGCAGGGCACGTCTATCCGGCCCTCGCGGTGATACAAACGCTCGCTGCTGCACGTGAAAGCGAGAAAGTCGAAATCCTGTTCGTAGGAAGCAAACACGGTATGGAAGCACAATTGGTCGCACATTATAAGCTGCCCTTCGCCGGCATATCCGCCGGCGGGCTGATAGGCACAGGCCCACGCCAGGCAGCCCAACATGCCCTCTCCCTGGCAAAAGGGGTGATGGAATCGTGGAATCTCTTGCGCCGCTTCCGGCCACACGTCCTGTTGGCCACCGGCGGATATGCCAGCGCACCGGTCATCATGGCGGCCTGGCTGCAACGGATCCCCAGCCTCATCTATCTGCCCGACATCACGCCGGGGCTGGCCGTGCGTGCACTGGCTCCGCTGGCCGACCGCATAGCGGTAACGGCCTCCGTCACCGCGCAATCGTTCGGACGAAAAGGCGTGGTGACCGGCTATCCCGTCCGACCGGCACTCTACCAAACCAGCCGTGCCGAAGCACGCCGCAAACTTGGCGTGATCCCGGACCTGCCGTTACTGCTCGTCTTCGGCGGCAGCCGGGGAGCGCACAGCATCAACGTAGCCATCGGAGAGAACCTGGAAACGCTCACCGAACAGGCCCAGATCTTGCACATCTGTGGCACAGCAGACCTGCCACAGATGAAAGAAGCCCAAGAAATGCTTCCAGCCGGTCACAGAAACCGTTACCGCGTCGTACCCTATTTGCACGAAGGGATGCCGTGGGCCTTCGTTGCCGCAGATTTGGCCATCTCGCGTGCCGGCGCATCGGTTCTCGGAGAACTCCCGGCGGCAGGTCTGCCGGCTATTCTGGTGCCCTATCCATACGCAGCAAGACATCAGGAACAAAACGCGCGATACCTGGCCAGTGCCGGAGCCGCCGTAATGATCGCCGACAATGATCTCGCTACGGAGCTGCCCCCCGTGATTGACGAACTGTTGCGCAACGCACAAAAACGCGAAGAGATGCGCGAGAAAATGCGCTCGCTGGACCGGCCTGATGCCGGCGCGACGATTGCGCAATTGCTACATGACCTGGCAAAGGATTAGGTAACTCATGGTTTTGGCGTCCGTCGCTTCCGCGGCCAAGGTCTTTGAACCGAACGTTGATTTTTGGATCATCACCATTTTACTGGCGGGCTTGTTTGCCTTTTTCGGCTTCATTCAAGGCCCCGGCAAGGCCGCATTGAACGCCGCCGGCATTTTTCTGGCCTACGGCACGGCAATCAAAACCGCAGATTTTACGCGAAAGGCAATCAACTTTATCATCGGTACAAAATGGGACGAAGCTACCCTGCCCATCATCAAGCTGGCCGTCTTCCTATTCGCATTTCTGATCATGTTCACAGCCATTCGTTTCATCGTCAAAGCAAATGACCGCTTCAGCGCAAAATTGATCGGCGGGGCCATCGGCGCCATCAACGGAACCATGTTTACCACCCTTGTACTCGAATTTATGGCCAAATATTGGAAAGACCATCCGCCGGATGCCAAATTCAATATGGACCTGTCGTGGGCCTTCCGCTTGGCCCCAGGCAATCTGCGCATCAATATGACGTTTACCAACAACCCGGTTGTCGTACACAATGTCCTGGACAAGGGGCTGAAATTTCTGTTATATGCGATGCTGTTTTTGGTGATTCCGCCTGTCTTCTTTGGGCTCATTGGAGTCATGAAAAAGATAACGACACCCATTCTCAACTTTTTGGGACTCAGTGAGGAACAAAAACAGAAGAAGAAAAAGAAGGAAGCATGAACCAAGAGGAGCCGTCGTCAATTCACTTTGTAGGCATCGGAGGCATCGGCCTTTCCGGCCTGGCCCGTCTGCTCCATGCCTGGGGCTGGCAAGTTTCCGGGTCCGACCGGCAGGCCACAAGTCTGACCGGGCAATTGTCACAGGAAGGGATTATTGTGCACATCGGGCACCACAGCGATAACATCGGATATGCCAAGTTGGTGGTCACATCATCGGCGATCTCGCCGCAGAATGTGGAGATTCAGGCTGCCGCTCGCATGGGCATCCCGGTGATGAAGCGCGACAAGCTGCTGCATCGCATCACACGAGGGAAGCGGTGTGTAGCCGTTGCCGGCACGCACGGAAAGACGACCACCACAGCGCTCGCCGGCCTGTGCCTGACCCGTGCCGGCAAAGACCCCACGGTGATTGTGGGCGGCATCGTGCCCGCCTGGCAAAGCAACGTGCGCATTGGACACTCCGACCTGGTGGTGGTCGAAGCCGATGAATATGATTACGCCTTCTTGGGCCTGACCCCCGAAGTGGCCATCATCACCACCATCGAAATGGACCACCCGGATATTTACGCGAACGTCGGTGAGGTTACGGCGACATTCGGTGAATTCCTCGGGCAAGTAGCTCCGGCAGGCCTGGTCATTGCCCACGCCCCGGACGAGGAAGCGGACGTGGCCATTCAGCACGCACCCCAGACGGCAACGCGCTGGCGCTATGGCACCGGCGACGGCACGACCTGGCAAGCGGGCAGCATCGAGCAGAACGCACAGGGAGGCAGCGACTTCGACGTTTTGTTCCGTGGGCAGGAACTGGGCCGCTTCTCGCTTGGCGCCCCCGGACATCACAACGTAAACAACGCCCTGGCGGCATTGGCCGCCACCTATCGGCTAACCGGGCAAATCGAAAACGTGGCCCCGGCCCTGGCTCAATTCACCGGCGTGGAACGGCGGTTGCAGCGCATCGGCATGGCCCAGGACATCCTGGTGATGGACGACTATGCCCATCACCCCACAGAAGTGCGGGCCACGCTGGACGCCCTACGCAAACAAAGCCCGGAGCGGCCGTTGTGGGCCATCTTCCAGCCGCACACCTACAGCCGCGCGCGCGCCCTGTTCGACCAATTCGCCACCTGCTTTGGCGATGCGGATCACGTGTTGGTGACAGACATCTACGCCGCGCGGGAAACCGACAATGGGTCCATCAACGCCCAAATGCTGGCCACTGCCATGAACCACCCGGACGCTCGTTACACCGGCTCGTTGCAACAGACGCTGGCTCGCATCCAGAACGAAGTCCGGCCGGGGGCCACTGTGGTTACGTTGGGAGCCGGCGATGTGACCCTCTTGGGACCCCGCTTGCTGGCCTACCTGTCAGAGGCGGGAAAAACAACGGAAAACAGGAGAGCAAACTGATGCCCCAAACAGAATCGTTGAGCCAACGCAATCGCGCAGCCATTGTTGCAGACCGTCTGCTGGCCCAGTTGGGACCCAGCCCAGACCTGTCTACCGTGCTGGCCCAAGAAGGCCGGTCGTTTGCTCCGGCCATGCGCGGCGGGGGGGGCGGCGGGAGACAGCGCAATGGCGGACGCCGGCGCAGCCGCAGACGAACGACTGAATCGCGCCATCTGACGAAGGAGAGGGAAAAACGGTTACGATTCCGGTTGATGGAACACCTGGGACTGCGGCCTCGCCAGCCGTGATCCGTCTGGCCGAGCAATTTGATTTGCGGCGCACCGAGCCAATGGCCCGCCACACGTCCTTTCACATTGGAGGCCCGGCAGAATTCTATCTGCGGGTCGACACCATAGCGATCTTGGAGCAAGCCGTCTCTGCCGCATGGGCCGAGGGACTTCCATGCACCATTTTCAGCGGGGGGAGTAACGTGCTCGTCGCCGATGCTGGCATCAGGGGCCTGGTGATTGAAAACCGTTGCCGGGCGTACCACATAGAGCGCCAGACAGACAACGAATCCGCCGTCCTGGTAGTCGAATCGGGAGCCTCGCTGGCCGCGCTGGCCGGAGAACTAGTTCGCGCCGGATGGAGTGGCCTGGAATGGGCCGTTGGCATACCCGGCAGCGTTGGCGGCGCGGTGATACAAAACGCGGGTGCCTGGGGCCAGACCATCTCCGACGTCTTGCTGGAGGTCGAACTGCTGGAGAAGGTTGCCGGCTCAAACAAAAGCCGGGCCCGGCGGTGGGAAGCGCGCCAGTTGCACCAAGACTATCGCACCAGCGCACTGCGCGAGATGCCCGCCGGCGCGCGCCCGATTGTCCTGCGCGCATGGTTTCAATTGCAAAGGGGCGATCCCGCGGAACTGAAGCGCCGGCTGGCCGCCTACGTCCAGAAGCGAACGGCCAGCCAGCCCCGGCAACCGAGCGCTGGATCGGTCTTCCGCAATCCGCCGGACGATTACGCCGGCCGGTTGATCGAAGCAGCCGGGCTCAAGGGGCATCGCATTGGCGATGCGCAAATATCGGCCCAGCACGCGAACTTTATCGTCAATCTGGGCAAGGCAACCGCGCAAGATGTTTGGTCGCTGGTCGAACTCGCTCAGAAGGCCGTGCAAGATCGCTTCAACGTACTGCTCGTACCGGAAATCGAGCGGATTGGCGCATGGGACGCCAAGAAGAACGACAAGAAGTTCAACTTCTCTGAGAAGTTGAACTTCTAAGATATGGGAGCAAGCAAAGATGACAAGCGAAACGAAAAGCCAAAAGCTACGCATTGGGGTTCTGTTTGGGGGTCGCTCAGGCGAGCACGAGGTATCGCTGGCCTCGGCGCGGTCGGTCATGGACGCCATGGACCGCACACGCTACGAAATCGTGCCCGTCGGCCTTACGAACGAAGGGCGTTGGCTGGTGGAAAAAGATTCGTGGGCTACGTTGGACCGGGCATTTCGCCAGAACCAACGCATAACGCGCGGAAGTCTGCTACCGCCCGAGGAACTATTGCAAAGCGTTGATGTCGTCTTCCCGGTCCTGCACGGCCCCTACGGCGAAGACGGCACCATCCAGGGCTTGCTGGAACTGGCGAACCTTCCCTACGTTGGAGCCGGCGTCACCGGATCGGCGGTGGGCATGGACAAGGAATTGATGAAGGCCGCCTTCGTCCGCGCGGGATTGGACATCGTCCCCTATCGCGTATTCTTGCGGCGGCAATGGGAAGAGGATCCGGACATCATCCTGGATATGCTAGCGGTCGAAATCGCCCCGCCCTGGTTCGTAAAACCGGTCAATATGGGCTCGAGTGTGGGGATCAGCAAAGCCAATGACCGCCAAGCCCTCGGCGAAGCGATTACGCTGGCGGCCTCTTACGACCGCAAGGTTGTCGTGGAGCACGCCGTCAACGCGCGAGAGATTGAAGTGAGCGTGCTGGGCAACGATGAACCAGAAGCGTCCGTTCCCGGTGAGGTGATCCCCCGCCGGGAATGGTACGACTATCGCGCAAAATACGTCGCCGGCGAAAGCGACCTGGAGATTCCGGCCAATCTCTCCTCGGAAGAGACGGCTACCGTGCGTGGCATGGCCACACGGGCTTACCGGGCCATAGATTGCGCAGGGATGGCCCGCGCAGATTTTCTGATGGATCGTGATACGGGCGTGTTTTACGCAAACGAGTTGAATACGATACCCGGCTTTACGGCCACGAGTATGTATCCTAAACTTTGGCAGGCATCGGGGCTTGCCTATCCCGACTTGATCACGCGCCTGATTGATCTGGCACTGGAAAGATTCGCAGATCGGCAACGTTCGAAATCAACGTTCCGGCTGGAAGAATAAAGGAGACGACGCCGGCCAGCTCACGTGCGACGCACAGGGCAAACGGCTGACAGCGAGCAACGACATGAACATCCTTTTCAACATATTGCCAACGCGCAAGCGCCGCAGAAAACGCCGTCGCTCCGCGCGCAAGATGAACACGTACCAGACGAGCATGGTACGACCGGCGGTTCAACAAGTTCCGTTGGTCCCGGTCGTACAATGGATGCGGTCCAGTATGTGGTCCCGTATGGCCAGCCTGATTTGTATAGCCGCAAGCGGCGCAGTCCTGTTCTTGTTTTTTTGGAGTTACGACTTTTATGTGTACGAGGCGACAATCGAGGGAAACACCCTTCTGAGTAAAGAAGAAATCTTTGCCCAAAGCAAGATAGAGGGGTATAACATTTTCTTTATCGATCCGAGGGAAGTAAGACGCACCATCGCGGCTATGCCAACCGTGAAGGAAGCTGAGGTGAGTTCCGCATTGCCAAACCAGGTGACAGTCCGGATAGTGGAACGAAAGCCGGCAGCGGTATGGGAAACGCAAGACATGCGCTATTGGGTGGACCAAGAGGGCATATTTTTTCCGATTACCAGCCCGATTCCTACGGATACTTTATTCATCAGGGATATGGAAGACCGGCCTGTAATTCTGGGCGTGCCGGTAAAGCCGGTCACCGGCACCGTGGCGGACACACCCATACCGCCAGACCCGACAGCCGTACTCACCGCACAGGCATTGCATCGCTACTTGCCCGAACAAACCGTTTGGGAATACAATCGGAATCGTGGCATCAGTTTTGTAGACGACGGTGGGTGGCGCGTTTATTTTGGCAATCGGACCGGTCTGCAAGCGAAAGTGGCCATCTACTTTGCCTTCAAAGAAAAGCGAGCGCCCTTCCGTTCCGTAGAATTTCTGGATCTGAGTATACCGGGGCAACCCTATTACAAACTAAAAGGAAGCGACGCCAACCAGCTCAATTCTGAAGGAGGGTGATGAACCTGTTCGTTTCCAAGAACGTGTACAAGAGATGTTGAACAAAAAGCGTAACTGTTCAGCACCTCCCTGAATCTGCCACGAATTGCACAAATTTACACGAAAAAAGAAAAAATTCGTGAACATTCGTGGTATTCGTGGCAAAAAGGAGATTGAAACAGGTGTTTCCAAGGTAACCCCTGAATGGTTACCAAAAAGCATTCACGAAAAGGAGAACTCCGAAAGGAGGGCCAGCCATGAACACAATCGTAGGACTGGATGTTGGAAGTACAAAGACATGTTGCCTGGTAGGCGAGGTAACAGAAGAAAAGCAATTGCGCGTCATCGGGTCGGGCATCGTACGCTCCCAAGGCATCAAGCAGGGCGTTGTCGTAGATGTGGAAAAAGTGTCCGAATCTATTCTCGCCGCCGTAGAAAAGGCCGAACAGATTTCGGGCTACCACATTGAGAATGCCTACGTGGGAGTCACCGGTGCGCATGTCTCCAGCGTGAACAGTCGTGGACGAGCTACGATAAACCGCAATGACCATGAGATAACGACCGAAGATGTGGAGCGCGCCCTTGAAAATGCGCGGGCGATTGCCTTTCCCCACAACCGTGAGATCATCCACGTGATTCCGCGAGGCTTCATGGTAGACGGAGAGAACGGGGTCCGTGACCCGGTGGGAATTCACGGGTACCGGCTGGACGTAGAAGCGCACATCGTAACGGGCGCCACGACCTCCTTGCAAAACCTGGAAAAGTGTATGACAAATGCCGGAATCGGTGTGACTGATTTTATCCTTCAGCCTTTGGCTTCGGGAGAAGCTGTGTTGCGGGAATCTGAACGAGAGATGGGCGTTATCATGGTGGACATCGGCGGGGGGACGACAGACATTGCGGTGTTCATCAATGGATCCGTCTGGCACACCATTTCTCTGAAGGTAGGGGGCAACCACATCACCAACGACATCGCCACAGGATTGCAAGTGCCCTTTTCTGTGGCCGAAGATCTGAAGATTCGATACGGCCATACCCTGGAATCGGCGGTAGGCGAGGACAAAACACTGGATGTAGCTGCGTTTGGGGATGATAGCGAGCAGACAGTCTTACGCAGTGATTTGGTCGCGGTGATTTATGCCCGCGTTGAGGAAATGTTTGAACTGATCTTGCGGGAGGTAAAGCGCACCGGATACGACACCCTGTTGCCAGCCGGACTCGTTCTGTGCGGCGGGACAGCCTCCCTCTCCGGCATCCGTGCCCTTGGGCGACAAACAATGGATATGCCCGTACGCATCGGCGCGCCACACGACCTGGAGGGGCTGGTCGATTCGCTGGGTAGTCCGGCCTACGCGACAGCGGTTGGACTATTGCAATGGGGTATGCGTTATGCGGACCTTCCGCAAGGGCGAGACCGCCGCCAAGATGACGGTTGGTGGAAACGCCTCGGAAAGTGGTTCAATGGAGCCATACTTCCCGGGTAAACCAGTCCCATTTGGAAGTTTAACTTCTCAGAGAAGTTGAACTTCTTGGCACTCCTTGACAACCATAGAGATGCTGATTGACTGGCAGCCCCACGTTTGGTCAGTGAACCGGCAGAGACAGAATTGAAACAGAATTGAAGCCATAGTGACAAAGGAGGAACATAATGTACTCGCAGAAGAAAGAAGTGGCCCAACGATCGATGCAAATAGAGAATTTCGCTCAGATTAAAGTGGTTGGCGTAGGGGGGGGCGGCTCCAACGCGGTGAATCGAATGATCGAGGAAGGCATCCATGGCGTTGAGTTTGTCGCCGTAAACACCGATGCACAGGCGCTCTTGCTTTCGCAGGCCCCTAACCGAATCCGCATCGGCGACAAAGTCACCCGTGGCCTGGGCGCGGGGGGCGATTCGGTCATCGGACAAAAAGCAGCAGAAGAATCTCAGGAAGACCTGATGGAAATCATTCGGGACGCAGACATGGTTTTCATTACAGCCGGCACGGGAGGCGGAACAGGCACCGGTGCCGCCCCGATCATTGCCGGGTTGGCCCGAGAAGCAGGAGCACTCACCATCGGAGTCGTAACCAAGCCTTTCAGCTTCGAAGGCCAGCACCGCATGGAAACTTCTGAAAAAGGGCTGGAAGCGCTGAGGGAGCATGTCGACACATTGATCATCATTCCGAACGACCGGCTCCTGCAGACAGTGCCCAAAAATACGCCTTTGCACGAAGCTTTCCGCGTTGCGGATGATGTGCTCCGTCAGGGTATCCAGGGCATCTCCGAATTGATCACGATTCCCGGCTTGATCAATCTGGACTTTGCCGACGTTCGTTCGATCATGTCCGAAGGGGGTTCGGCATTGATGGCTGTGGGCCGGTCCAGCGGGGAAAACCGCGCAAAGGAAGCAGCCGAGCAGGCCATCTCCAGCCCCCTCCTCGACGTGACGATAGACGGCGCACGCGGTGTACTCTTCAATGTTACCGGCGGCATGAACATGTCCTTGTACGAAGTGAACGAAGCCGCGGAGATCATTCGCAATACCACAGACCCGGAGGCGAACATCATCTTTGGCTCCGTAATCGATCCGAGCATGGACGATGAACTGCGCATCACGGTCATCGCCACCGGATTCGATGGGCAGCACAAGACCGGCGAGCGTCCGGCAGATGATGGCCGTGCCGGCCTACAAGACAATATTCGCCAGTTTCGCACAGACGGCTTTGCAAAACGCGTGGCAGGCAATGCGGGACGGACCTTCGATCCTGAGCAAATCGACATTCCATCCTATTTGCGTCGCGTCCGCTAGCAGTTTGTCGGAGAAAGAATCATGGGACACAGATTTGCAGGATAAACACAG
>CAZFFM010000110.1:0-10495 GCA_964517425.1 uncultured Ardenticatenales bacterium | reverse complement strand
CAATAAAACGGGGTGAGCAGAATGTCGCGCCCCCCTAACCCCCCAACTTTGGGGGAAATGTGCTCCCCCAGAATTGGGGGCCGGGGGGCGTTCCCCAAGTTATTGAGAAGATACGAAAAAAGCAAAAAAATTCGTGTAATTCGTGTAATTCGTGGCAAAAAAGGGCTTGAAGCCGGTGTTTCCAGGGTAGCCCCTGAACGCTTACGCCTCTTCTTCGGCCGTGAGCGCGCGCAAGGCGGCTTCGATGTGCGTCAGGTCCGCCCCCCACGGCACGGTAGCTATCTGCCCTTTCACGTCGATATCCGTTTCCAACATGCAGCACTTGCGCAACATGGGGCCGGCACTGCCGCCGATCTCTCGCGGACACATCTCCGCACTCGGGGGCTCGTCGCCGTAGAAATGGCGGTGGATTTGCCGGCTACGTTCGCAGCCGACGAGCAGCCAATCCTGCCGCTCTGCCGGCCGGCGATCCAGGTAGAACGTAGGGCCTGGTCCCTGCAACCCCGAAGCTCGACAAGGAAACAGGTATGCCTGCGCCTCCGGGTGAGACATGGCCAGGTCCCGCAGATCAATGAAGTCCGGCTTGAGCATGATCGGCGGGAGGTCGGCAAAACCCAGTACCCGTTGGGCTTGGTCGAACAACTTGGGTGGTTCGGGCGGAATCACGTCCACCACACGCACGATCAGCGGGTCTGGATGGTGGATGAAGTTGACGTGGCCGTAGCGGCCCTCCACAATCAGCGTGTCGCCGGGGCCCAAACCGAGCGAGCGTGCCTTCGCGGCCAACGCGCTGCGGTTGCCCACATCGAGCGCGGGAGCGGCAACCCAAGCGCATCGCTCCGCCGGCGACAGGAGCGATACCTTCGTGATGGGGCTGAAGAGGGGCTGCGTGGCGGCCTTTTCCACGGCAGCGATTGCCTGTCGTCCGTCCCGACGCAATACGATGTAGGCCGTTCGGCGGTAGGCCTCCTTACCCAGGAGGTATGCGCGAATCGCCGGCTCGGACAGCTCGACGTCCACCTCCTGGACGCTGACCTGCCGGTAGGGGATGGGCACGAAGTTTCGCATCGCTCACGTTCCACTGCGCCGGAATAGGGATTCCGGCGCTACAGTGCGGACTACAGAACGACCGTAGGACGTGTTGCGTGTTGCGTATTGCGTGTTGCGTATTGCGTATTGCGTATTGCGTGCTGCGTGTCGCGTGTTGCGTATTGCGTGCTGCGTATTGCGTGCTGCGTGTCGCATATCACATCCCCTACTCCCTACTCCCGACTCCCTACTTCCTCGAACTATCATTCCGCTTCCATGACACCATCTGCCCCCCACTCCTTGGGCTTGCGCTCGGCCTGAAACTCGTCCAGGTCGCGCAAAACGCCGATCATGTTCAGGGCCTCTTGCAAGGCGTTGGGCGCGTCTTCGCCAGTCGCATCGGCACCCCATTTCTGGGCAATATCCTCGTTGATAGGCGCACCGCCGACCATGATTTTGGCGTTCGGATTTTTCGCGCGGACCTTCTCGATCACCACAGGCATACCGATCATCGTTGTGGTCATCATCGCGCTCATGCAGACGATGTCTGCGTCCGTTTCCAGGTACTTCTCGACGAAATCATCGAGTGGCACATCCCGCCCCAGGTCGTAGATTGTGAAGCCGGCGATTTCGAACATCAGCTTGACCAAGTTCTTGCCAATGTCATGGACGTCGCCCTCGACCGTGCCAATGACCACACTCCCCTTGACTTGCTTGGTGGGATCGAATTCGATGTGCGGGCGAAGGATGTCCAGGCCGGCGTAGAGCGCGTCAGCACACATCAGCACCTCGGGTACGAAATACTCACCGCCGGCGAAGTATTCTCCGACCACGTCCATGCCGGATGCCAATCCGTCGATCACGCACCTATAGGCATCCATACCCAGCTCGAGAGCTTCGTTGGAAGCCTCTACGACTTCGTCCTCCTCAAACTCGATCACACCGTTCTGTAAACGTTCCAAGATTTCCTGCTGTTTTTCTTCGGCTACCATATCAGTTTCTCCTCCCTTATTTCGCGCCGTATTTCTGTGTGGCCTGCATCATCGCTTCCATGTTTTCGGGGGGGACACTCGGCCAAATGTCACAGCCCGGCCAAATACCATCTGCCCCATCGGTAATCACCTGGTGAATCGTCTCATCCACTGCTTCCGGCGTCCCCTCGCAAAGGACACCGTACGGGCTGTAGTTCCCCAGGAGCACGACATCGCCCAAGAGTTCTCGGGTGCGCCCCAGGTCATTTTTCTGGTCCACGCTGATGGCGTCCGCCCCCGACTGGGCCATCATTTCCACGATCGGGTTCGTATTGCCGCAGATATGAAGCACCGTGGGGGCTTCCGTGACCCGGCCAAAGAAGTCTTGCAGATGAGGAAGGACCAGCTTCTTGAACATGCGCGGGCTCAGAATGTCCGATGTAGCGCCCATCTCTCGCACGGTGATGAAGTCGGCGCCGGCCTCTATGTACAGGTTCACGACTTGGACCAGGTAATCGACCATATCGCTCAAGTGTTGGTTGACCAGCTTGCCCTTCTTCAGGGACATTTTCAACAAGTTTTCCAGGTCCATGATCTGGCCCATCTCAGTGAACGGCCCCAGCACCCAGGAGCCAACCGCTACCTCATCGCCCAGCTCTTCCTTCAGGATGCGAATTGCCTCGGTGACTACGGGAATGCGGCCGGCGTGCGCCAGGTCGGCGGGTATCTCCAGATTCAACTCGTCCACTGTCGCCGCCAGTTTCTTAGAGATCACCGGGTAAATGATCTGATCGCCTTCTTTTTCGTAGTATTTGACCTCTGCTCCCAACGCTTCGGCCTCTACCCCCATATCGAAGGGTACAATAGCACTCTCGAAGCCGAACAACCGGTACGTAGAAGCGGCAGCTTCGGCCATCTTGTGTGCGTCAACGTGTACCTCGTTGAAGCGATACCCGAGCTGTTTAATTCCGTAGAGCGTGATACTCCCCATCCCACTGAAGTTTGGGACATAGTCTACCGACTCTCCTCGCAACAAGCGCAATACAGTTTCTCTGGACGAATAGGACATACTTATTTGGCTCCTTTCCCTGTGACTTCTCTAACAAAACTCTAACACTGTTTTAAGGTGGCTCTCATCTAACCGTATTATACTCGTAAGTGGACTTTTTTCCGAATCTCAAAGAAGTTCAACTTCTCAGAAAAGTTGAACTTCTAAACGCTTCTAAACACTGGAGGATGTCATGTTCAGACACCAACAACTCAAGACACTACTTCTTCTGCTCATTGTTGTTTTCGCAGTTACGGGATGTGGGATTGCTTCGCTGCCGTCGCTGTCCCTCGACCAAAACTCTGCTGCATCGATGCCGACCGCGATGACGGCTCCGCCGCCGGCTGTACCCTCGGCTCCGCTGCCGGCAAACGCCGAAACGGTGGTTCGCGCAGAGGAGCAGCTCACACAAGCGATCTACCGCAATGTCGCTCCGGCCGTAGTAAACATTCACGTGACCAGCAAGGTGAAGTCGTCCGCCCTGCCACAAATTCCGGAAATTCCCGGGTTTCCTTCGTTCCCCTTCCCTCAACAGCCGCGCCAATTTGAGCAGCAATCGCTCGGTTCCGGTTTCGTTTACGATACCCAGGGGCACATCGTCACCAATTACCACGTCGTCGAGAATGCCACCGACATTGCCGTCACCTTCGCCGACGATGTAACCGCGCCGGCCAAAGTCGTCGGCACCGACCCGGATAGCGATCTGGCCGTCATTCAAGTAGGTGTGGGCCCGGGCGAACTACATCCCGTCCCAGTAGCGGACTCGGAGAACCTGGCAGTCGGTCAACTCGTCTTTGCCATTGGCAACCCGTTCGGTTTGCAAGGTACGATGACACGCGGCATCATCAGCGCCCTCGGTCGCAGCATTCCGGCGCAATCGAGTACGTCCGATGGCGGGCGATACACGATTCCCGACGTGATCCAGACCGACGCGGCGATCAATCCGGGCAACTCCGGCGGCCCGCTCCTCGATTCGCAAGGCCGGGTGATCGGCGTCAATACGGCCATTCGCTCACCGGTGCGCGGCAGCTCCGGCATCGGGTTTGCCGTCCCGTCGGCCATCGTTCGCCAAGCCGTCCCCGCGCTCATCGCCAAGGGGAAATACGAACATCCCTGGCTGGGCATCGGCGGCGTAAACGTGACCGCCGAAGTTGCCAAACAATTGGGCCTGTCGAATGGCCAACGCGGCGTACTCGTCGGCCAGGTGACTCCCGATAGTCCAGCGGACAAAGCCGGGCTGCAACCTGCGAAAATCGAGACCGTCGACGGCAAGCGCCAGCCCAAAGGAGGCGACATCATCGTTGCCATTGATGACCAGCCGGTACACAACTTCGACGATCTGACCCACTATCTGGTACGCAAAACGCGCGTCGGCCAAAGGGTGCAGATCACCGTGCTGCGCGACGGCCAGCAAAAAGTACTGGACGTGACGCTGGGGACACGCCCGCATAAGAAATCATAAGTTGGAAGGATTCAGAAGTTCAACTTCTACGAGAAGTTGAACTTCTGGGACGAGTGTTGGATCCTTAAGACCTGACAGGTTTCCGCCACTGCCTTCGGAAACAGAGTTCGACCTCACCAGCGGCATACCGGCCCTTCAAAGCCATCCGTGAAACCTGTCAGGTCTGGCGATTGCTCCGAAGGATGTCTGTAGTCAATTCACTGTTGTGGATCGACTTGTGTCAACCGTCGGCGGCAGCAGCACACGCTTTTCGCGCCGCTGGCGGTGGCCGGCTGCACGTGGTGTTAGCGCGGACACCAGCCTTATCCTACCACACTCCTCGACCGATTTGTCTCTACCTGTCGCGCAATTACTCAGAGACTCTCTCGTAGGGCTGAATAGTTCTCAACCCAGCTATGAACTGGTAGTGCTTTTGGTTGAACGTGCATAACGGCATGCCGAGTGCTACTGCTGTTTGACCAATCAGTACATCCAGCAAACCTGCATTATGACTGAGACGATACTGCGTGAAAACTTCGAGTGCCCTGTCACAATCCTCGGGGGCAGGCCAGACTACCCCGTAAGTCGCTAACACGCGTTGCAGTCTTTCTTGTTCTACCTTGTTCCTGCAACCTTGTATCAGCTCCATCACCACGTATCCGGGAAGGATTATCTCTTCCTCCTCTTCCAGAGTATCGAACCACTCCACCGCCGCTGGGTGTTGGCGCAACAAATCTATCATCACGTCGCTATCCAACAAGATCATAGCTGATGTCTCCACGCTTTTGTGCTTGTTCCCTCAACTGTCGAGCGTAAGCAGAACTATCTCGAATGTCATTACGGTCTTTCCACAAGCCAATCAGCCCCGATTGTCGTAATCGTCGTACCGTCAAGCGAGGACGTGGAGCGATTCTCGTAGGTTTAAGTAGCAAAATAATTTCGACGGCTTGCCCCTTTTTGTAAGGTAACCCCTTGATTACTACTTCGCCATCTTCTGCAACGACTTGCTGGACTCGCATAGCTTCCATGAGCTTCCTCCCTACACCCTAACCCGAACAAGCCGGAACCAAAAAGGATTCCCGCCACGAATTTTTCTCTTTTGCTTTTTTCGTGGTAATTCGTGCAATTCGTGGCAGATTCAGGGGGTGCTGAACGGTTACTCCAGCGCTACGGTCTGGGCGCTGCGTGACCCCATTCGTTCAGCGCCCGCCTGACCGCCTCCGCGAAGTCGGGCGCGTCGCGCAACAACTGCTCAAAATCGTCGCGCTCGATGCGCAACAGGATGGTGTTCAAGGCGTTGGCCGTCGCCGTGGCTGCGTGCGGTCGCCCTTCCAGGATGGCCATCTCGCCTAGGAAATCTCCCGGCCCCAACTCGGCCAGTGTTGTATCTTTGCGGCCATCCTGACTCATGGCAATCTTGACTGAGCCTTCTTTGACGATCCAGAACGCCTGCGGCTCGGCCCCCTGCTTGAAGACTGGCTTCCGTTTGCGCACTTTCTGCTCGGTAACGACTTGCGATACCTGCTTCAACAACGCATCGGGCAAGTCGGCGAAGATCGCCGCGTTCTTGAGCAGGCGCAAATTGCGCTGGTGGCGCATCTTCTCGAACATGCGGTCGAGGTGCGGGAAACGGTCGCGCATGTGGGGGAAGTGCATGGCGGCGGCGAATTCCTTTTCAAAGTCCGGCTCGACGGTCAGTTCCACGTATTCCACGCGGTTGGCGACCTCGTCCGCTTCGGCCCGCTTATCGGTGTTGAGCAGGGCAATGCGCGCGCCGTCGCCGGCCGCGTTCCCCACGGCGTAGACGTTCTTCAGCTCGCAATCGGGGATCAAGCCCATGGCCATGGACTTCACCCGGTCTATGTAGCTGCCAAATGCGCCGGCCAGTACGATCTTATCCACCTTCTCGATACCCAGCCGCTTCATCATCAGCCGTGCCGCGGAATACATAGCCGACTTGGCCAGTTGCAAGGCGCGGACATCGTCTATGCTGAAGGTGATGTCACGGCCAATGGAAGTCTCCGGGGCCCAGGCCAGCACAAATTCCGGCCCCTTCGTCCCTTTTCGTAATCGAGGGTGGTGCGTCTCACGGCTGAAACGCCCGCTGGCGTTGATCACGCCGGCCTTGTACATTTCCCAGCCGATTTCGATGATCGCCGAGCCGCAAATGCCGCGCGCGCGGATCTCCTCCGGGGCCATCTCGTTGCTCCATTTGTCCTTGCCGATCACACGGTAGCTCACATCCCACGTCACCGGGTCGATCTTCAACCGTTCGATGGCCCCTTCGGCGGCGCGCATACCGAAGGCGATTTCCGCGCCCTCGAAGGCCGGCCCGGTCGGCACCGACGCGGAGATGAGCTTCTCGCGGTTGCCCATCACGATCTCGCCGTTTGTGCCAATGTCAATGACCAGCATCATCTCATCCTGCTTTTGCGGTTCCTCGGCAATGATCACCGCTGTGTTGTCCGCGCCGACGAAGCCGGCTTGGTTGGGCAGGACGTGTACATTGCCCGATGGCAGGATGTTCAGGCCGAAATCGCGGGCTTTGACGTTCACCGAATGGTGTACCGCCGGTATGAAAGGAGCTACACCGACATACTTCGGGTAGATGTTCAAGAAGATGTGGTCCATGCAGGTATTGCCGACCAGCACCGCTTCCAGGATTTGGTCCGGGCCGTACCCCGACTCTTCGCAGACCTGTCGCACAATGTCGTTGAGGCCGTCCAGGATGGCGGTGTGCAGCTTCTCCAGCCCATCGTCATTGGTCATGGCGTAGGTGATGCGGGCCATCACGTCGTCGCCGTAAGGCGTTTGCGGGTTCATCATGGAAGCGGTGCCCAGGATCGTGCCATCATCCAGGTCGCAGAGGTAGGCGGCAACCGTCGTCGTGCCCACGTCCACCGCCAGCCCCAGGCCGATCTCGGCGAATCCGGGTTCCACCTGGATCACCTCGCGGCCCTGCCAAACGGAGACGGTCACTTTCCAGTCTTCCTCGCGGATTACGCCTTGCAGTTTGCGCAGGATCAGGTAGTCAAGGGCAAGACCTTCGAGGCCGTGTTCCTCTTTCAGCGCAATTTGCAGGCGTTCCCAGTCGCCCATCGGTTCGTGGAGGGAAGCCGGCGTCATTTCCACGAAGTAGCGGCGCACGGCCGGCTTGATTTCGATGTTCAGCTCGCGCGCCGACTTGCGCACGATCTGTTTGACGGCGCGGCTCTCCTCCGGCACGTAGACCACCACGTCGCCATACACTTCGGCCACGCACGACTGGCGGAAGTTGTCCCCCGTGATTCCCTTTTCGCGGCAGAAGTCTTTCTCCTTCTCCAACACAGGGTTCAGGTGGTCCATGCTGGACTGGATACCGAAGCGTTCGAAGAAGCCCTCTTCGATACGCACGCGGCACTTGGAGCACATCATCCGCCCGCCGCAGGGCGATTCGATGGCTACGCCCAGTTCGCGGGCTGCTTCCAGCAGCGGTGTGCCGTCCGGGACATAGCCCCGGCTGCCTGAGGGTTGGAAAATGACCAGATGTTTCTTCTCTGTTGGCTGCTTCGTCATAGTAAATGCTCCAAGTCATTCAAGTCTTTATAGTGGTTGTTTATCGTTTTCCTCTATGTTTGAGTCAACCACCAAGACACAAAGGCACAAAGAAAGACAAGAGTGAACGTTTAGCGAGCGATTTTGTACGCTTTGTGTCTTGGTGTCTTCGTGGTAAAGAAAGAAGACGGGTAACAAGTTCGACCAAGTATTCAATTTGATGTGCGTTCAGCAATTGTAAGAACTCTTTGAAGTCGCGCGGTAGCTGGATCATAAGCATACACAACCTGTCGCATGATTTCGATGGCCTGAAGCCGTTCCAAAGGCGTCCGAGAAAGCCAGTAGGCCTTCTCGTCTGATTCATCAAAAAGGGAGTCTACCGAAAACGCCGTCTTGTCAATACGAAACGGTTCGGAATCTGTCTTCATCATTGTACGTCCCCTTTGTCACGTATTCTTCGCGGCCGCACTGTCTATGCTGGTTGATATAGCGGTGCAGAAAACTGCCCGGCAGGTTCGATCTGGCCGTTCAGGACATCTTCGACGATCCGCGCCGATTGCAACGGCATGGACTCGCAGCCACAAATCGGGCAGATGTACATCTCCAGATCACGGATCACGACCGGCTCTCCGGCCCGGTAGAAGATCCTTTCTACACGGACAGATCTCATGGGAACAGTGCATCCATTTGGACATTCCATAGCCTACCTCCTGTTTGCCGTAATGATAAATGGCGGATGGCAGTCTTTCACCGTAACTGTAATATTCCCTTTTCGAACCGTATATTTCATGAACTTACCGCTTGAGCGTTCGTCGGGCTCCTTCTTTCTGACCGTTCCATTCAGGATTGTATCGAGTATTTGGTCAATCGACATCAGGGCAATCCAGTCTCCTTGTCAGCAGCGATACTGAATGAAATACAGATAGGCCAACCGTTTGTCCGCTGTCCACCGGTTTGCCCTCGATGCTCACTCCTCAAACTCAATCGTCGCCTTTTTGGGCAGGGCCATGCCCGTCTCTACTTCGATCGTTTTCAGCACAGCAGCCGGCACGATGCAAGCACAATGACGGATGTGGCGCGCCGCCGATTCGTACACTGCCGATTCGGTCATGCGTAGAAAGACCCTGTGCCCCCTGCCCTTCCACCGCAAGTGTGCCAGGTCCTCGTTCATCGCCGTGATCATCTCGCAGTCACTGCAAAGATCAACCTGCACCTCTTTTCCGTTCAGTGACGTGGCCTCCACGGTTACCTTGTAACCACAGATGCCGGCGTCAACGTTTGCTTTGGCCATAGTTTCGCGTGTCTTTCCGATGGAGTCTGGCGAAAATAATTTTTCCTGTATAATACGGTTTTTTCAGCCACAGATTGCACGGATTTCCACAGATTTTCATCTATTCGTTCTGATTTTTCCGTGAAAATCCGTGGCAAAAACAAAAACCGCCAGCGTCCAGTTTCATAGATGGCATTCACCACGTGAAATCAAAACGTGAAGCGCAAGGTCGCTCAACACGCAACCATCACGTTTCACGTATTACGTATTACGATAATCCGCTTCGCGAGTTTATACCTTGTTGCACGGCACATCCCGCCAACGACAACTATACACCAAAAGAGACATGGCGTCAAACAAGCCGGGGCGAATCCTGTTCAATTCAATCAGTTTTCAGTCGCTCCTAGCATTGCTTGCAGGTTTTCCAAAGGCACGGTCGGCGGAAGGTCACAGCCAGAGGTCAGGATAAACCCACCCCCGGCGCTGCCGGCGGCCAGGCATGCCAGACTGGCTTCACGGGTATCCTCTGGCGTGCCTTGGTCGAGTACCGAGACAGGGTTTACGTTTCCTGCCAGACATACCCGGTCACCGACCATTTCTTTGGCGGCAACGATATCGACTTTGTAATCGAGACTAAAACAATCGGCTCCGGTATCGGCAATCAAATCCAGTTTGTCCGTTGTGTCGCCACAGATGTGCAGCCAGGTGTATGCGCCGTGGTCCTTGAATTCCTGAATAAGCGGCTGCAGATAGGGGAGACAGTAGGTCTTGAACGTACGAGATGAAATTAGGTCACCCGAAGCAGTGGGGTCGGCCAAGCTGGTCACAGAAATGATGTGGTCTTCCACAAGGGGCCGGTAGAATTCCTTCAGCAAGCAAGTGGCAAAGTCGAGGGTCTTGTGCGCTTCCTTCTTACGTTTGAACGTAGCACGCATGAAGTCTTCCACACCAAAGAGTTGGCCGGCCAGGGTGAAAGGCCCCCATGCGGTTACCGTCACGATCACCTTATCGCCGATAGCCTCTGCCA
Organism: uncultured Ardenticatenales bacterium; assembly: GCA_964517425.1. Taxonomy (GTDB): domain Bacteria; phylum Chloroflexota; class Anaerolineae; order Ardenticatenales; family JAADHH01; genus JAADHH01. Next base: position 175 of record CAZFFM010000110.1, on the reverse strand, counting down.
CCAGGCGGGTTGCCTCCCAGAGATTTTGGATCACGGGGTCGTTCCGGATCGCGGTCACGTCCAAATCGCCCAGCTCATCGGCATGTTCCCGAACAACCGGCGCAGTCAAATCGGGCGCGCCGTCTGCTCGTTCCGTGGTTTGGTCCCCGCTGGCGGCCTCCCCCCCCCCCCCCCC